>NZ_JALNTN010000003.1:0-420650 GCF_023161905.1 Pseudoalteromonas sp. 2CM41L
GAGCTGGATTCGAACCAGCGAAGGCTGAGCCGTCAGATTTACAGTCTGATCCCTTTGGCCGCTCGGGAACCCCTCCAATGCAACGGCGCTGATAATAGCAAACTGCGTATTTAAGTAAAGAAAAAAGCTAAAGAAATTTGAAATAAAGCCGATAAATATCTATCAGTTATCATAATCGGCTAAAGACTATGCAAATCGATGATTTGTTAATCACAGAGAGTCAACTAAAGACCAGGCTAAATAAAAGTGTGCATGAAAATCGCAGAGGCGAATTCTCACTTTTATTAGCGATGCTATCGCACGATGCGCTGGATTTTAGTCAATTTCACTTGCCAAAAAGTGAAACGCATAGTGCTTATGAAGACGAAGAACAGTTAAGGGAGCGCTTTGGTGCTGGACCAAAGCAATTATTAGCTCCCGAAAAATTTGATATGACCATAGGGCAAGAGCATGCATCGGTGATTGTTCAACAAGGCGAGCAAGCAGGTATGAAAGCAATAAAATTAAGCCACTGCTTAAACCCTGAGCCACTAGCGATTAGAGATGACAAGTTACATATTCCTTTAACAGTAATCGATAATTGTGAACTATCAGTACGCAGGCGCTTAAATGACACGCACACCGCGCTTGCAAGTCTACAAATGGACGCCGCGGCATTTTATGACGATTTAACTAATGAGGCTATACATAAGCCATTGCTTGTTGCTAACGCATAAAAATAATTTAACACTTGTGCGTTTCAAAAGCCTAAAACACCTTATATTTAATAATCGGTTATGCAATAAAATAGAACAATTCTTTTTTTGTTTAAAAAAAGCATCCACAAATTAAATGCAATTGCTATAATGGCTGCAAATGGTATGACTTGAGTGCCATTATCATTAAATCAAGGTAATTAGGAACGTAATGAAGAAAACATTCACGCTAAATCATGAGAAAATCAAATACCCTCGTATGGTTGATGCTGCAAAGCATGAAGTGAAAAAATATTTGAAAAGAGAGCGCAATAAAACGCTACCTGTTGAAGCTGATTACTGGGCGTTTGACTGTAAGTTTGGCACAAGTGCCGATGATGCCGAAGTCGTTCACGTAGCTGAAATTAACAACAAGATCAGCGAAATCGAAAAGCAGGCGCTTACTTCATTCTATGTTGAGATTTTAGCTAGACCTGCGCAGCGTGAATCGTTCGATCTAGATGATGATGAATAAACCAATAGCAATATTGTAGAAAATGGACCTAGATGGTCCATTTTTTGTTTATGGCAGTTATTAACATGTTTAGTGGTATAGAGTAGCGCTTAAATAAAAAGCTATTTTTATGCTAAGTGTTTAGCTTATTTTATACACTGTGACACTTTTTATATTTTTTACCGCTTGCACATGGGCAGGGGTCGTTTCTGGCAACTTTTATATCGGCGACCGGATTAATAATACCCTCTAAATAACGCCATTCACCGTCCTCTTTTATAAAGTCTGATTTCTCATCCAACTCACAATATAAGTTTTGGTAAAAATAATACGCGTTAAAGGCAACATAACCTCGCTCATCACTTTGCTGCGTATCGCGCACAACTAATTTTACAAAGCGGCAGCTATTGGCAAAGTCAGCAATTTCATTTACTGGGTTTTGTGCTTGTTTTTCTTTGGCGTAAGTTTTAAATACATAAGATGCATTTTTTAATGCATAAGCACTAAAGCGCGAACGCATTAGTTGCTCAGGTGTTGCTGGGGTTTTTATATCAAGATGATAAGGCTGGCAACAGTCTCCATAATTAAGCTGACTGTTGCATAAGCAAGCGCTAGTACTGGTTACACTCATAAAATACTAATTAACATAAATTAAAAATGTATTTTACCAAGCTTATTGAGTAAGTGATATTGCTGTAGTGCTGGTTTTTTTAGTAAAGCAAAATAGCTTAGCGCTTCTTTTGTTTAAATTAAGTGATAAATTAACAAGCTGCTGCTCACTTACTATATCGGTCCACGTGATTATGGCTGCAAAGTTACCATTATGAAGTGCTGAATTAAGCACATACTCTAAATTTACTAAATGCTTTTGTCTTATTACAAGCAGTTTGCTGGTATCTATAGAGCAGCTATCTAGCAAGGCTTTACTAGGCACATGGTCGGGCGCAATCAGTAAGGTCCACGCGTTAGAGCTATTGTATTGGTGCAACACTTTTAGCATTTCAAACGTAGCAGAAATTTCATCTTCTACTTTTATTAGGTTTACCGACTCACTTTCATTATGTTGTTGGTAGCTTTTAACGGTTCTTACGGTAATTGGCTGTAGCATAGGTCTCACTCACTGGGTTTATATACAGTACATGTATACAGTAGTTTATACAGTTGTTGTGTGCAAGCGTTTTTTGTTATTTTTTATACAATTAATGGTTTTATGTTCTTTCTCATTCAGTTTTGGAATGGTTTTTCACACATCTGGAATAAAGAGCTATATGTGGCAAGGCTTGTAGCGATGGCATTGTTGTTCCTTATTTGGGTTTTTCTCATAAGGTTTGGAATTTAGTTTTAGGCTTAAACTAATTGAAACACTAAATAAAGATCCTAAATTAATATTCCATACTTTATTTTTCTTGATTTAATACGGTATGCATTGCGGTTGAATGTTGTAGCACATATTAAAAGAGTTCCCCACAAGCTAAGTTATCTTAAGTTAAAAATGTAGTAAGGCGTTTATGAGCGAGGAGCGCACGGTTAGACAAACTCGTTATTGGACATTTCCGAGTTAGGACTTTAACTCTACTAAGTGAGCTCAAGATTAATATTTCTATGTTCAAGCTCCTCGTTGAGTTAAAGTTACTCCACTTGAATTAAAGTCGTGAGAGCAATTAGAGGCGTTCATGAGTCAATGATGAGCAATGTCATAGTGATTACGTAGCTCATCGTAAGCGACTTTTGCAGAGTAATGTTTTGTTCCTCGCCTTTGCGCATCAAGGTTTAGCTCTTCAGAATTGAATTGATCGTAATACTTCTTAAACCATTTTCTATCGATATTGTAATTCCACGTGATATTGCTTTTATTGGACTCAACGTATCTAGCTAAAACGGTGTTAAAAATAAAGTTGTTATAGTTGCGTACACAGTTAAGGCATATGGCGTTTGATTCTTGTAAAAAATTTAGGTCTAAATAGATAGGATTTTCAAAGAAGCTTTTGTGCTGTTCTATACCTAATTTTATAGCGTTTTTCGATCCCAATAGCCCTGCCCTGTGAACAATACAATGTCGTATCTGACATAGTTGCTCAAAACTTTTTATGCATTCAACAAGTTCTTTATGTAGTGGAGAGTCATTTATACTAATATTTAGGTAATTCTTAGTTGTCTCTTTTATGTTTTTAAGAGAAATGAATGTACATTGCTCAAGCAGAGCTTCTGGTAACAGCTTGGCATTGTGATGCATTGCCGCTGCGTATGTAAGTTGCTGCTCTAGGCACTGCTCATATGAAAGCTTGTCAATGAGAATTAACTCTCTTAATAAGCACCTAAAGAATGACTCTACATTTGAAACCATACCTAATAAAAAAAGATTATATAAATGGCTGTCCGTTGATGCATCAATGTGACCATCTCTATCCAAAGAACCCAACTTGATTAAAAGTGCCTTATTTCTTTTAATGTATGTGTCAATAGGGGATTCATTTTGAATTGAGTGAGACCTGAATAAGCCAGAGGTATTTAATTTTACCGTTGGTGATTCACCCGATACTTTTATATTTAAGTTTTTTTTGTTTTTAGACATTAGGAAAGAAACTCCTCCATAATTCTAGTTGCTTCTTGAATCACACGAGTAGCTTTTTTTTCCCCCACCCCTTTAGCTTTCCTCAACTCTTGAGCAGGATTTACCTCGAATAAAATATCAGCAATAGTCTCTATTCTTGTTTCCTCTGTTATTTTGTTTTTTAACCAATTAGTTAAAGGTAGCTCATCAATTTTTTTACTAGTAAGCTCTTCAAATGTCGATTTATTTAACAGCTCAGTACCACAGAACATACAAAACCTTTGTTCTTCGCTACTTCTAAGGTTTCCGCAATTAGAACAACTTGGGAGATTTAGTGATAGGCTATCAATATCTTCTTCAGTAAGAAATTCTGTAAAGCTATTCTTTCTTAAAGGGTGTTTCTCTTTTGGGAGTTGTATTAGCTCAGCAAAGTGAGATGCATAGCCTGCTTTACTTACTTGATAAGCCCCCTCATTGAGAAGTAATGTGAAGTGAGGGATGAATCTTTCGTATGTTCTTGGACCAGAACTATTTTTGCCATGCTTCACCGGATTTACTCTAACTAGCAAACCTGTTTCTTCTAACAACCTAATCATCAACTGAATATCTTTAGCTTTTTTCCCATACTCATCTTGTTGTAAAACACCAAGGAAGAATTGCTGTTTTTTGTCTGCAATCGAAATTCGGTTTGCTAAGGATATATCAGAAACAATCTTATTTATGAGTTTTTGACCAACGGCTACGTAGTTTTTATATTGTGGCTGTTTGGTTGATAAGGTTTTGAACTCTTTTAATATTATTTCTGCTTGCTCAGTAATAACAGAATTCAATTTACTCTGCATGGTCGCCTTAGTAGATGCATGGAATTGGTTGATAAGATTAATAAATGCTCTTGGTACTCCAAATGAAGCATACATGAAGCATTTCTTTATATCGTCCTTTATATCGGTGCTGTAGCGTTTTGAGTATATCTCCTCGAAAAGCTTTACATATTCATCGTCGGCAATACTTGGCCAACAAGGAACACTTTCCGCATCATGTCCAATATGAAAGCGAGGGCCAAATTCAGTATTTGGATAAACCGAAGCTTTGGGTGAGATTTTTGCTGATTTCAGAGCACGGAATATGTCAAAAAATTCAACCATGTAATCTTTCGTAAGTACCAAAGCTGCATCATCGCAAAGTAGGATCGCATGTTTTCGGTTACACAGCAGAATCGCCTCATCAACGATATTACTAACCATGCTCACTGATATTTTGTCTAGTAAAGAGTTGTGCCAATCCCTAACTTGTTGCTTCTCTATTTGATCACAGAAGAGATTTAGGTCATCCCATTGGATTTCATAAGGGGCTAGGATTTTATCGGTATCTTTTTCAAGGTGTTCGAATGTGTCTTTAAGACCTAACAATATCTTAGATAGAGCCCAGCAATGGAAGTACTGAATTGCTATAGATGAGCTATTTTTGAGGGGCTCCAGTCGTAGATACTTAGATAAAGTCATGTATATAGGTAACGGTTTAGATCGTTGACACAAAGCTTGCTTGTAAGCAATCCTCATATGGTGAGTTTTACCCACTCCTCTCGGACCAACGATTAACTTCGAACCACGAGATAAAAGCTTCTTGATTACCCCGCTATAAAACTGGCTTTCTGCGGTGATCTCTTCGAGCTCATCTAGAGTCATGTGATCCGCTCTATATTCAAATTCATCCATTAATTTATCCAATTTAAACCCTAACCTCACTAAATTGCTGGTACCGTTGACGTCAATTCGATATCATTTGTTTTGAATGATTATACATAAATAACAGCTGTGAATAACAACTATGAATAAAAAGAATATCTTAGGTCAATTTTACACACCAGATTGTATATCTAAAAACATGATTTCTAAGGTGATAAAATCATTCCCTCTACCTCAAAAAGTAGTTGAACTGGCTGCTGGAGAAGGTAATTTGCTAAATGCTTTATGCCAGCAAGTAAAGGTTCCGCAAATCACAGCCGTAGATATCGATAATGAAAATGTTTGCCTACTAAAAAAATCAAACCCAGACTGGAATGTTTTTCATGCTGATGCAATGAAAAATTTGGATTTTTTGTCTAAAGGAACGTTTGACATAGCTCTTGGCAATCCTCCTTTTTTAGGAAATGTTGTGGTCAATGAGTATCTTCAAGAGCTTTTAAATAGAATCATTGGGTATGATATTAAATTGGGAACAAAGACTAGGGCTGAATATGTTTTTATCTGCCAATATCTTGAACTGTTGAGATATGACGGAATATTGGCAATTGTAGTCCCAGACACCTTGATTAGTGGCTATCACTCAGCGAAATTTCGTGAAAGGTTAATTGAAAAGATTGAAGTAATAGAAGTAGAGGAAGTGACATCTTTTGCATTTGAGTATACAGAAGCTAAAACTCATATTTTGTATATAAAAAAGTCTAAGCCAACAAAGAAAACCTTAAGGCTTACTACTGATAGTCAAGATGGGAAGTCTATAGAAATATCTATTTCTGACGCTCGCACTCGAATGGATTTTTCCAATTACGTACGTGAATGCTCTAATAGTACAAAACAGTATCGATTGTCGGATTGTGCCCATATATCAAGAGGGGCTAAGACTCACAAAGAGCTGAAAATATTAAATTGTAATTATATTCATAGTACTACTTTCAATTCTGATTTTACTGAGAAGGTAGCATCTACTGTTTTAGGAGAGCAACATCTTGCTTACGGAGATATCATTATGTGTAGAGTTGGCTCTAGAGTGGTTGGAAAAAGCAGAGAGTATAAAGGAATTCCGACCCTTTATTCAGATTGTATATATCGAATCCGTTTCAATGACATCAAGCTTAAAAAGAAATTTTTAAAGTTCCTAACCTCTAAAGAGGGAGTGTCGACTATCTCTTCTTTTACAAGAGGAGTTTGCTCTAGATATATAACTAAAGCTGACCTAGAAAGCATGAGCTTTAATTGATTTACACTTAACCCAAAACTTTGCTCTCAAAACTGTATCTAAGAGTAAGGTCGGCCAAATTGTAGTATGCAAACTTATCTATATAGAGATGAAATATGTATTTGTTTAGCCCGATAAATTGTATGGGTAATCGAGGTAGTGCATAAGTAATTAAAAAGAATAAAACGCATAGATTAGTGTAAGTTAAATATGATGCTCATAGTCGTTAGACTATTAACCTACAAATTAAGGTTTAGCTAAAAATTAAAAAAGGAAAAAAATGGATTTCAAAGGTCAAAAGGAATTTACGAACTACGCTTTATCACAGCATAAAATACAGTCTAAAAAAGTAAAGCCTAGCTATTATAAATGTATTGATGAAGGTGTTCGATTATCTAGTACTAGCTCAGAAGCCGGCAATTTAAAACAAGCTGAGCAAAGCTTCTTAAGGGCTATAAAAATAGCTGAAAAAAATGAATATGCAAAGGCTGCTGCATGTCATGACTTAGGTGTTTTTTACTTTACTCATTTTGCACACATTGCGGGAGCACCGCACTCAAACTTAAAAAAAGCTGAAGTGTTTTTTAATCGCGCTATTGAAAGTAAACAGCGCAGGCAATTTCCTGAGAAACACGCAGCAAGTTTATCTCAGTTAGGAGCTGCGTACCGGAGAGCTGCTAATGAACACCTATGGCATTTTAGTAGTCAGGAAAGTCTATTAAAGGCGGTAAGTTTACATAAGGCTGCTATTTGCGTGTTAGAAAAGCCTATGCCTTCTTTTGTTCGTTTAAACCAGCTTTCGGTTATCTATCTTAATTTATCAGCTACGTTATTCGATTTAGGAAAAAAAGATGAAGCCTGTGATGCCCAACTAAAATCATATCAATGTTTTATGGAAGCACTTAGCTGGTCGCGAGTTAATTTTCCCAATCAAGGGTTAGAAAACTATATAAGTATGAAACCTGAGCAAGTTTTATTGCCTACATTTGTAAGATTAAATCACTTTTCTCAAGATGAGCAGCATAAAACTGTATGCCACGAAATCCTTGAAATGGCACCAATGTTTGGTATTGATCCTTCGGTTTTGATGGGAGCTAACCCCTACTTGGATATATCAAACCCTAGCATTGAAATAATGCAGCTGGTGATGAGCGCAAATAAAAGCCAATCAGATAGTGATATAAAGATATTATCTGCAAAACTACAATCATTAATGAAAAATCGACAATCAACCGAAACCGATCAGGAGTCTGATAGAGTTAGTGTATTGATTCAGCAAGCAAGCTCAGGTTTAGCTAGAGTATTAGTAAAAAAAGATGCTGCTTTACGCGCTTTCCAAACCTTAGAGAATTCAAGTGGAATGCGCTTTTGCGAAAGCGCGAGTACATTCTGGCTTTATTCAAAGAATCCAGTAACGCAAGTACTACTAAGTGCTAAGAGGCAATTAGGTAGTGTATATTATGGTTTAAATGAATTAGCGCTTATCGGGGAAAAGACAGAAAAAAAAGATTTAAATCAGTGGTTGTTTGATTCTGCCTTATTATTGAAGCCTCAAGAAAAAAAGCAATTCAACATAGATAATGCTTCGTTATTCGATAAAAGGTTATATGCCTCTATTGTAGAGTCTGCGAGCAAAGCGACTGACCCTGTAAATTATTTAAAACAAAAAGCAAGTATATGCTTAACAGATTTCCAGAAACTGGGAAAACTAACCGATGAGTTAGACCCTGATTATTTAAAAGCAAGACAGCGTACCTATCAAATTACTTTGGACGACTTAACTGAAGCTATCTATTCTCATCCTGAGCAAGTTTTAGTAAAGATAGATATTGAAGATCATTATGATGATGCGTTGGTTATTGTTGCGTATCTGCAAAATAACGAAATTATAGCAAAGGGCTACTCATTTAATATGCCTAAGGATCTTGTTAATAATATTGCTGCATTTGTAGCTAATAACAAAGATGCGAATATAGAGTGGGATCTAGGTTTTATTGATTGGAAAGCGATACTTCCCAGCCATATGCTAAAAGTATCATTACTCCCTTCTTTCTTTGCATCACACATACCTTGGTCCGCGACAGGTAAAGCTGGTGAGAAACTGTATCATTTAGTGAATGAAGTTAACTGGTTGCCTTCACTCATGTATTTATATCAGCGAGTTAACTATTTTGATAAAAAAACATGTGATACGAATGTATGCGGAGGCGGTACTTTATTTGAAAATGTCGCAGTGAAAAATAAAATAATCTGTAAAGATACTCAAACTATTGAGGATGTTGTTAATCAATTAACTCAATCAGAGGTATTTAGCTTTTATGGTCACTGTGAGCATAAATATCCAGAGAGGCCATCTTTGTTATTT
This sequence comes from Pseudoalteromonas sp. 2CM41L, assembly GCF_023161905.1. Classification (NCBI taxonomy): domain Bacteria; kingdom Pseudomonadati; phylum Pseudomonadota; class Gammaproteobacteria; order Alteromonadales; family Pseudoalteromonadaceae; genus Pseudoalteromonas; species Pseudoalteromonas sp. 2CM41L. Next base: position 9,063 of record NZ_JALNTN010000003.1, read on the forward strand.
CGCGATTATACGCTTCGTGATGTTGAAATGCGTGATGCGGTGAGAGGGTCTGAGCGAATAGAGTTATGGGCTTGCCAAAGCGGCGCGAATATACCATTAAACTTTTTTCCGAGCCAAGTGAATGAAGCACTTGGCTTAGATATGAGAATGCTAGAATATGGCGCTAAAACAGCCATAGGTTCATTATGGCCAATTCCTGAAATTGTTACTGCGCATATAAAGTCAAAGTACGATAGTCTCGTTATAAATGGTATGGGGGCTTCAGAGGCTCTGCTTAGCGCCCAGCAGTGGTGGGTCGAGCTGGGAGCGGATGAGGAACTACGTAGAATCAAATTAAACGGCGAAAAGGATTATTTGTGTTCAATTGGATGTAACTCTGCAAACCAATCACTGAATGCTTTAATGGGGCCTGTGCTTTCGGGTAAAATAAAGAACTCAAGTGAAATTGATTTTAATCTTTTAGAGTATAACTTTAAGCACCCCTCTGCTTGGGCGGGGTTGCGGTTTTGTGGTGTAAATGAGCAGACAAACATTTTTATTCCTAAAGTAAATTTATCATCTGACGAACGACATCAAGTAAATGCGCTTTTATTACAATTAAATTTAAAATCAGGTTTTGTAAAACATGCAAGATGACTTACTTCCTATCCATGATTGGTCCCTCAATGGGCGCAATGAATATATAGAATCTAATAGGGCAATAATTGAATTAATAATAGATCAGGGTTTAGAAGAATTCGACGAACAGACTGCGTATTCGGCTTTTCAGAGTCAAGATAGGGCTAAAAATAAAATTATTAACTTATTTTGTGCAGAGCAGTTTGAAGTTAGTAATTTACCTATTGAAATGCCCAAGAATATTCGCTTGTTCTCCCAGATAGCTTTTTGGGTTAAATATAAAACAGCAGGAAAGGTATATACCGGAAATAGAGTTAAAGTCGAACTAGAAGAGAACTACCAATCTTCCCAGTCAGTAGATAATGATTTAAAAATAAGTGAGTTAGCAAGCAATCTAGAACAATTAAATCATTGTGTAGCACCTGATATCATTGGGTATTGGTTGCTTGCTAATAAGAAGCTATTAAGGGAGTTAGCTTCATCAAAGAGCCTAAAAAATTATGCTGATTTAGATGAGATAAAAAATGAGGTTTCAGACACTCAAAAAACACGTTATAAAGCTGATGCGTCTTTTAGGTATTTAACTTTGTTTTTAAATTTAGATAGTCGATTTGGAAACTTTGATTTCTATCAAAAAAAGTATCTAGTTAAAGGTTTGAATCGGCCTCAATATGTAGCGAATAAAACTGAGTCACATCATGAAAAACATAAGGTTAGATTAGTAATTAAAAATATCATTCACCAATTTCATGAAATATTATCTAGTATTGATGATCGCGATATTTTAGAGCGCTCACTCTTTAAATCGATTGCTAAAAGTGCAGTGTTAGATGTATATGAAATAAACAAAAGTGACCCTGACCGCTTAATTTGCATGAAAAAATTAAAACTGCTTAGAGCCAAACCATCATCACTCAAGGAGTTACAAGATGAAACTTGATAAACTAACTTTGGATGAAATGGTGCAAGGTATAGAGTCTGAGAGTTCAGTATGGACTGAGTTATTGGGTCATCCTGAAGCTGAGCAGCTTTGGAGTAATGCTGTAAAGCGCCGTGAAAAATTAGATGCTTTTTGTCGTTTTGTCGTTAAATGGCCTTCTATGGTGACTAATTATAATAAAGTGAAATCTTTTGCAAAAAAAAGCTTTGATGCTCCCTCTATCAGTATTTTTAGCCCTAGCCCTGATTTATTTAGCGCTACATTAAATAACGCTCAAGTTAATGCTGAGAGTAGTTCATTAGAAGTTGCAGTTAAATGGGGGACTCAGCAAGTTATCGAGCTGGGGTCAGAGCTAAAAATTAAATTTAATACTGAGGCATTAATTAGTATCTATTATTCATATAACTGCGGTGATGGGTGGATTAAATCAAGTGATGCTTGGGATTTTTTACCACATGAAGGCCCTGTATTACTTACTTTTGTAGATACTGATAGTAAAAGTAATGAGTTTGAATTAGTTTTAAGAGATGCAAAGTCTGTCGCGACTATTGTTTTACTCCCTTCATAAATAAAAAGCGAAAAAAAATACTTTCATTAGCGTATAGGAGCACCAACAACAAAAAGGTGCTCAAATATGTCGTCATCAAAACATCCTTTAACCTTTGAAAAAGAGTTAAAAAAAGAAAATATCCCTCAACTATTTATTAATAGTTTCAACACTCGCTTATGGCAAAACCTTTCAGCTAACCAGCGAAATAAAATTGAAAGTTTAATTAATGCCATTGCAACCGGTAAGCCATATTCGTGGTTTGGTGGTCAAAAAATAAAGTCTAATAACTCTCTTATACGGTTTCGTATTGGAAGAAACTACCGACTACTTTTAATACGCTCATCTGATAAATTTAATTTTCAGTTATTTAATAGACAAAACTATGAACTAAATTTCAAAAGAAACAGCTCTTTCTCTAATGGATTAGGAGGAGCGAAACAATGGAATTAATTAAGGCTCAAAATGCAACTATTAAAGAGCTAGTGATTAATTGGCATATAACCGAAGTCTGTAATTACAGCTGCACATACTGCTTTGCAAAGTGGGGGCGTCCTAAAGAATTGCACCGCTCTTTAGAAGACATTGAAAGTCTTCTTGATCATTTAGCTAATTATTTTATCAAAGGCTCACCAACGTTAAAGAGTGAGTTGCAATACGAAGACGTTCGACTGAATTTTGCAGGCGGTGAGCCAATGATGTTAGGAAGTACCTTTTATATCGCCTTACAACTAGCTAAGCAGAAGGGGTTTAAAACGTCGATTATCACTAATGGTCATTATTTAATAAATAACAAAATAGACTTTCCTGAAAATTTGTTAGATATGATAGGTATTAGTTTTGATAGCCAATACTTAAATACACGAAAGAAAATTGGTCGAATCGATAGAAAGGGGAATTCGTTAAGTGCCGACGATTTAAAGCTATCTATTAAAAACTTAGTTAATAGCCAACACGGAGTAAAAACTAAAATAAACACAGTCGTAAGCAGTCTAAATTGGGAGGAGGATTTTTCAGATCTGATTGATGAAATACAGCCTTACAAATGGAAGGTTCTACATGTAATGCCGTCTGATAATGATGAATTATTGGTTTCAAAAGATAAATTTCATCAATTTGTAAAAAGACATAGTGGCTTAGGGTTACCACTTTTTCCGGAATCTAATTCAACTATGACAGAGTCTTATTTGATGATAGATCCTCATGGTCGCTTCTATCAGAATTCATCGGGTAATAAAGGTTATAAATACAGCGACAGTATAATTAATTGCGGTATTGAAGATGCGCTGACTCAGATTAAGTTTAACCCTAAAACATTTTTATCAAGATATCGAAAAATTGATATTGATGTAATTAATAATTAAGGGTCTGATATGAAGAGTGAAACTTGTTTTGGTAAAGTATCTGGTCAGCCACTATCTGAATATTTATTTGAAGAAGAGGCGCAGGAAGCTGCTAATTATGCAAAAGAAAACTACGGTAATGATTTAGATCCATATAAATGTAGGAATTGTAATTATTGGCATTTATCGCCAAAAAATCGACAAACCCCTAGTCAAAAATGTGAGCGCTGTACCGGTGGAGACGGGACAGTTAAAGATGCATATAGATCTAAGCGTGAAGCGCGATTACGTGCTGATATCATCTATGATGAGCAAGGGATAAGCCTTCGACCATACAAATGTAGGTATGGAGCTGGTTGGCACCTTACTAAAGATAGGTTTTAGCTCAGTTTCGGATTTGTTTAGTGTTTCTTTAAAAGTCGAAACTAGCAATAATCCAATTTTTATATACCCTGTTTTCTTAGCCTATTAAAATTTAATAGGCTAAGAAAACAGGGTATATAAAATATAAATATTGCAATTTAAATGCTTATAGTGCTTGAGATCAAAGCTGCGCATCCAAATAGTATCTTACTTCACGCAAATTTGCGATTGTCCCTAGGAGCATAAAATTTAGTGCTGTAGAGCCATTAAAAGCTTCGTTTGGTTTATTTAGCCATTCATTGGCTTGTGCTCTTTGTGAAAAGAGTATCCCTAAATTTTTATAAATACCAAGCACATAAGAAATACGTTCCAGCACATCACTGGTTAGTGTTGTTACGCTACCTCTTTTCCACCTCTCAAAGGTAAATTCATCAGGCCTACCGAGTAAAATTAGTTGCTTACTTTCACTCACATCCCATTCTTTCATAATGTTGAAGTATGTTTTTAATGCAATTTTAGCTGTCTCGGTTGATTTTAGATTCATACTTAAGAGTTTCGTTTTAATTCATGTACTGTGGATGATACATCTACTTATAGCTCAGTTATGACGAAGTCGCAGTTAAGTGGAGCTAACTTTTCAATCTAGCTTACATATTGAATTCATTCAGTCAGGTTCAAGTCAGCCTCTGCATCTAAAAAGTTTGTTTTTTAATTTTTAGTGACCTGCTTTTAAAGTCAGGTTGGGTGTTTTTTTAGATTTAAATATTCTAAAACATCTCCTGCTTATACTTCGTTGCTATTGCCTTAATATGTTAACTATTATTTTTATGTGTAAATACACATGAAAAATAAGGGTTTTTTAGTGTTTTCTATCTTTTTTGAGTGTTAACTATAGTTTTAGCTTTCAGACTGTTAAAAAGATCTGTTTTTTCTTGCGATATTGATATTTGACGTCATCATAAACTTAACTAAAGTTTAATTTTTGATGGGGGAATTAGGTATGGCTAAAAATATAAGACATACAAAAATAGATAATGCATATCGCAAAAATGACATGAGACGTAATTTAGAACGCTTCAGTCGATTTAATATATCAGGCTTATTTCCAACTACAAAAGATTCATCGCCTCATTTTTTTGAGTCATTCAATGAGGCACACTTTGCTGTGATGTTTGAGTTTGATCCAACTATTGTTTCAGTGAAAAGCCAACCATTTACCATAAAATATCTTGATGGAAAAAGTGTTAGAGTTTACACCCCAGATTACTCTATAACTGACTGTAATAATGTAACTAAGTTTATAGAGGTTAAAGTTTCAGAAGCCCTTGATGAAAAGCAAAATCGAAAGCATGGTTTGATAAAGAAAGCATTTAACGAACATGGGTTAGAGTTTCATGTCATGACAGAAAAGCACCTACCTTCACGATTAGCGTTATCAAATATGATGATGATTAAGAGAAATGCAACGGCACTTGGAGAAGTTAATTTTGACGCTTTAAATTATCTTTTAAATATATTGTCAGTGCCAACTTCACTCGCTACAGCAGTTAGTATTTGTGAAAGTTTAAACATAGACACTAACTTAATTTCATATTGCATTCTCCGTGATTATTTGAAAATAGGGTTTTCATCTAATTTTTCTGGTGAAAGTGTTTTATTTAGCAATATTTATGAGGGTGAGTTATGTCCGGCATGATAATAGAAGGTATGAAATTAAGAGTTGATGAGCTCTTCTACGTTGTTGATGCTGTACAACAAAACTCACTCAGCAAGTTAATGTTTCTCTCACCATTAGATGCAGCACAAAAAAAAATAGGGGGTGCGAATGTAAAAGTGCTTTCTCATCAAGAGCTCACGAGAAAAATTAATAATAATGAAGCGAGCTTTTATGATCAAAGTACATCCCACTTAACAGGAGTACCATTTTTAAGTGATAAGCAAATTAAAGATCAAGAGATGTGGCATAGTTTTGTTGTAGATCACCTTGCTAGGCATTCAAAAAATTACACATCGAATGCGAATATTGACGAAAGTCGGATGTTATTTGACTGGAATAAATTTAATTCAAAGTGTTTCAGTAAAAGCACGTGTCAAGCAAAGGTGAAAGCTTACTTAGATTCAGATAAAGATCCTAGGAAACTAATAAATTACGACGCAGCTTCGTGCAACAAGGGTAAAAAGCGATTTACTCAAGAAACTGAAGATATCATCTATGATTTCTTTATGGATTACTATCTTGTTCGTAGTGACAAGACCGCAAAGTCTACGAATAAAATTTGTGATTTGATATGTATAAAAGTTAAGCAGCTCAATAAAGAAGATCCAGTTAAATACCCAAAGGTCCCGTCTAAATCCAGTATATACAGACGGCTCGCGGATATAGAGGCTGAGATGGTTATAAATAGGACGATTAGTAAGCAGAAACAAAAGGGTTTGCGCTATAAGTTAGGTAGGGAGTATATCGGTGAAGAACCATTAGAGCGAGTCGAAATGGATGCTGTTTACATCAACCTTGGCATTAAAAGTGAAACTAGGACTTATCTTGGCACGCTTGCTGTCATGTTTGCGATTGATACATGTACTCGCTGCATTGTTGGTTACTCTATAAAGGTAGGTAAGAAGGTTTCGGAATCATCTGATTTAGCAATTGAATGTTTAAAAAATATTGTAATGCCTAAAGAGAATATAGATTGGCCGTGTAATGGCATTCCCACCAAACTCTATTCCGATGCTACTACCGCAACCAAAGGTAATGGATACAAAATCATGGCATTAGGGCTCGGTATAATGCCATTGGTGACTGTATCTTATAGTCCATGGAGTAAACCATTTATTGAAAGTTTTTTCAGGACGTTGCGTCGAGAGTTTTTATCTAGGCTGCCGGGCTACTTGGGCTCTAAAACGCGTGTTAATAATGCACATTTAGAGCAGGGTGAAACGGCTGAACAACACGCTTCGATGACATTGCAGGAGTTTGACGAAGAACTTCAGAAATTTATAACACAGACATACCATACTTCTGGGCATGGCGGGCTAAACCAAAGAGCTCCAATTGACGTTTGGCAAAAGAAAGTAAGCGAAAACCCACTTCTTATATGTGAACCTAGTCCTAAATTTATACCTGAACATTTTCGTGGCGGTGTCAGTATGAATCACACGCTTTATAAGAATGGTTCTATTAAGTTGAAAAATGAACAATATGCAAACTCCGAACTCAAGGAGCTAAGTATGTCAGGTGTAGAAAAGGTTGATTGTTTTTACAGTGATATTGATACAAGAAGCATCGTTGTTAGGGCTGATAAGACGTTTGTAATTGTCCCGATACGAGCTAAGAGTCATCATGACGAAGTAGGTTTTCAGCAGGCTGAATTAGATGTTGCTCGCATTGGAAAATTTAATGATATTAGCTCATCACCTCGAAAACATTACTCTTATAAAAAGGTAACAAGGGGCTTAAATAATTTTCAAAAGATGAAAGCAAAGCAAGCTGAAAATAAAGAGCATGAAACAGGTCGTAAAAAACCAAATAAACTTAAGTTTGATAATACCAAATCGATCGACATGAATGACTCTAACGCACGCGATCAAATTATGAATGCAGTAAGAGCTGCAGAGGCTGATGAATCTAAAAATTCAACAATGCCTGAATTTAATGTGGGTGATGAGTTATGAGTACAGCTTTTACCGAACACGGAGATAACACGCTCAAGACTAAAGCAAAGATGCTGACAGAAAAGACTTTTGTTTGTGCAAAAAACAAAGAAGAGCTCGATTTACTTTTATCCGAAGCAAGTAATGTTATTGAGCTTAATAGTGGCTGCTGTACGCTTATCGTTGGTGATTCGGGCTCGGGGAAAACGACGTTACTAAAAAAATTTAAGACTCGTTTTAATGAACAATACGCTAATACAGCACCCCCTACGAGCTCAGAGCAAGCATGCTATATACGTTCCCCATCTAATATGAGCCCATTAGACTTATATAGAGCCATTCTTAAAGGGTTTGGTGAGCCGGGTCTTATAGAAGGTACAGAGGTCCAATTACGCATACGTATTGCTAAGCAAATGCAAACCAAGCGCTATCGAGTTTTATTGTTTGATGAGTTTCAGCAAGTGGTCGAAAAAGTAGGTATAAAGTCAGTTCGTCAAATAGCTGATTATTTAAAAGAGCTTGTTGATGAGCTTAATGTGTATTTAGTTTTTGCAGGTACGTCAAAAGTCCAAAACCTTCTGTCAATTAATGAGCAGTTCGCTTCTAGGAACTCTCTTACAATCAAAAAGTCCCTTTTATCAGTATCTACCTTAAGCAATTACAGAGTTTATGTGAGCTACTTACTTACACTGAACGAAAATTTAAAATTCACACGCATTGATTTTACGGACCCTCGAATAAACCTACCGCTTTTTGTAACTACCAATGGCGACTTACGACAGCTCACTCAAGTGTTAAGCAAGGCTATTTTACATGCCGCTAAGCGTCATAGAGACGAGATGCTATTAGATGACTTGGTTCAAACATTTAGTCCCAAGCTAATCAAAGGTCGTACTCAAGTGAATCCATATAGCCAGAAGTTCATGATACTTAAAAAAGAGTTAGGGGTTCATTATGAAGTGTAAAATAACGATTACGCCATATGGAGCTTGTGCATTGATAGCTCATTTTTATGGCTTTGTAAGTGTTGCTAAATTGTTTAAGTCCAATCAGATGCATGTGCCTTTCGCTTGGAACTTTTATAAAACTGAGCACGTTGATTTGCTGTTTAGCATAGAGCAAATAAAACAAGATATTATAAAGTATAAGTTATTACAGGGCATTCAGTTCTCGGCGTTTCGCAGCTCAACCTCGCTTTCTAAACAATTAAAAGTGTGTGCTGAATGCTTTAAAGAAAATACCTTACATGATGTTAATTGGCAAAATGTCTCAACAACCATTTGTATCAAACATCAGGCTCCATTGATTAACGTTCTAAACGTGCTGTCTTGTGAGGAGAGTAAGCCACATTTAAAAGAGCCCCTATACTTATTTGAAAAGCATATTTTAAGTTTAGAGGATGTTGAAAGGCCTGCTTTTGAAAACGCACTTTTAAAATTTTCTGAGTCAGTTTTTCGACCTCTGGATTTTATTACTGCAAAGCTAAAGTTAGATAGAGTAAATATAAAGTTCTTGAGATTATTATTCGAAGACGTATACAAGCTTTTATGTTGTGTAGAGCTTGGTGATGTATGGGAAGGCTTGCTTTTAAAACATCGCAGACACCTAGAAGGAATGGGGCAACTTGTTACTCGGTTTGGGATAGATGAACTTCGAGCGCAGATTAGCTCATTTAATATTAAAAAAGGTTTAACGTCACCAATTGAAGCAGAGAAAATTTTGCTGAAATATCATAATAATGACATTGATACTAACTTTTACAGTATCAAACATCGCTTCCATAAAGGAGTTAATATCAATCAATTAAGCTTTCAAGTAGATGGTGCGATGCTATCAAACTTCTTAGGGATAAAAATGAAGTCATTGACGTATATGGTAAAGAAAAATACGCTACCAGCATTAAGGTGTAGCATTCTGTCTGAAAGGTCATTTTTTGACCTTGAAGCTATCAAAAACATTATGTCTAAGACATATGAGCCAAGAAATGCTCAAGTACAAATCTTAGATAAATTTTATATAATTGATGACATCCCCCAAGATATCTATGATTTATTTGATTTAAGCGTTGAGGAATTGGTTGATTATGCAATATCTGGAAAAGTTGAAGCTCAATTTAAAGTGAATAGCTCTTTGCGTTATGTAAACTCCTTGCATATATCTGAAGTTGGACTTAAAGAAGTGCTTAAAAGTAAATGGCAGTCATTTAAGGATATGAAGCATAAAGATGTAATAAAAATTCTCAAGTTGGATCACAAAACGCTCCTTAAATTAATAAATGACGGTTTTCTCAAACTTACAAAAGATAAGAAGTTAATTGATGCTGACTCTATCCGACACTTTGTAAGTACTCACCTTGTATTGAATAGAACTGCAAATTTTGAAAGGTCACGTGATTGCGAGAAGCTAGTTAGAGATTGCTGCAAAGCTGAACCAGTTTGCTTACTTTACATGAATGCCTATTTAACTGATTTCGTAGTATACAAAAAGGAAAGTTTAAACGATTGCTGCTTGCGAAAGCTGGAGTCTAGATTCACATACTTTGGAAAACCCAAATTAGATTTATCTAAAATTGTGATTACTTATCAAACTAAACCTAGTTAGATGATGTCTAACTAGGCTAAACCTATCGTTGGATTTAGTAACTAAAAAGCATTACGGTAACTGCGAATAGTTCACAACCCCTCTGGAAAAACAATATTAGTAACGAATTGACTACCCCCCATCAATACTTCTCTCAAGGTAGGGCATGGAAATTTATTTTTATTCCCTGCTAATATAATCTATTATGAATATATCTTTAGAAGCTAGCTCAATTAGGGCTATTTTTTTCGCCTTAAATTTACCGGGAAAATTAGGTCTCGTATTTTAAATTTCTTCATTCCAGCGTTAATTGAGAAAATAGCTTAATTCCAGCATTGAATGGGAAATATTCCAAATTCCTATTGGAAATTCACTTATTAAATCCCCGCCGTATATAGTTCCCAATTCCAAGCTTGAATGAGAAAGAACATTTAAAAAATAAATAATAAAAATAACACTTTAAAAACAGAGGGTTATAATTTAAGCCGTGTAAGTGAAAGCTGAGGGTGTTTGCAGTACTGTATAAAGTGTAGCAGCGTTATACAGTACTTAAGGGATGGCTATACAGTTATTTTAGTGTGTTTTACAGTGCTTAGCTGTTAGCTATACAGTAGTTAGTCATTTTTTGGGATTAAGTGGGCAAACTGAATTTGGTGGATTTGCTCATACAAACTGGCTGCATAGCACTGAGCGTCTTTAAGACGTTTGGTGTCGATATATTTTCTTAAATCATCTAAAGCAGCGGTTGCCGGTTCGTAGCCTTGGCTGCTGGCTAAACTCAGCCATGCTGCTGCGTGAAATACGCTTTTTGGTACGCCTTGGCCTTTGACAAAAAATAACCCTAAATAAAACTGGGCGCGATGATTTCCGGCCATTGCGGCAAGGCGCATCCACTTAGCTGCCAACGGTGCTTGGTTATGCTTTAAATAATACAGGGCTTTGTTAAGTGTTGTTTGCTCACTGACATCACTATTGTTTTCAGCGCTGTGGTTTGTAGGCTGTGTTACAAAATCTAAAATATTGTTTAATTGTTGCTCTAAGTCTTGTCCGCTAGGCTGAGTCTTATTCATATATTTTCTTTTTTATAGTTTCTACGTCAACAGTTTAGTATATCGCAAGGTAAAATGTCCTGTTTATACTTAATTTTATGGTAAAATCTCGTCACTTTTTACTATCACAAGTCTATTATGCTCGAAGCTCTATTTAAACTCCGCGAAAATAACTCCAATGTGCGACGCGAAAGCATTGCTGGAATCACTACTTTCATTACTATGGTTTACATTGTATTTGTAAACCCTGCAATGCTTGCGGAAGCAGGCATGGATCAAGGTGCTGCATTTGTTGCTACCTGTATTGCGGCTGCTATTGGCTGTTTTATTATGGGATTGTGGGCTAATTACCCTTTAGCACTTGCGCCGGGCATGGGCTTAAACGCATTTTTTACTTACGGTGTTGTACTGGGCATGGGTTATAGCTGGCAAGCTGCATTAGGTGCGGTATTTATGTCTGGTTGTATATTTTTAATATTAAGTTTGTTTAAGGTCAGAGAGTGGATAATTAATGCTATTCCTTTGGTTTTAAAGCAGGCTATTGCCACTGGTATTGGTGCGTTTTTAGCGTTAATTGCGCTTAAAAATGCAGGCATTATTGTTTCAAGCCCAGCTACATTAGTACAGCTTGGTGATATTACATCGGCAGGTCCTTTATTAGCTATTTTAAGCTTTTTTGTCATTGCTGCTTTGCTTTATCGTGATATAAAAAGCGGCGTACTTATTAGCATTTTGCTAGTAACGGGCATTGCGTTAAGCCTCGACTTAGTTGAGTACCACGGCGTAATGTCAATGCCACCATCTATTTTACCTACCTTCATGCAACTTGATTTTGCAGCGGCCTTTGAGCTTTCTATGCTGAGTGTAATTTTTGCGTTTTTGTTTGTTGATTTATTTGATACATCAGGCACGTTAGTTGCGGTAACTCAAAAAGCAGGCTTAGCCGATGAAAAAGGCAATATGCCACGTTTAGGGCGTGCTTTAAGTGCCGATAGTACAGCTACTATTGCGGGTGCAATGTTAGGTACTTCTACCACTACTTCTTATATTGAGTCTGTGGCCGGTGTATCGGTTGGAGGGCGTACTGGCTTAACAGCTGTTGTTGTGGGTATATGCTTTTTACTAATGATGTTTTTTGCGCCGCTTGCGCAAATGGTGCCGGCTTATGCAACAGCGGGTGCTATTTTATACGTTGCGGTATTAATGCTGCAAAACCTTAAGTTTGTAAACTGGGATGACATGAGCGATGCAATTCCGGTAAGTGTAGTACTACTTATGACGCCGCTTACATTCTCTATTGCGCATGGTATTGCTCTTGGTTTTATATCGTATACTGCGGTTAAAGTACTGTGTGGTAAACGCGACCAGGTTAGTATTAGCGTGTGGATTTTAACAGCGTTATTTATTATCAAGTTTGCATTTTTATCATAATAGCTAATACCCATTCTTTTAGCTAAGAGGCTTAGTTTGAGGGTGGGTAAACATTTATTATTTAGTGGCTATCGCTCATTGCCACTGCATTGTTATACCTTGCGTATCTATGTTGTGGTAAATGAGCGTTTATAACGTAGTTATCGCTAGGTAGTGCCTCAAAATACGTTAGTATTTACCCATTGGTAAAAGCTTAACAGATACAAAAAAGCCCATACATTATGTATGGGCTTTCTTTTGGGTATTTAAAATTACCATTTCTTTTTAGGTGCAAATAATACGTCTAAGTCATCTTGCTCTGCTTCTGCTTTTTTCTTCAGGGCAGTGGCGTTTGATGCTTTTAGTTCTGTGCTTATTTCTTCTAAATAGGCTTCAACTTCTTGGCGTTTTGCGTTTACGTATTCATCAGAATAGGTAACGGCACTAAGTGTGGCATAGGCTTTTTCAAAATATTGCCTAGCAGAGCCCACCATGCTCGCTGAACGAGCAGATAAACCGCGTTTAATTTGACTTTCTATATTAATTCTAAGTTGTAACTTTTCAAGGCGTTTATCTTCTGCTGCAAATACTTGGCTATCTACACGGCCTTTACTGTGCTCAGAGCGCATAATAACTCTAAGCTTTTTTATGCCCTGAATTAACGAGACTAACTGCTTATCGTTACTTGGTAACGATAAATTGTCGCTGCTATTACCTTGAACTGCAACACTTAGCTTTTCTTTAGCTTCGTTCATTCTGCTTTTTAATGCTTTAGAATTAGGTGAATGGTTCACCATAGCGTTTAGTGCTTCGTAACATCTACGTTGTAAAACGCGTATAATGTTTTCAGAAAGCGGAATATTAGCGCTATTCATAAGTGCTTCTTCGGTTTCTTCAATTATCGCTTTTTGTTTTGTTAATTCTTTGCGACGTTCAACTTCTTGCTTTTCTTTATGCTGCTGTACAGCGCTTACCCATAGTGCAATCACTATCAGTGCCACTATAAGCACAATTATAATCGAAACGATCATGGCTTAATTCTCGGATTCATAATCTATTTTTTTATATTACATCAAATATATGCTTTGAGGGTAGCTTTGCGCTGATTAACTTAAAAATATGTTAAAAATTAGATATAAGAATAATGTATTATAAGTTGAACCTGAATAAACATCGCTATCTGCAGCGGGTTTATTATGCTAGCCTTAATGCTTAAATAATGAAAATATACGTGCTTACTTTGCCAAGTTTTAGCTAAATTAAACTTGGTTTTGCTTAGTATTACCATCATATAAGCTTAATAATAACGTTAAAAACTGCAACCATGAAATTACAACAACTTAGATACATCGTAGAAGTTCAAAACCATAAGCTAAACGTATCAGCAACTGCTGAGAGTTTATTTACCTCACAGCCTGGTATATCTAAACAAGTGCGCATGCTTGAAGATGAGCTAGGTGTACAAATTTTTGGCCGCAGTGGTAAGCATTTAACGCATGTTACAGGTGCCGGCGAAGAAATAATTAACATTTCTCGCGAAATTTTATCTAAAGTCGAAGGTATAAAAGCGGTTGCTAATGAGCACACGCTGCCTGATCAGGGTAAACTAAATATAGCCACTACACACACGCAAGCTCGTTATGCTTTGCCTAGTGTTATTCAGGGCTTTATGAAAAAATACCCAGCTGTTTCGCTGCATATGCATCAAGGTACACCACAACAGATTTCTGATGCGGCAGCGCGCGGTGACGCAGACTTTGCCATTGCAACTGAAGCACTTCATTTATACTCAGATTTAGTTATGCTGCCTTGCTATCATTGGAACCGCAGCATTGTGGTGGCAAAAGATCATCCTCTAGCACAAAAGGCCGACAATTTAACCGTTGCCGATATAGCTCAGTATCCGCTTATTACGTATGTATTTGGGTTTACTGGTCGCTCTGAGCTTGATAAAGCATTTAATGCGCACGGCCTTGAGCCGCACATTGTGTTTACTGCAACCGATGCCGATGTAATTAAAACTTATGTAAGGTTAGGGCTAGGTGTAGGTGTAGTTGCTTCAATGGCCGTTGATCAATTAAGTGACACAGATTTAGTGTGTATTGATGCCAGCCATCTATTTGAAGCTAGCACAACTAAAATTGGCTTTAGAAAGGGCAGTTTTTTACGTACTTATATGTATGACTTTATTGAGCGTTTTGCCCCGCATTTAACTAAAGAGCGAGTAGAGCGAGCAAGCTTATTACGTAATCAAGAAGATGTTGATGCGTTATTTGCCGACATAGAACTGCCAGTAAAATAGTAAGACTTTAAGTATATAAATACTAAAAAACCGCGTATTGCTAAAATACGCGGTTTTTTGTTTTTATACGCTTAACATTCAATAATGTTTACCGCTAATCCACCGCGTGCGGTTTCTTTATATTTGGTTTTCATGTCGTTACCGGTATCGAGCATGGTTTTAATCACTTTATCAAGCGACACCTTTTGCTCGCCACTGCCACGTATTGCTAGGCGAGAGGCATTAATTGCTTTAATGGCGCCCATGGCATTGCGCTCAATACACGGTACTTGTACCAATCCGCCTACAGGGTCGCAGGTTAGGCCTAAATTATGCTCCATGCCTATTTCGGCGGCGTTTTCAACATGTACTACATTACCACCAACAATTTCAGTAAGTGCGCCAGCGGCCATTGAACAGGCAACACCTACTTCACCTTGGCAGCCTACTTCTGCGCCCGAAATAGAGGCATTTTTTTTGTATAAAATACCAATCGCCGCTGCGGTTAATAAATAGCGTGTGGCTATGTCGCGGTCTACTTCTTTAATAAATGTGTGGTAGTACATTAAAACGGCCGGCAATATACCCGCAGCACCATTTGTTGGCGCCGTGACTACGCGCCCACCGGCGGCATTTTCTTCATTTACAGCTAAGGCAAATAAATCCACCCAATCCATTGCTCTGAGTGGGTCATTACTCACTTCTACATTTAGCTTTAAATACAAACTAGGTGCACGGCGTTTAACTTTTAAACCACCTGGTAAAATTCCCTCGGTGCGCATGCCACGTTCAATACAGGCTTTCATTACTTGCCAAATATTAAACAACTCGTCTTTAATATCGTCTTCTTTGCGCAGCGTTTTTTCGTTATGCATCATTAAAGTAGATACACTAAAGCCGGATTCTTTACACAGCTCTAGTAAATCTTTTGCACTTTCGAACGGGTAAGGAGCCGGGTTTTGCTCGCGTATATCAAGGGCTGCTTGTTTTTCGTTTTCAAATTCTTCATCGGTAACAATAAAGCCGCCGCCAATAGAGTAGTACACTTTGCTATATACTTTTTCGCCATTATTTGAGGCAATAATTTCCATGGCATTAGAGTGCTTAGGTAAGGTTTTACGGCGATGAAAAACAATAGCCCCTTGCTTAGGAAAATTCGCTTTATGGGTTTGGTTGAGGTATATCACTTGCTCTTTTTCAATGGTGGCAAGGATATCGTCAACTAAATCGGCATCTATTGTTTCTGGGTCGTAGCCGGCAAGCCCTAATATAACGGCTTTACCAGAGCCATGGCCTACGCCGGTTTGACCCAGTGAGCCATAAAGCTCTACCTTTATATCGGTAACAGAGGTTAAAAGTTGTTGCTCTTGTAGGTCATTAACAAATAAGCGCGAGGCACGCATTGGGCCAACGGTATGTGACGACGATGGGCCAATACCAATGCTAAACATATCAAATGCACTGATCATACTATGGGTCTCTACTTTATTTACTCAGCCCGAAAGCTGTTCTTTGAACGGTCGAGTATCATAACGTTAATTCTATATTATGTAACTATTTGGCCGTAAGTTTTACACTGGTAGGGCAAGCTGTTTTGTAAAGTTTTTTATAATGCTAGCCGTTGCTCCCCACAGTAATCCGTGCGGTGTACTAAACCCTTGCAAGGTGATGGTTTTGCCAAAACGTTGAAAAGGAATAGGCTGCCAATTGGCCTCGTTTGAAAGCTGGGTAAGCGACAGTAAAAAGCTAGCTTGCACTTCATTATAATCGTTCTCCCATACTGTGTGTTCATCAAGTAAACCCACAAATGGGCTAATGCTAAAGCCTGTTAGGGTAGAGTATTGTGGCAGCTGCCCGAGCACTTTAACATTACTTGGCGCTATATTAAGCTCTTCGTGTAATTCTCGAAGCGCTGTGGTGCGCAGGTGTTTATCGCTTTGCTCAAACTTACCGCCGGGTAAACAAATTTCCCCAGGGTGATGATGTAAATAAGTAGGGCGTTTGCACAATAAAATATGCGCGTGGTTATCAACATCAATAATAGGCAGCATAACCGCACTGGCACGCTTTTTACGGGTATCTTTTATTTGATTTGGCGCAGCAGTAGGGCTTAGCTGAAACCGCGCCATAATATGTTCACTATTCAAAGCGTTCTACTGTTTTAATAAAGGAAGTATTTTATTCACTTTATCGTATGTTTCTTGGTATTCCAATTCGACTTTAGAATCAGCGACAATACCACCGCCGGCCCAGCAATAAATGTGTTCGTTATGACAAACCAATGTACGGATTGTAATACTGGTGTCCATATTACCGCAGGCGCTTAAATAACCTATAGAGCCACAGTAAATACTACGCCTATGAGGCTCTAGCTCTTCAATTATCTCCATAGCTCTAATTTTAGGCGCGCCAGTGATTGACCCTCCGGGAAATGCTGCTTCAAGTTGATCAACACACGTTTTACTTTCATCTAGCTCTGCCGTTACGGTACTCACTAAGTGATGCACTGCCGGAAAGCTCTCAATAGCAAAAAGTGAGGGCACCTTTACAGAGCCAGGTTTTGCAACTTTACCTAAATCGTTACGCAGTAAATCAACAATCATTACATTTTCTGCGCGGTCTTTGGTTGAGTTTTCAAGGGCTCTCGCTTGTTGTTGATCTGCGATTGCGTCGGCCATGCGTGGCAAAGTGCCTTTGATGGGTTTTGTTTCAACTATATTGTCGTGAACTGCAATAAAGCGCTCTGGCGATATTGATAAAATGGCGCCACGTGGGTGGTTAATAAAGCTAGAAAATGGCGCTTTATTAGCCTCACGTAATACTTTGTAGGCTTGGAAAGGGTCGCCTTTAAAACCGGCACTAAAGCGCTGTGCTAGGTTGATTTGATAGCAATCACCACTTTTTAAATAATCTTGTATTTGCGAAAATTTGTCAGCGTATTCATGTTCACTCATATTTGAGTGCCAATCGCTGGTGAGCGAAAACTGTGCTGGTACTATATCGTTTGCTAAATACTGCTGGTAAAGCGCTAAACGGTTCACCTCAGGCTGAGAAACGTAAAACCAGCTTTGCTGGTGTTTATCAAATATCAGCGCATCTAAATAAAGGCCAATGGCCATTTGTGGCAACGTTATATCGTGTTTTGCCGTGCGTGGCATGTGCTCAATAATACGCCCTAAATCGTAACCAAAATAACCAAGCCAGCCGCCGTTAAAAGGCAGGTTATTAGCGGCTTTTTGCGCGCTAAGTTTACTTAGCTCATCGTTCATTATTGTAAAGGGGCTACGCGAGTCAAGCTGCTGATTAAATACGCTATGATTATTGTTTACTTCTAAAATAGCGTGAGGCTCTATCGCAATAATATCAAAGCGACTATTTATGTGCTCGCTATTGGCTGAGTCTAGTAATACGGCATAGGGTAAATGCGCAAAATGCGCGAAAACATCAATGCAGTTTTGTGTTATGGCTAATTTTACACAATTTTTTTCATTGTTTAGCATTTACTGCCCCTTTAAGAACTGGCTCGAAACGGGCTGGGAGGGTATCATAAGTCAAATTTTTTTGGCAGCGTTTAGTATCAAATCTACGTTGTAATTAAAACAGTGCAAACCACCGTCACCGGTTTGGTATAGATTACGCTTAAGCGTAACGCTAACTTAAGGAACCACTATGAGTACAATCCGTCAGCAAGACTTTATTGATAGCATTGAAGATGCGTTGCAATATATCTCTTTTTATCATCCCCTTGATTTTGTTCAAGCGTTAGAAAAAGCCTACAACAAAGAACAAAGCAAGGCTGCAAAAGATGCAATCGCGCAAATTTTAATTAACTCGCGTATGTCGGCTGAAGGCAAGCGTCCATTGTGTCAAGACACGGGTATTATTACCTGTTTTGTAAAAGTAGGGATGGATGTTAAGTGGGATAAAACAGATTTAACCGTACAACAAATGGTTGATGAAGGCACACGTCGCGCATATTTAAATCCAGATAACCCACTACGCGCTTCTATTGTAGCTGACCCTGCTGGCACACGTAAAAACACTAAAGATAATACCCCTTCAGTTGTACACATTGATTTAGTGGCGGGTGGCGAAGTAGAAGTAATGGTTGCAGCGAAAGGCGGCGGCTCAGAGAACAAAAGTAAAATGGTTATGCTAAACCCATCTGACGATGTGGCTGCATGGGTAGAAAAAACGCTACCAACAATGGGCGCTGGTTGGTGCCCGCCAGGCATGCTAGGTATAGGCATTGGTGGAACCGCCGAAAAAGCAGCTGTAATGGCAAAAGAGTCGTTAATGGACCCGGTTGATATTCATGAGCTTATGGAGCGCGGTGCAGAAACAACGGAAGAAAAACTGCGTTTAGAAATTTTTGAACGTGCTAACAAGCTAGGTATTGGCGCGCAAGGTTTAGGTGGTTTAACAACGGTTGTTGATATTAAAGTAAAAACAGCGCCTACGCATGCGGCATCAAAACCTGTTGTGATGATCCCTAACTGTGCAGCTACGCGCCACGTACACTTTACACTAGACGGCTCAGGCCCTGCAGATTTAAAAGCACCTAAGCTAGAAGACTGGCCAGAAGTGACGTTTGAAGTAGGTGAAGGAACTCGCCGTGTTAATTTAGATACGTTAACTAAAGAAGACACCCGCGAGTGGAAAATGGGAGAAACTGTTTTACTCTCAGGCACTATTTTAACAGGCCGTGACGCTGCCCATAAACGCTTACAAGATATGATCAATTCAGGTGAAGGTTTACCTGAGGGCGTTGATTTTGATAATAAGTTTATTTATTACGTTGGCCCAGTTGATGCTGTAGGTGATGAAGCTGTAGGCCCTGCAGGCCCTACAACTGCAACACGTATGGATAAATTTACCGATATGATGCTAGAAAAAACCGGCATTGTAGGCATGATAGGTAAAGCTGAGCGTGGTCCTGCTACAGTTGAGTCGATTAAAGAGCATAAATCGGTTTATTTAATGGCTGTAGGTGGTGCGGCATACTTAGTATCTAAAGCAATTAAAAAAGCACGCGTGGTTGCCTTTGAAGATTTAGGTATGGAAGCAATCTACGAATTTGAAGTAGAAGATATGCCAGTTACGGTTGCCGTAGACAGCGAAGGTGCTAACGCACACACGCAAGGCCCTGCAATTTGGAAAGCTAAAATTGAAGAGCTAGACGGCAAGCTTAAATAAAGGTTTACGTAATCTAATTACAAAGCGAGCTTAGGCTCGCTTTTTTTGTATTTGTTTTATGAAATATTAAAAAAGCGCAAATTGCCCCTTCAAATAAACACCTCAGACCAGTTGTGGTAAATCTGCTTTTTTCTTCATAAACCTATACACTGTGCGACTTTGCTGGGAGGGCAGCTGTGTAATACAAGGTTTACACTTGGTATTACCTTTACGTTCACGTAAATGTGAGGGCGCTTTTTAACGGTGTTGTTAGCTTTAAATTTAATTTATGTGCCTTTTGTTGAATTTTCTATCCATACTTTATTGTTATTTAGATTTATTAATTCACAAGGCTTGCTTTTTACGGGTTTAACTTCTCATTATGTGGCACCCTTAAAAATGAAGTGGTAAAGTTTCGTCAATTTCCAGCGCTCATCCCTCTCACGGGTAAACTATTTTGGAGTAATTACAGTGGCTGTGTTTAATCAAGCTGAATTTGATAACCACGAACAAGTGGTTTTTTGTTCTGACGAAGCGTCAGGTTTAAAAGCAATTATTGCCGTACATAATACTAACCTTGGCCCTGCTGTTGGTGGTTGTAGAATGTGGGACTATGCCAACGATGAAGATGCCGTTTACGATGTTTTACGTCTCTCAAAAGGGATGACCTATAAAAATGCGGTTGCTCGCCTACCGTTTGGTGGTGGTAAATCAGTTATTATTGGCAATGCAAAAGAGATTAAATCAGAGCAGTTATTTCGAGCTTTTGGTCGTCAATTAGAGCGATTGAATGGCCGTTACTATTCTGCCGAAGATGTAAACATTACATGTGATGACGTTGCATTAATGAATAAAGAAACAAATTATGTGCTGGGCTTGGAAGGGAAAAGCGGTAACCCGTCACCTTTTACAGCTTACGGTACGTTTTTAGGAATTAAAGCGGCATTACAGCACCAACGTGGGCATCAAGATTTTGCCGGCATTAAAGTGGCTGTACAAGGTTTAGGTGCAGTCGCCTATGGTTTATGTAAGCATTTAGCGCAAGCTGGTGCAAAATTATTTGTAACAGATATCAATCAAGATGCTGTAGAGCGCGTAGTAAATGACTTTGGCGCTACGGAGGTGGGTATTGATGAAATTTATGACCTTGATGTTGATGTATACGCACCTTGTGCATTAGGTGCCACCATTAATGATGAAACCATTGCACGTATTAAGGCAACCATTATTGCTGGGTGTGCTAATAATCAGCTAGCGCAGTCTCGTCACGGTGAAGTACTTCGTGAAAAAGGTATTTTGTATGCACCCGATTACGTTATTAACGCTGGTGGCATTATTAATGTGTATTACGAAACTGCACCACAAGGCTACAGTGAGGCGGCGTCTAATAAACATGTTGAAGGTATTTTTGATACCTTAACCGAAATATTCACCCGTAGTGAAAAAGAGCAAAAATCAACGCACTTGATTGCCGATGAGTTAGCGCAAGAGATAATTCAAAACGGCCTGTAAATTTAGCCGTTTATTTAAACTAAGGCGTACAGTGGTACGCCTTTTTTGTTTATACTCTGTGGCGTGGTAATTTTTGTGGCCAAGACCCTTAAGGCAATGCGGCCTAATCGTTAACGACAAGCTTATGGATATTATGACTGATACAAACGCCTTAATGGAGCCCATCGACCTTGATACATGGCCTCGCCAACAACACTTCGAATTATTTAAAAACTTTACCCAGCCATATTTTAATGTGTGCGTAACACTTAACGCCAAGCCTTTATTTGAATATTGTAAACAAAATAAACTGTCTTTTTTTCAAGCATATGTGCATGCCACATTAAAAGCTTGCCACGCTTATAACCCGATTATGCTAAGAATTATTAATGACCGTCCATGGCGGTTAAAGCAAGTAAGAGCCAGTGTGGTCGAGCTTGCTAGCGATGATTCGTTTATATTTAGTTACTTTAATTATTCGCCTTGCCTTGAAGAATTTGCTCAGCACGCCACTGCGATAAGCGCCAATGCTAAATCTCAACCGTTATTTTCTCAGGCGTTTAATGAAACCGAAGGGCAGGCCGATTTGATACATATATCGGTTTTACCTTGGCTGAACTTTAGTAGTTTTTCGCATGCATTTAGTGAAGGGAAAAGCTTAGGTATTCCTAAATTTGTGTTTGGTCAATACGATAAAACCACGGGCCTAATGCCGTTTTCGATTGATGTGCATCATTCGCTAATGGACGGTTTACACGTCGCAGCATTTATAAACGTATTACAAAACAATATTGACGACTTTTGTAAAGATTAATTGAATTTAGTTAATGCAATGTATTTATTTGCTATGGTAGTATTTTTAGTTAGATAGGCGATATAAGTTAATTTGTAACGATTAGCTGATACGTTTACGACATTAAGTTTTAGCGACTTATTTAAGGTGCTTTTTAGCACGTATTATTAGTTGTTTACGCTATTGTTTAGTTTTAATTAACGCGCTTTTAGCGCTTAAACAAACCCTAGTGTATTCACCCAATGCGTATAGGGATTTTAACGCTTTGTTGGAGCGCACAATTTTGGTGTGCTCAGTGCCAAGTAAATTCTTTCCTACTCCTTTTAAATAACGATAAAACGCTTACACACAAGTAAAAGAATAACTAAGGCAGTTGATGATGAGACAATTAAGCATTATATGTTCTTTTTTCGTCATGTTTTTATGTGAAGCCCAAGAGCAAACCCGTTTACCGTTAAGTGATTATTTTTCTGAAACATGGAATACCCGCTCTGGATTGCCACACAACAGTATTAATAGCGTTACGCAAACCCAAGATGGCTACTTATGGGTTGCTACATGGGAAGGTTTGGCACGTTTTAATGGCCAAGAGTTTACAATATTAACCCGTGCTCATATTAATAACTTACCCGACTCGGGTTTAAGGGCACTCACTCCCACAAATAGTGGTGGGTTATACATAGCGGGGTCGCGCGGAGGAATTAGCTTATATCAACATAGGCAGTGGGATACCAAGCGATCAGCATCAACCATGGTTAATCATTTAATTGAAAGTGCTGATCAAAGCCTATGGTTAGCCCTTGAAAACGACGGCGTGTTTTATCGTGAACATAACAGCGATACCGACCTTGCAATTATTAAAAATGTAAGTGCTTATCGGGTTATAGAAGATCACGATGGGGTTATTTGGGCAGCAACCAGTGCAGGCCTTTATAAAATACACAACAAAATACCGACCTTAATGACACCACACTTTGGTTTACCAAATGCACCTGTCTATAACTTATTAATTACCCGTGGTGGCTCGCTTATTGTGGGAAGCGAAAAAGGCGCGTGGATCAAAACCAAGGCGCAGTTTCAGCCGATACATGAAAAGCTTAGCAATGAATCTATTTCTAGCTTATTAGAGGATAACCATGGAGACTTATGGTTTGGCACAATTAATAAAGGGGTATTTAGGCTATCGCCCGATGGCGTAGAGCAGTTAGATGCCAATAACGGATTACCCGCCAACCGTATTTTATCTTTGTTACAAGATAGAGAAAACAGTATTTGGATTGGCACTAACGCCGGGTTGTTTCGCCTGCGTGAGTCGCCGTTTTCATCGTGGACCCAAAAAAGAGGTTTAGCGGGGGATTATACCCGCACAGTGCTTTCTCACTCCGATGGCAGTTTATGGGTGGGGGGAAGCTCTGGCTTAAATATAATAAAAAACAACCGCGCTACTTTGGTTTCAGGCTCTAAACAAAGCAGTCCTTATTCTGTGCTCAGTTTACACGAAGCACCCGACGGTAGTGTGTGGGCAGGTACGTATACCTCAGGTGTTTTAAAAATAGTTAATAATACTTTTACGCCGTTTATTAATCGTAGCACTGGCCTTGGGAGTAACGAAGTAAGGGCTTTATTATTTGATTCTAAAAACCGTTTGTGGATAGGCTCTGCCATGGGGCTGACGCGCATTAATGAAGATGGCAGCTTAAATCAATTTACAAATAAAAAAGACTTACCAAGTGGGTTTGTACTTGCACTTAGTGAAGATAACGCGGGCAATATTTGGGTAGGTACCGGCAATGGGGTGGTGGTATTTGATATTGTTAGTGAGCAATTTACAACGGTTGAATTCCCTCGTGAGTTTTCTGCGCAATATGCGTTTGGGTTTTATATTGATGATACCTATACTTGGATGGCCACAGATAGGGGCTTAGTGCGCTATGAGCTAACAAGCGGAAAAGTGGCCATGCTTGGCTTAGAGCAAGGTTTACCTATCGATAAACTATTTCAAGTGGTGCCGCACAATGGCTCATTTTGGCTCTCGAGCAACCGCGGAATTATTCAAATCGATAAAAATCATATACAGCAAATCCTCGATGCTCCCGCGAGCGCTAAAGCAGCCGTGCTTAACTATCAACTGTATGATGAAGGCGATGGGATGTTAAGTGCGCAGGCCAACGGAGGTTCAACCCCTTCGGCTGTAACGCATAACGATGGGAGTATTTGGTTTGCAACCGCAAAGGGGGTGAGTACCGTAAAACCAGCGCGCTTACAAGCATCAACGCAAATTGCGCTGCCGACCATTATTGAAAATATTTTTGTAGATGGTAAGCCTATTGCGCTTCCGCTTGAAGGAGAGTCGGTATTTTTGCCACCGGGGGTATCGCGTTTATCGTTTCATTATGCAGGGCTGAGCTTTATTATGCCGCAGCGATTAAATTTTCAAACCCAATTAAAGGGCTTTAACGATAAATGGGTTAATCGCCAACATATGACCGGTGCTGAGTACACTAACTTACCGCCAGGGGAGTATACCTTTATGGTACGAGCAAGTTACCCTAACGCACAGTGGCAAGATAATCAGCAAGCTGTAAATATTGTAATTCAGTCATTTTTTTGGCAAAAACCGCAATTTAAGTTTGCAGTATTTGTATTATTTTTAATGGTTATTTTTGCTATATACAAATACCGTTTATACCACTACAAAAAAATAGAAATAGAGCTGACTAATCGCGTAGAAAAGCAAACCCAAGACCTACAAACGCAAGCCAATGCGTTTGCATACCAAGCAACACACGACCAACTTACCGACATGCCTAACAGGCGTGCTTTTGATAGCTGGCTTGCCCATAATTTTGCCACTTACAAACAGCAAAACCGGCCGTTAGCCATAGCTATACTGGATATTGATCACTTTAAGCGTATTAACGATAACTGGTCGCATATTATTGGCGACAAGGTGATTTGTACTATTGCAGAGCTGCTTAAAAATGGCTGCCAAGAAAACCAGCATATAGCACGTTGGGGCGGTGAAGAGTTTACAATTGTTTTTGCAGATAAAACCGCCAGCGAAGCAAAAATCATATGCGAAGCACTGCGCGAGAGCATTGCACAGCATGACTTTTCGGCCATTGGTGAGGGATTAAGTGTAACAGCCAGTTTTGGCTTGTCTGACTCAACCAACGTCGGTGATTACGACCGTCTTTTATCGCGGGCAGATCAAGCTTTATACAAAGCTAAAAATAGCGGACGAAATTGCACAGAAATTATCTGATTGAAAATGAGTGCATGCGCACATATTAATAAGAGACTAACTTATTTTGGATGTCCCCATGATAAACGGGCTACTCATTTTTGCTTTGGCTATTTTTGTTGTAATTTATTGGCGCTGGCAGGCACTACAAAACTGGCTTTGGAATAAAAAATATAAAAACGCTGTTTTAAACTCTCAACAAAAAGAAATACTCCTTCGTTGCATGCCTATCTATAAAAAGATGACGGATAACGACAGAGCCAAGCTTGAGCGCCACATAATATGGTTTTTAAATGAAAAGCGCTTTTTAGGCCGAGACGGACTAAAGCTAACCCCCGCCATGAAGCTGATAGTTGCGGCCGATGCCTGTGTGTTAGTGCTTAATAAACCTTGGCCACTTTATAAAAACGTGAAAGAAATTTTACTCTACCCCAGTGCGTATTATGCGCCGCAATCTACACGAGATAGTGCTGGGCTGGTTAGTTACCACAACGCGGTACGCCTAGGTGAGTCGTGGCCTGGTGGCACGTTAGTGCTAAGTTGGCACGATGTACTTGAAGGCAACCGTTTACCAAGCGATGGCCATAATCTAGTGTTTCATGAATTTGCCCACCAGTTAGACCAAGAAACCGGAAAAACAACTGGCACTCCATTATTAAAAAACCCCAATGCTTATAAAGAATGGGCTCGAGTGTTTAGCCGTGCCTTTGTGCAGTTAAAAAGTCATGTTGCTTATAACATGCCTCACGTTATTCATAGTTATGGGGCCACCAACGAGGCTGAGTTTTTTGCAGTACTCACAGAGACCTTTTTAGAAAAGCCAGCGCAGCTTAGGCAATACGACCCTGAAATTTATAGAATGCTGGTGGATTACTACCAATTTGACCCCATAGTTTGGCATTAATTTTTGGTACTTGGTCTGATAACGCTGGCAAGTTAGCGCTGTTTTTGTTGCAATCGTGTTAGAGAGTTTAACTGCAATAATAACAAGCGAGAAATGCATGAAAAAAATGCTTCACACTGCACTGGCTTTATCAGTCGCCCTTGCAATAGGTCAGCCGCACGCAAACGAAGAGCAAGAAAAGTGGCAGGTAGACTCACCAAAAGGCGAGTTTGTAGATGCCACCATTAGCACAGAGCAAGGCACATGGATGAACATTGATGTTAGTCCTGATGGCAACACGCTAGTGTTTGACTTACTTGGCGACATTTACACTATGCCTATAAGCGGAGGTGAAGCAACTAAACTCACCTCAGATATTGCTTGGCAAATGCAGCCTCGCTTTAGCCCCGATGGGAAACACATTGCGTTTACCTCAGATCAAGGCGGTGGTGATAATATTTGGGTTATGGATGTTGATGGTAGCAATCAACACGCTGTGACTGACGAAACCTTTAGACTTTTAAACAGCCCCGCATGGAGCCCTGATGGCGATTACCTTGTCGCACGCAAACACTTTACCGCTAGTCGCTCACTTGGGGCTGGAGAAGTGTGGCTTTATCACAAAGCGGGTGGTAAAGGTGTTCAGCTTACTAAACGTGAGAACGACCAAAAAGACTTAGGTGAGCCAATGTTCTCACCAGATGGGCGCTATGTTTATTTTTCTCATGACGCGACGCCAGGTAAAACCTTTCACTACTCTAAAGATTCTGTTGCCGGTATTTATAAAATTAAGCGCTACGATAGAGAAACAGGCGAAATAGAAACCATAATACAAGGCATGGGCGGTGCAATAAGACCCACACCTTCACCTGATGGTAAAAAGCTTGCCTATATAAGACGTGATGACTTTCAAACAAGCTTGTACTTATACGACCTAACCAGTGGCGAGCACACCAAGCTTTATGACAAGCTTGAACGCGATATGCAAGAAACCTGGGCTATTCATGGTGTGTATCCGACAATTGCGTGGACCCCAGATAACGAAGAACTGGTGTTTTGGGCTTCCGGTTCAATACATAAAATTGCTGTTGATGATAAAGCTGTTGCGCGTGTTCCCTTTAAAGTAAACACCAGTAAAAAAATACAAACCGCAGTACGCTTTACTCAAAATTTAGATACCGATGAGTTTGATGTAAAAATGTTGCGCAACGTGCAGGTTAGCCCCGATGGTGAAACTGCGATTTTTGAAGCATTAGGTTATATTTATAAACGCGATTTAGACTCTGGTAAAATTAAGCGCTTAACCAAACAAACTGATCATTATGAGCTGTTCCCGCAGTACTCCCGCGATGGTAAAAAGATTGTTTACACAACCTGGAGTGATACTAAGCAAGGCACTGTACGTGTTGTCTCTGCCCGCAGCGGGCGCGGCGAGGCGATAACCCGCGAGCCGGGTAAATACGTTGAGCCTACTTTTAGTCCTGACGGCAAAACAATCGTTTATCGTAAAGCCACCGGCGGAAGTATTTTAAATCCTAAGTGGTCACTCAACCCAGGTATTTATAAAGTAAGCGCAAAAGGGGGAGAGAGCGAGCTTATTTCTAAAAGTGGTTATCAACCTAAGTTTGGTAGCGCCAATGACCGTGTATTTATCATGAGCCCTTGGCCTAAGCCTACCTTAAGTGTTGTGGAGCTTGAAACTAAAAACGTTCGTAAACTTTACGAATCAGAGCATGCGACTGAATTTCGAGTCTCACCAGATGGTAAATACTTAGCGTTTGCTGAGCGCTTTAAAGTATTTGTTACCCCGCTGGTAGAAAGCGGCTCACCTATCACAATAAGCCCTAAAGATAACCAGTTTCCTATTGAGCTGTTATCTGTGCGTGCGGGTGAAAATATAAGTTGGAGTGCTCAAAGTAACACTCTCTACTGGAGCTTAGGGCCCGAGCTATACCATGCAAGCCTTGATGGTATGTTTGCTATTGATAAAGCCGATGATGCCGACTTTAAAGTAAAAAGCGGTGAGAATATTAGCTTTAGTAAAAAAATGGCTGCACCAAAGGGCATGATTGCGCTAAAGGGCGCCAACATTATTACCATGAAGGGTGAGCAAGTCATTGAAAATGGTGTCATCATCACAGACGGTAAACGCATAAAAGCGATTGGTAGTGCTGATGAGGTAACGATCCCCAAAGGGGCTGAAATTATCGATGTAGCAGGTAAAACAATTATGCCTGGGATTGTTGATGCGCATGCCCATGGCTCACAAGCCAGCGATGAAATTATTCCTCAGCAAAACTGGAAAAACTATGCTGGTTTAGCGTTAGGTGTCACAACAATTCATGATCCATCAAACGATACCTCTGAAATATTTACCGCCAGTGAAATGCAAAAAGCCGGCATGATTGTCGGGCCACGTATTTTTTCTACCGGCACCATTTTATATGGAGCAAATATGCCTGGTTACACCTCGCATATTGATTCGCTAGATGATGCTAAATTTCATTTAGAGCGTCTTAAAAAGGTTGGCGCGTTTAGTGTTAAATCGTATAACCAGCCACGCCGTGAGCAGCGCCAACAAGTTATTGAAGCAGGGCGTGAGCTAGAGATGATGGTTGTGCCAGAGGGCGGCTCATTGCTACAACATAACTTAAGTATGGTTGTGGATGGGCATACGGGCATTGAACACTCAATTCCGGTTGAGCATATTTACGATGATATAAAACAATTATGGTCGCAAAGTGATGTTGGTTATACCCCAACGCTTGTTGTCGCCTATGGCGGAATTTGGGGAGAAAACTACTGGTACGATAAAACAGACGTGTGGAATCACCCGCGTTTAAGTAAGTTTGTGCCTAAAAATCAGCTGTTGCCACGTGCTATGCGCCGAGTAAAAGCGCCCGATCATCACTATAACCACTTTAATAACGCCCGTGTTGCTAAAGAGCTGCAAGATTTAGGTGTACTGGTAAATTTAGGTGCTCACGGACAACGCGAGGGCTTAGGTGCACATTGGGAAATGTGGATGTTTACTCAAGGCGGTATGAGTTCACTTGAAGCAATTAGAGCCTCTACGCTTGACCCTGCTAAATACTTGGGGCTTGATAAAAATATAGGCTCGCTAGAAGTAGGTAAGCTTGCCGATTTAATTGTTATTGATGGCGATCCGCTGAAAAATATTCGCGATTCAGATAAAGTCGATTACACCATGATCAATGGGCGCTTATTTGATGCAAGCACAATGAACGAAGTGGGTAAAAAGCAGCGAAAACCACTTTATTTTGAAAAGCTATAATTGTAATACACGCTTAAAAAGCGGCTATTAGCCGCTTTTTTTTAGCTAAAAATAAATTATTTAATAAAGCGAATTGATAGAAGGTGATAAACAGGCACAAAAAAACCGCTTAACGCGGCTTTTTTATTAATCACGTGTTGTTTAAACAACACCGCGCGGTAAGCGACAGTCGTGATCTTTACTTGCAAGCTCAACAATCCAAAGCTCTTCAGCTGTGTAGCCGTCTTCGCTTTGTGTTACAACAGTAAACGGCGCTGTTTTTTGTGCTTTAACAGGCGCAGCAGCTTTAGTTTTAGTTTTTTTCGCAGGCGCTTTTTGCTCAGCTTGTGCAGGCGATTTGCCAGAGCTTAATTCTTTCGTTAGCTCTGCTACATCAGCTAGGCGTAAGTTTTTGCCACCATCGATGCTGTACCAGCCAGGTTTTGTAGTAATTTCAGGTTTTTTACCATTGGCAGCTTCATATGCAGCTTCAAAGGCAGATAAAACTTCTGTTTTGTCTAGTTTGCTCATCAGAGACCCTATACGTTGTGAACACAGATAAAGAAGCCGTATTTATACCTATTTTCCAACTGTTTTTCAATTTTTTGCGATTTTCCTTCCATTTTAGCCCCATAAACGCCAAAATTTGCACAAAATTCAGTGCTGAGTAAGGTAATAAGTATGCAACGTAGAGAATTTAACCAACTGTTAAACGACATTTTAAAGCCTCACACAATTAAAGATTTTTGTCCTAATGGGCTGCAAGTCGAAGGTAAAAATGAAATCAGAACGATTGTTACGGGGGTGACTGCAAGCCAAGCACTCATTGATGCAGCAATAGAAAAAAAAGCCGATGCTGTTTTGGTCCACCATGGTTATTTTTGGAAAGGTGAATCGCAACCTATTACAGGCATGAAAAAACGCCGTATAGGGGCTTTGTTAGCGCACGATATTAATTTATTTGCCTATCATTTACCGCTTGATATTCACCCTGTTATAGGTAACAACGCCCAGCTTGCTAATTTGCTCGATATTGAAATAGAGACAGGACTTGAACCCGTTACTAATAGCGTTGCTATGAAAGGACGGTTAAAAACTCCGCTTACAGGTAGCGAGTTTGCAAATAAAATAGCCAAAGTTTTAAACCGCGAACCTTTAAGTAGTGTGGTACGCGATGAAAAAATTAACACCATTGCCCTGTGTACAGGAGGCGGGCAAGGTTATATCGATTTAGCAGCAGAGCAGGGGATTGATGCATACCTAACGGGTGAAGCCTCAGAGCAAACTATTCACAGCTCGCGAGAGCAAAATATAGACTTTTTTGCAGCAGGGCATCATGCAACCGAGCGTTACGGAATTAAAGCCCTTGGTGAGCTACTTGCCAAAGAACATGGTTTTGATGTGAGCTTTATAGATATAGATAACCCAGTATAAATTTATATATACTCTACAGCGCCTCTGGGTTTATCCAGCGGCGCATACTTATCCACGCATTCCCAATCACTTCATGGGCATATTGCGTTACTACACGTAATGCCTCAGCATTTGGTATAAATTGTTTATACAAAGGTAAAGCCGCAAAATTGTGATAATCCGTAGCGGCAGGAATTACCTCAATGCCTTGGGCATTAAACAAGTTTATTGAGCGCGGCATGTGTAGCACAGACGTAACCAGTGCAACCTTAAAATCAACGAGCTTAGGCGCGAGTAGTTTGGCTTCTGCGGCTGTATCCATTGCCTGTGGGTTTTGTTTTATGCGGTTTTTACTCACCCCTAAATTTATTGCTGTTTGGCTCATTAACGCGCTATTTGTTACTTTATTATAGCCACCGCCAGATACGATAAGCGTTGCATTAGGGTTTTTTTTTGCAAGCTTAACCCCTTCTACCAAGCGAGTAAGCGCACAGTTTCCTAGCTGATTATTAGCGCTTAAAGCGGGGTTAGGGTTTATGTCGCAACCCAGTACAACAATTTTATCAAGGGTTGGGTGTTTTAGTGCATTAAAAGCCAATGACGCGGGCTCATTGTTTTTAATCAGTTGATGCGCAGCAAACGGCGTACTTAATACTAAAAGCGCCAATAGACTTAAGCTTGCGATTACTAAAGCAGACTTACGTTCACGAAACGCCAACACTAGCATTACAAACGCAAGTAAACCAAATAGTGGTAGCGGCATAATTAAGCCACCTAATAATTTTTTTAATTCAAACATAAAAAGCAACATAAAACACAATAGGCCTTATGTTACTTATTCGTTTGTGATTTATCGACCGTTATTTTGCTTACAGGTATTTAAAAAATGGCGATAAACGGGGTTGTCTTTCATGTCTTTTTTCATGGCTAGGTACATAGGGCGGGTTAGGCCTAGTGCACCAAGCGGGATAGATTTAATTAAACCTTGGCTTTCGTAAGGTGTTACCAACCAATCAGGCAGCGCTGCTACACCCATTCCTGCACTCACTAGCTGAAAAATTAATAAGCCTTGGTCTACATTTTTTAAGGTGCCGTCAAAGCGGGCATTTTGAATAAAGTGTTTAAATATATCTTGTCGCTCGCGCGGAATAGGATACGAAATAATGGTTTCGTTTTTTAAATCAAGCGCCGTTACATATGCTTTTTTAGCTAGGTCGTGATCAGGGGCGACGATAAGCTTTAATTTAAAATCAAATAAGTGAGCGTATTCAAGTTTATCAGGATCGCGTATATCTGAGGTCAATACTAAGTCGAGCTCATCGTTGAGTAAATCAGGTATAGCGTCGTAGCTAAAGCCGCGTTCGTAGTCAATTTTAATGTCTGGCCAAAAATTATTAAATTCTTTAATTGTAGGCAGCAGCCAATGAAAACATGCATGGCATTCAACACTTAAGCGCAGTTGGGAAATAGGTTGATTAAGGCTTTCTTTTAAACGGCACTTAGTGGCTTCTACTTTAGGTAAAACTTCGTTGGCAAGTTCGAGTAATAGCATTCCTTGTGGCGTAAAGCGCACAGGCTGCGTTTTTCTTTCAAATAATTGGCAATCTAATTTGTTTTCTAAGTCTTTAATTTGATGAGATAAAGCTGATTGCGTTAAAAATAATTCGCGGGCTGTATTAACTAACGATCCGGTGTCTTTTAATGTCGCAATAGTTTTCAGGTGTTTTATATCAATCATCTTTAATAATTCTCAAGGGAAAAGTGAGTTTGGCTCAGATTTACTACATACTACGCCTTTACAAAAAACGTTTCAACGTCTAGATGGCTAAAATAATCTATTATTTACTAAAATAAGCCCTTAAAGTTAAATTAACTAATGTGGGTACTTTGGTTGCTACTAGTTTGATGAGTTTGGCATGAGTTTAGCTCAAGTTGTTTTGTTGGGTTATGCAGCGGCTGTTTAAAGCGCGTTATGGGCAGGGCAGCTTAATAAATGGCACTGGTTTTTAAGAGGGATAAGTAATTATCACAACGCGTAATAACAGGTCTGTTTTTAATGGGCTAAAGCTTAAACAGTAATAATATGTTTTTATTACTTCAAAACTGAGCGCTTAAATAAACGAATGGGTATTACGGGGCTTACTTTTTACACCTTTTTGGTTGTGAAAAAGTAAGCCTTTGGATAACAGCTACTACAGGGGTTTGTGGATAAGCTTAATGGCGTGTTGTGCTGTAACTGGTTTTGACTTTAAAAAGCCTTGCCCGTAATTACATTGAGTGGCTTGTAAAATATTTAGTTGCTCTTGCGTTTCGATTCCCTCAGCCACAACTTCAAAGTTTAGTGATTGCGCTAATGAGAGAATGGCCTCTACTAACGGATTATTGGTTTTGTTGAGGTGATCGATAAAGCTTTTATCTATTTTTAAAATATGAATAGGTAATTGGTGTAAGTAACCAAGTGCTGAGTATCCAGTACCAAAGTCATCTAAGCATAACTTTACTTTAAGTGGGGCTAGCCCTTCTATTATTTGAGTTGCTAAATCAAGGTTAGCAATAAGCCCTGATTCAGTGATTTCTAAACACAACGACCCTAAAGGCAGTTGGTATTTATTATATAATGCGTGAACTTGGGCAACAAAGTCGAGGCTGGCAAAATGACGCGATGACACATTGACCGTTACTTTTAAAAAGCGATGCCCTAATGTGTGCCAGTGCGCAATATGTTGTGCAGCAAGGTCAAGCAAGTGCAAATCGAGGTTAATAATTTGCCCAGTGGTTTCGGCTATCGGAATAAATTCATTTGGTGGCACAAACCCTTTTTTAGGATGGTGCCATCTCACTAATGCCTCAAAGCCGACAACTTCGCTTGTCGCTATAGTAAAAATAGGTTGAAAATAAAGCTCAAATTCGTTGTGTTCAATGCCGTGTTGTAAGTCGTTTTCTATATCGGCATGTGTTTTGAGCTTTTTACGCATGGTGTTATTAAAAAACTTAACTTGGCCACGCCCGCTTGATTTAGCTTCGTACATAGCGGCATCGGCTTGCTGTAATAGCAAATAGGCTTTATCGTCGCTGCTTTCACTAAAGGCGATGCCAATGCTGGTTGATGCTTGCAATAAATGACTATCCACATTAAGTGGCTTAGCAAGGGCTGTGTTTATTCGTTTTAACGCTTCGCTAACCTGGTTTCTGTGCGTGATGTTTTCCATAAAAATAGCAAATTCGTCGCCACCTAGGCGTGCAAACGTATCAGTGTTTCTGACGGTGCCTTTTATTAGCTCACAAATTTTAATTAAAAAATGATCGCCAACCTCATGGCCAAGCGAATCATTAATACTTTTAAATCGATCAAAATCTAAATAAAGCAAGGCATGGCTCGTGCCTTTTTTAACACGCGATAAACGCAAAATTGCATGTTTAATACGCTCAATAAGTAACGAGCGATTAGCGAGGCCTGTTAGCTCATCATGCAATGCTTTGTGTTCAAGCTCTTGCCTTGCAAGCTGCCTATCTATGGCCATACTAATTTGCCTACTTACGTAGGTTAAAAGGGCGCTGTCGTGTTCGTTGTAATGCAGCTTTTTATCGTAACTTTGAACAACAATTACACCGCTTATTCTATCATTTGCTTTAAAAGGCACACCTAGCCAGGATTCAGAAAGACGGCCAACAAGTTTAAAGTCGCCGTTATTTATATGTTGCTGATAATCGTTTTGATTTAATAGCAGTACACGGTCTGATTTTAGTAGGTAATACGAAGCTGTGTCTTTTAATTGCTCTTTTGATATTTTTTTGTGTGCGTGCGTTTGAATGCCTTCTTCAACGATGTAAACCAAATCGAGTATGTCTACTTGCTTATCGTAAAGGGCAATAAAAAAGTTATCTGCAGGAAGTAAGCTATTTATTATGCTGTGAAGAGCTTCAAAAAAGGTATCTAGGTTACTGGCTTTATACGTTAAATTAGCGATTTGCAGTAAGCTGTTTTCAAGCTTTTGCGCATCATTTAACTGTTTTACTGTGTGCGTTAAGCTATTGACCGTGTTTACTTGGTTTAGCTTAGCACTTAATAAATGCGCAACCGTGGTTAATATTTCTAGATGGGCGTTTGTGAAGTAGTTTTTTATTGGATGTTCACAATCAATAACCCCTAAAACATGATCCTTGTATATAAGTGGCACACATAACTCTGATTGAGCAGGGCGTTCATCAGCAATGTAGCGAGGGTCTTGCGTTACATCGCCAATAATAATAGCTGTGCCTGTACGGGCAACATAACCGGTTATACCTTCGTTAAAGCCAATAACTTTGCGCTCTGCTTGGTATTCGTCTCTGGCGTGGGTTATGCCCATAGAAGCGACTTGATTTAGCTGTAAACGTGTTTCATCAGCCAGGTAAATAACACAATCAACAAACCCAAGGCGGTTTACTACTTGAGTGGTTACATACTCAAATAACTCTTCTAAGGTATCGAGCTGTAATAAGCTTGAGGAAAACTGATTTATTATGCTCAGTTGTTCAGTTTTAACTTCGAGCGCTTTATAGGTATCGATATGATTCGACATAGGGTAATTTTATTCTTTTTATTTGTATTAGCACTGATAAGTTAACCCAAATTTAAAGCATGTTCAAAATAAAACGCTTAAACGAGTGTAATCGTCGTTAAACTTAAACCCAATAGCATTTTGCAGCACTCATAGAGGGGAATAGTTTAGATAACACTTTACTAGATCTTTCCATATGCCTATGATCGGATAAATTCAGCCGTGGAAAAAAGTAATGAGCATTAATACCGATTCAAAAAACACATTAACCATAACTCGTCCAGATGATTGGCATGTCCATTTACGTGATGGTGAGCAACTCAAAGATACAGTACGTGATATTAGCCGCTACATGGGCCGCGCCATCATAATGCCAAACCTTGTACCGCCAGCAACGAGCACTGATTTAGCGCTAGCTTATCGAGAGCGAATTATGGCAGCGGGGCCGCAGGGCAACTTTGAACCCTTAATGGTGCTTTACCTAACAGATAAAACCACACCTGAAGAAATTAAAAAAGCCAAAGCAACGGGCAAAATTGTTGCTGCCAAGTTGTACCCAGCAGGGGCAACCACTAATTCAGACTCAGGGGTTACATCAGTAAAGAATATTTACCCAGTATTAGAAGCGATGCAAGACGTGGGCATGCTGTTATTAGTGCATGGTGAAGTGACTGATTCATCAATAGATATTTTTGACCGTGAAAAAGTATTTTTAGAGACGATTTTAGGCGATGTTGTAGCGGATTTTCCAAAGCTGAAAATAGTGCTAGAACACATTACGACAAAAGACGCCGTTGATTTTGTAACAGCCGCGCCGCAAAATGTGGCGGCAACTATTACCGCGCATCACTTATTGTACAACCGTAACCACATGTTAGCTGGTGGCATACGTCCGCATTATTACTGTTTACCTATTTTAAAGCGCAATATTCACCAACAAGCGTTAATGGCAGCAGCTATAAGCGGAAATAAAAAGTTCTTTTTAGGGACTGACTCAGCACCACATTATAAAGATAAAAAGGAAGCGGCATGTGGTTGTGCTGGCGCCTATACAGCACATGCTGCGATTGAACTTTACGCCGAAGCCTTTGAAGAGGCGGGCGCATTGGGCAAACTAGAAGGCTTTGCAAGCCATTTTGGGCCTGACTTTTACGGACTTGCCCGTAACACCGATACAATTACCCTAGAGAAAAGGCCTTGGCAAGTCCCCGCAAGTTACACGCTTGGTGACTCACAAGTTGTGCCTATTAAAGCAGAAGCTACGATTGACTGGCAGGTTAAGTAAACTGCTTTAAATTAGCATTGTATTAAAGCCGTATAGCTTGCTGTACGGCTTTTTATTTGCTTGAAATTCAATCTTTACGCGAGTTTTAACGCTCTTTACGAGGTACTTTATTTGTTAAGCTAAGCTGTTATACATGAATTGTTACAATTACGAGCAAAAAAGCTGTCGTTTTTTGTTCAGTTTTAGCTTTAAAAATAACCACTTACATATAATGCTTTATTTATTTTTGTTCTGAGTAAATAAATCTTAATTAATAGAGCCAAAAAAAAATTAATGTGTTAACCTTAACTTGCTTTGAGTTTTTGCGTATTGAATTTACGGATATTGTGCTGCGTTTAAGGTTACCGGTTAGGTTAAAACTTGTTCCTGTACTATACCTCCAGAATTTTGGGCACTGACTCAGGGAGGATATAGCCATAATAATATGGCTGAATTTTAATTATTGACTTACAGGAAAATTTAGTATGTCGGTTACTGGTAAAGTAAAATTTTTCAACGAAGCTAAAGGCTTTGGTTTCATTGAACAAGAAAATGGTCCTGACGTGTTTGTACATTTCAGCGCAATCACTGGTTCTGGTTTTCGCACTCTTAGCGAAGGTCAAGCAGTGACTTTCAGCATCAAACAAGGTCAAAAAGGCCCTGAAGCTGAGAACGTAGAAGTAGCATAATTTTAATTATGTGAACCTTAGTTCATCTTGGTGAAGCAGTTTTCTGTTTCACCATAATTCCTCAAAATCTTCCTCATTGTTTTTATACTCTCTAATATTGTTTGTTCACTCCCTAATACAGTCAAACGTTAAAATTTACTTCTCGCTATAGCTTCAAACACGTTTAACATATTTGCCATTTAAATAGTTAAAAACCCTATTTAATAGCAACGCCGCTTCAATACACTAACAGCTCACAATCTGCATACTTTCACCAAGGTTAAACAATACATTTACCACACGCATAGTGTGTATTAAAAAACCGTGTAATTAACTGAGTGTTTTACTGGCTTTAATAAGGCTTAACTTGGGCTTAGCAAAGTTAAAGCCATTAACTTAAATGCAGTAATATTTATACATCATCTCAAAACCACTTTCGAATTGTTGTATTTTTATACGATGAAGCGCAGGATTTGTAAGTTAAGATGTGTTTTTAGCCTAATTTAACCAAATCTAGTTCATCAAATTGTCACATTTTTATTATTTTTGTTTTTTTTTAAGGTGCAATTCAGTTTTGTTTAGATGTTGCATTTTTGTTTCATGTAAGTGTCTAATTTTTAACTAGTGTTTAATTTTAAAGGGGCTATATAATGCTAAAACGCCTTAATGCTGGTTGCATTTATGTTAACAGTATTTTTTGTAATACTTTAGTTTTAGCTTTTTCAAGGTATTTATTTACTTAGAATAGCTAACATCAAGTTGACAGGGCGTATTGCATTTAGCATTATTGGAGGGTTGATATCTATTAAAAGATATCAGGGTTGTCATCCTTAATAAGGTTGATAATTAAATTATAAAAGTAACATTACTTAATTGGTTGGGAACTATGTCTGTTAAAATCAGAAAGAGTCTTGTAGCATCTGCGTTGGTTGGCGCTTTTGCATTTGCAAGCAGCAATGTGATTGCAGATCCTTTGAATGACGTGCAAAAAGCAGGTCAGCAAATTCAAAAGGCTGCTGTTAAGTCTCAAACTAAAATTGACAACGTATACGGTCAAACTCAAGAGCTAATCGCTGAGTACCGTAGTATTGTTGATGAGACTGAACTTATGAAAGTGTACAACGATCACGTAGCACGTTTGGTCGCTGACCAAAATGCGTCAATCGAATCGTTTGACCGTCAAATCGCTACTATCGACAACACTAAACAAAACGTTGTGCCTTTGATGTATCGCATGATCGATACGCTTGAGCAATTCATCAAAGCGGACGTTCCGTTCAATCTTGATTCTCGTCTTGCTCGTGTAGAAAGACTTCGTGAAATCATGGCTTCTGCGTCTGTAACGACGTCTGAGAAATTCCGCCAAGTTCTTGAAGCATACACAGTTGAAACTGCTTACAGCTCGGCTGTAACTGCTTCTCAAGGTACTTTAGAAGTTGATGGTAAAAACATTAACGTTGATATCGGTCGTTTAGGTCGTATCACTTACGTAGCACAATCTTTTGACTTAAAACACGCTTGGGTGTGGGACAACAACACTAAAGAGTGGAAAGAATTAGGTGAAGAATACCTAAAACCAGTTAAAGAAGTGATTCGTATGGCGCGTAAGCAAGCGACACTAGAACTTGTTAAACTACCAATCTTTGGCGCGGAGTAATCGAATAATGAAGAAACTATTTAAAGGTTTTGCTGTTGCAGCAGTACTATCTGTTTCTGCAGGTACCGCGCTTAATGCACATGCAAATACTGATGCTTTAGATAAAATTCTTGAGCAAGTAAAGCAAGAACGTATCTCTGAAGGTAAAATCAATAAGCAACGTGAGCAAGAGTTCTTGTCAGAACGTGCTGACAAGCAAGCATTACTTAACAAAGCAAAAAGCCAATTAGCGTCTGAAAAAGCACGCGGTGACAGCTTAGCTAAGCAATATGCACAAAACGAAAATACATTAGCTGAAAAAGAGCAAGCGCTTCAAAACGCACAAGGTACTCTTGGTGAAATGTTTGGTGTTGTACGTCGTGCAGCGCAAGACG
Organism: Pseudoalteromonas sp. 2CM41L; assembly: GCF_023161905.1. Lineage (NCBI taxonomy): Bacteria > Pseudomonadati > Pseudomonadota > Gammaproteobacteria > Alteromonadales > Pseudoalteromonadaceae > Pseudoalteromonas > Pseudoalteromonas sp. 2CM41L. The sequence continues at coordinate 48,622 of NZ_JALNTN010000003.1, forward strand.
CTATCGGTTCTATCGAAGCTTCACTAGTAAGTGCTGAAAAGCCAGGCCGTGCTGAAGTACTTCGTTCATTAGCAGCTGCTAAAGAGCTTCCAACAGTTCGTGAACTTGAAGAACTTTGGATTGCACTTCAAACAGAAATGACTGAGTCAGCAAAAGTTTCTACTTTTGAAACTGAAGTGTCAGGTCTTGACGGTAACTCTACAGTTAAGCAAGTAACACGTATCGGTAACTTTAACTTAGTTACTGACGAAGGTTACTTAATCTACTCGCCAGAGACAAAATCTATTCAGCCTTTAGGTAAACAACCTGATAGCTACATTTTAGATGGTATCTCTGCTCTTGAAGGTACTTCTTCTGACAATTACGCTGGCGTATACATTGACCCGACTCGTGGTGCAATCTTACGTATCAACACGCAGAAGAAAACGCTTATGGAATACTACGAGCAAGGTGCTGAAGTTGGTTACATCATCACAGTTTTATTAGCTGTTGGTCTACTAATCTTCTTAGTACGTTTCGTTGACTTAGCGCTTACTACTTCTAAGATCAAGTCTCAGCTTAAAAACTTGTCTACACCGAATACAAACAACCCACTGGGTCGTATTCTTAAAGTGTACCATGACAACAAGAGCCAAGACGTTGAAAACCTTGAGCTTAAACTTGATGAAGCTATCTTACGTGAAACGCCACGTGTTGAAGCTGGCATCAACATCATCAAGATTCTTGCTGCAATCGCACCGTTACTTGGTCTACTAGGTACAGTAATCGGTATGATCTTAACGTTCCAAACAATCACATTGTTCGGTACGGGCGATCCGAAGATCATGGCTGGTAACATCTCTCTAGCTCTTGTAACTACAGCGCTAGGTCTAATTGCTGCACTACCACTTATCCTACTTCATTCAATTGTTGCAGGTCGTAGTAAGTCAGTATTACATATCCTTGATGAGCAAAGCGCAGGTATCGTTGCTACTCACGCGGAGAAGGAGAAAGCCTAATGCTAGTCCTGATGGAGATATGGGAATCTATCAGGGATTTTGTTGGCACAGGCGGCCAGGTATTATACGTGGTCGCGATAGCACTCTTTCTTATGTGGGTTTTAATGATTGAGCGCTATTGGTTCCTACTTGCTGAATTTCCTCGTTTAACGAAGGATATTGTAGCGAAGTGGGATGCCCGCCAAGACACTACGTCTTGGTACGCACACAGAATCCGTGAAGCATGGATTTCTGAAGCGTCTGAAAAATTAGATCAGCGTATGTTGTTGATTAAAACATTAGTAGCTGTTTGTCCTTTAATAGGCTTACTTGGAACTGTAACGGGTATGATCGCGGTTTTCGAAACCATGGCAACCCAAGGTACTGGTAATGCACGTTTAATGGCATCAGGTATTTCAATGGCAACAATCCCAACAATGGCTGGAATGGTTGCGGCACTATCTGGAGTTTTCTTTAGCTCACGCCTTGAGGCAAGAGCGAGAATGGTGAAAGCCAAACTTGTAGATAGCATGCCTCATCACTAGAGAGAGAATTAAATATGGCACGTAAACAACGTTTTCGTGAAGAAGAAGAAGCAGCGGTAGATATGACGCCAATGCTTGACATCGTATTTATCATGCTTATTTTCTTTATCGTAACTACATCGTTCGTTAAAGAGGCTGGTATCGAGGTCAATAAACCTAAAGCGGCCCAAGCTACGAAGCAAAAAAATGCTAACATTTTTGTTGCTATTCGCAGTGATGGTGCTATCTGGATTGATAAACAGCAAGTTGATGTTGAACGTGTTTCAGCAAAAATCGAAAGTTTATTAGCAGAACAACCTACTGATGTTGTGATTTTGCAAGCTGATAAAGAAGCAAAGCACGGCGTAGTGGTTAAAGTTATGGACCAGATCAAAGCGACAGGTGACAACCTGAGAATTTCAATAGCTGGAGATCAGTAATGATTCGTTTTCTGTTTTCACTGATTGCAGGTGGGGCAGTTACTTTCGGCTTGTTCTACTTCATGGCTTACCTCATCTCTGGTGGGGCTGACCGTAATACTGAACAAAAAGAGCAGATCATAGTCGAAATAATGACGAATCCGCCTGAATCTAAGGTGCAGGAGAGGAAGCGTGTTCCGCCTCCGCCTCCGCCACCGCCAAAGCAGCCGCCTAAACCGCAGCCGCCACAGCCGGAGAATAACAATCCTAACCCTGGTGCTATGTCATTTAACATGGGTAGCATTGATGTAGGAAGTTCGGCTGGTGGACTAAGTGGTCCAGGTGCATTTGGACGAGATGGTGATGCGACACCTATCGTTCGTATTGAACCAAAATATCCAACGCAAGCAGCGCGTGATGGTAAAGAAGGTTGGGTTCAACTTTCGTTCACAATTGATGAGTTAGGTGGCGTGACTGACGTTCAAGTTATTGACGCAGAACCAAAACGTATCTTTGACCGTGAAGCTAAACGTGCATTACGCAAGTGGAAATACCGTCCTAAAATTATTGACGGTAAACCACAGAAACAAGTTGGTTTACAAGTTCAACTAGACTTTAAACTTAACCAAGGCTAAGGAGGCGAGTAATGAGAAATTTATCTAAAGTAACTGCTCTTGCAATTCTTATGTCTGTGTCAGGTGCAGCTATAACTGCACCTGTATTAGCAGCGCCGGATTACGCTAAAATTGAAGAGCGTAAAAAAGCCAAGACTAAAATCATGGGCGAGCGTACTGGTAAAAAGGTAATTAAAGCGTTTGACTTGTACAATGAAGACAAAATTGATGAAGCAATTGCCTTGTTAAAAGAGATTGACGCATCTAACGACTTCGATAAAGCGACTGTAAATCGTTACTTAGGTAGCATGTACGCGCAAAAAGAGAAGTACGATGAAGCGATTAAATACTCTAGACAAGCTGTTGCCCCTGATATTTTAAACTTCGCAGATCACGAGCAAACTTTAAAGCTATTAGGTGATTTATACGCAGGTACTGAAAAGTTCCAAGAAGCCAAAAAAGCTTATACAGCTTGGATGGACTTCACCGGCGAAGAAGACCCTAAAGTGTATACTCGTATCGCGCAAGCTAACTATCAGTTAGGTCAGTTTCGTGATGTTTTTAAACCTGCCGACAAGGCAATCTCTTTACAAAAGGAGCCTAACAAGGCCCCTTACCAATTAAAATTAGGTTCTTACTTTGAACTTAAAGACTACGCCAACATGGTGAAAATTGGTGAAGAGATTGTACGAGTTTGGCCAGATGACAAAAAAGCCTGGGTTAGTTTAGGTAAATACTACCTACAAACCGAAGACTACTCTAAAGGTCTAGCGACCATGGAAGTAGCATTCAAAAATGGCTATTTTGAAGCGGAAGTAGATTACAAAGTACTTTCTAACTTTTACTCTTTAAACGAAATTCCATTTAAAGCGGCTAAAACCCTTGAAAATGCGATTAAAGAAGACAAAGTTAAGCGTACTAAGCAAAATGTTAACGCAATTGCTAGTAACTACCACCGTTCTAAAGACATCGAAAAAGCTGCTAAGTACTACGAAGAAGCTGCTAAATTTGACGACGATGCAGAGCTTTACCGCAAAGCAGGATCGTTACTTTTACAATCTGAGAACTTTAGTGCTGCTGTTGTTCGTTTGAACAAAGCGTTAGAGCTTGGCTCTGACAAAAAAGGCACCATTTATTCAGACTTAGCTGAAGCGTACTACTACCAAGCTAAATACAAGCAAGCTTATGCTGCTATTACTAAAGCAATGGACGACCCACGCACACGTAAGTTTGCTAAAGGTTGGTCTACATTTATTAAAGATAAAGCCGCTCGCAACGGTGTTAAAATTTAACTTTAATTTGTTTTAGCAATTATATAAAAAGCCCCTATGGGGCTTTTTTTATTGGAATTTATAATGAATAAAACGCATCTTTTGTCTGTCCTATTTAGTCTGTTTTTGGTTGCTTGTTCAAAACAACCACTGCCTTTTGAATCTTATGATGCTGCGCAGCAGAGTATTAAAAGTTTAAACACGGCGCTAAAGCCTGTGGGCACTGAAAGTGTATCCACTGAACAAGTACTGCCTTTTTCCTCAGCGTATTTATCGCTTCGTCATCAGATGTATCAGCGCCTACAAACAATGACTCTTTCAAACGCGCAAACACAGCAGCTAAATTACTTAATTATTGCTGAGCGTTTTCCTGAGCGCTTTTTCAGCTGGCCTGCACAGGTCAATGTGTTAGATAACTTATTATCAGCGCAAATGCAAAGTACTATGGCTAACGAGGTAATTGAGTGGCTTAAGTACACTCAAGATCAATTAGACAGTGCGCTGCAAAGCAATTTGAGATTAAACAAGGTTGAATTAAACCTCCTGCAGGGTTACTTACAAACGTCATTATTAAAACAATCTAGCGTAAACGATTTAAAAGCCCAGATTGCAGAGTTTAATGATTACTTGGCCCAATACAAACCAAGGGGAAGCATTGGCTTACGTGGACTTGCTAATGGCAGTGAATGGTATCAAAGTAAACTAAATTACTTCAGTGGGGCAGTTAAGTCGCCTTTGCAATGGGTTGATACTATTAATCAGCATCTTCAAATTGACTCGCATACTGCGCCTAATTTGAGCTATAACGAGCATCATAGTACTTCGTTTATTAGCCAATACTTAAGCAAGGCGCCAAAAGTAAAAGGGATTGATTGGCAAACTGATTACATGCTGTTGCCCGCTATGGCTAAAAATAGCCAGCTAAGCCCAGAAGATAAAAGGCTAATGCTTGCGCTAATGGAAACCGATGTGGGCATACATTACCATGCATGGACTTTATCTCAGGCAAAAGTGAACTTAGTAAAACGATTAGCTATTTCACAGCGCGATGCGCAGTATTTAGTTGAAGATAGTGTGCTTTACCCAGGCCACGCTTTTAGTTTTGCCGAGCAACTATTAACACTTTAAACGCTTATGTGCGCTTTGCGCACATTTCACAGCGCTGTGTTGCAGGGTCTTTTTTAAGTAACCGCTCAGAAATTGCCTCTTCACAATCGCAGCAATAGCCGTATTGACCAATATCAATTTGGCTTATTGCCGCTTCTAATTCTGTCAGCCTATTAACTAAAGTTTGATATTCAGGACCTAAGTGGTAGGTGGCCGTGTCAAGCCATTCGTTATGCTGGCTAGTTAATACAACGTCACGTAGCTTAAGATGGGCAGGGTGTGCTGATTGGCTCAGCATCGCTAATATTACTGATTTAACGTGTGCTATTTCACTGTGCAGTTGTTGCTGATAAAGCATATTGGTATAACCTTCATTTAGCGTTTCGTTATACCGGTATTATCTGAGCTGCGCTGCTTATACGCTATGATTTGAATCAAGTTGCGGAGACTTAGCGTATTTTTTTAAAACCTGTGCTACATCACCTTTTACTTTAAGACGTCTTATTTCATCAAATAGTGCATTGGCTTGTGGGTATTGGCGTTTTAGATAACCCAGCCATTGCTTAGTACGAGAGGCAAAATATTTTTCATCTTGTGTGGGGTCTTGATGAATAGCAGAGTGAATCAAATGATAAATTATATGTTCCCACTCTAGGCCATTATATTGTTCATTATTAACATGAGCTTTAATTTTTTTCGCCAAATCAGGGTGAGAAAGCGCACCGCGCCCTAGCATTAAATCGCTACACTGGCTTCGGGATTGGCAAAGTAGGGCATCTTCCACTTGCCAAATTTCACCGTTGGCAACCACGGCTATGTTTTTACCCTTTATTAGCGGGGGGATTTTTTCCCAGTATGCAGGTGGGTTATAACCATCACGCTTAGTACGGGCATGTATTGCAATACTATCTGCACCTGCGCTTACAACGGCATCTACAATTTCTTGGCTATTGCTATCATCATCAAAGCCCAAGCGTATTTTAGCGCTTACTTGATGTTTACTATCGACCGCATCCCTTACCGCTTTGATTATATCATACATATGATCAGGGTCTTTTAGCAGTACAGCGCCCCCGCGGCTTTTATTTACCGTTTTTGCAGGGCAGCCAAAATTAAGATCTATACCGTGGGAGCCTAATTCGATAGCTCTAACCGCATTTTCTGCTAATACGTCGGCCACTTGCCCTAACAACTGTACGCGCACAGGAGTACCGGCTTTGGTTAAACCGTTATTATTGAGCTCAGGGCAATAGCGATGAAACACTTTAGCCGGTAAACATTTATCAATTACTCTAACAAATTCTGTCACGCATAGGTCAAAGCCACCAATATTGGTAAGAAGTTGGCGCATTTTAAAATCAACAACACCTTCCATAGGCGCTAAAACAAGTTTCATAGAGTATTTTTATTGAAAAAACGGGTGCGTAGTGTACCTGCAAAGTATGGTTTGATAAAACTTAAATTACTGCCCATATTTGTTTGTATAAATTTAAAAGTAAAAAAAATGAAAATAAATGAAAGTTTTTATTTGATAGCGGGTCTATTTAATTATACAAGCAACGCATAATTGACAATAATTAGTTTGCGTTATCTTAATACACACTTATATAAGAGAGTCATACAATGAATACAGTAAAGAAAAACTCAATCGCGTTAACCTTAGGTGCAGTAGTTGTTGGCTCTGCAAGTTTTGCCTCTGCAGATGCACAAGCAAACCCATTTGAATTTCAACAGTTAGTAACCGGATACCAGCTTGATGCGGCAGAAGGTAAGTGCGGTGAAGGCAAATGTGGCGGCGACGCAAAAGGTAAAAAAGAAGGTAAGTGCGGCGAAGGCAAATGTGGTGGCGACGCAAAAGGTAAAAAAGAAGGTAAGTGCGGCGAAGGCAAATGTGGCGGCGACGCAAAAGGTAAAAAAGAAGGCAAGTGCGGCGAAGGCAAATGTGGCGGCGACGCAAAAGGTAAAAAAGAAGGTAAGTGCGGCGAAGGCAAATGCGGTGGTGACGCAAAAGGTAAAAAAGAAGGTAAATGCGGCGAAGGCAAATGTGGCGGCCAATAACAGGCTGATTTAAGTACCTGATTTACTCAGATATACGTTATGCTAAAAGGGCCAAAAGGCCCTTTTTGTTTTAGGAGATAATGATGAGAGCAACACAGAACTCAGCATTTGGGATGGTGGGCTTAGGTCTTCGTCGAGAGATGCTTGATGAACTACTAGCGCATACACCAAAGCAAATTGATTTTATGGAAGTAGCGCCTGAAAACTGGCTTAAGCTGGGAGGGCGCTTTAAAAAACAATTTAAAACCTTAACTGACGCCAATAATTTTGTTTGCCATGGTTTATCGCTTTCTATCGGCTCGCCTGAACCTCTTGATATTGAATTTGTTAAATCGCTAAAAACGTTTTTTGATCAGCACAACATTAAACTATTCAGTGAGCACCTAAGTTACTGCTCTGGAAAAGGGCATATGTACGATTTAATGCCAATCCCTTTTACTGAAGATGCCATTGCACACGTTGTACCTCGCATCAAACAAGTGCAAGATATTTTAGAGCGCCAAATAGCCATCGAAAATGTCTCTTATTATGCGGCGCCTGGCCAGCAGTTATCTGAGCTTGAATTTACAAACACGATTTTAGAGCAAGCTGATTGTAAGCTACTGCTTGATGTAAATAATATTTATGTTAATTCAATTAACCATGGTTACAACGCCGAAGCGTTTTTATTAGGGCTACCTTCAAAACGCATTGCATATGGACATGTAGCTGGGCACTACAATGAAGCCGATGATTTAATTGTTGATACCCACGGCGCGGATGTTATTGACCCCGTATGGGATTTGCTTGATAAAGCGTACCAAGCGCATGGGGTGTTTCCTACCTTATTGGAGCGTGACTTTAATATTCCAAGTATAAATACACTTACAAAAGAGCTTGATATTATTCACGATTTACAAAATAAGCAGTTATGCACATCGCCTACTCAGCAATTAGCATAAAGGAAGAAATATGAGCTTTATTGACAGCCAAAATGAGTTTATGGCGCACATACGTGAGCCTGAGCATAACCCAAAGCCTAACGATATTGAAGATAGACGCATGGCGATTTACCGCGACTTATTTTTTAATAATATTGCAGGGTTTATCTCATCTGGTTTTCCGGTGCTTAAAACTTTATATACACAGCAGCAATGGCAAAAATTAATAAGGGCATTTTTTAGTGAGCATGACTGTAAGTCGCCTTATTTTTTAGACATAGCAGGGGAATTTATTAATTACTTATCGAGCAGCTATACCCTGCAAGAGTACGATTATGCATTTATGCTGGAGCTGGCACATTATGAGTGGATAGAGCTTGATGTTTCCGTGGCTAATGAAGATACCAATGAGCAACGCTTAAAAAGCACTGAACTAACCAGTTCTACACTTTACTTATCGAGTGTAGCGCGTAATTTAAGCTACCAGTATGCGGTGCAAAATATCAGCACAGAATATAAACCCAGCACGCCATCTGAGCAGCCTAATTACTTTGTTGTATACAGAGATGATAACGACGACGTACAGTTTTTAGCTACAAATGCAATGACCGCCTTGTTACTTTCAATAATAGAATCTAATGCGGGCATAGACTTTGAGAGTGTATGCCAGCAGGTTTTAGTCCACGCGCCTAATTTTAGCGAACAACAAATTGCGCATGGTGCGTTAAGTACGCTTAATGCAATGTGCGAGCGCGGTATTATCGTGACAAAAAATCAACATTAAGGTCTTTATAGATGTTTTTACTTCGTCTATCATGGCAGCCTTATTTGTCGTGCTTAAAAAAAGGTTATACCAATGTCAGATGATAAAGACTTTAAAGATCCGTTTAACGCTACTTACTTTATTGCTTTTTTAGCAGTTTTTGTGGGTATTGGCTGTTTAAATGCGATTTTAGGCTGGATCACAAGCCTAACTTAAAGCTCCTTGCTCTATTAAGGCTGTTGTTTATATCAGCCTTAAGCTTCTTTTCTTCCTCCACTCTTATAATTTTCAAACCACCTCGGTATTAATAACAGCAAACTCGCATTTTAACGTCAGTTAAGGTTATAATCAGCTGCTTTGAAATATAAACTATTGAGCAATTAAACTTATGACTCAAGTAACACCCGCTATTATTAAAAACAGTATCGCAACCATTGCCGACTATCCTAAACCAGGCATTATGTTTCGTGATGTAACAACACTAATGGCAAATCCAGAAGCCTTTAAAGCAACAATCGATGCTTTTATAAACGAATATAAAAACCAAGGCTTTACAAAAATTATTGGTACAGAATCTCGCGGCTTTATTTTTGGTGCACCGCTATCTTACGCGTTAGGGATCCCTTTTATTCCTGTTCGTAAGCCAGGCAAGCTACCACGCGAAGTGATTCGCCAAGATTACCTACTTGAATACGGTGAAGACACATTAGAGCTTCATGTTGATGCTATTGTCCCAGGCGACAAAGTATTATTAGTTGACGATTTATTAGCTACCGGTGGCACAATTGAAGCCACAGCAAAGCTAGTTGCAAAATTAGGCGGCACAGCCACTGATGCAGCGTTTGTTGTTTCATTACCAGAGCTTGGTGGTGAGCAGCGTATAGAAAAAATGGGTATTAAAATCTTAAAACTGGTTGAGTTTGAAGGCGAGTAATTGATGAGTTATCAGGTTCTAGCGAGAAAATGGCGTCCGCAAACCTTTCATGAATTGGTTGGCCAGTCTCATGTAAAGCAAGCGCTTGTTAATGCGCTAACGCAAAATAGACTGCATCACGCTTATTTATTCACTGGAACCCGTGGTGTGGGTAAAACGACCATTGCGCGTATTTTTGCTAAAAGCTTAAATTGTGATGAGGGTATATCGGCATCTCCATGTGGGCAATGTAGCAGTTGTACTGATATAGAAGCAGGGCGATACATTGACTTACTTGAAATCGATGCCGCTTCTCGCACCAAAGTAGAAGATACTCGTGAAATTCTTGATAACGTTCAATATGCACCCACGCGTGGACGTTACAAAGTATACCTAATAGATGAAGTACACATGCTCTCTAAGCATAGCTTTAACGCGTTATTAAAAACGTTAGAAGAGCCGCCAGAGCATGTGAAATTTTTACTAGCAACCACCGATCCGCAAAAGTTACCTGTTACCATTTTATCGCGCTGTTTACAGTTTAACTTAAATGCACTTTCGCAAAGCGAAATTAAAACTCAGCTTGAGCATGTCCTTACTCAAGAGGAGTTGAACTTTGATAAAGATGCGCTAAGTATTATTGCAAAAGCCGCCGATGGCAGTATGCGTGACGCGTTGAGCTTAACAGATCAAGCTATTGCGCAAACCAACGGCGACATCAACAATCAAGCCGTACAAGCTATGCTTGGTTTAATGGACACCCATTACAGCCAAAGTTTGCTTGCTGCTTTGTTAGCACAAGATGGTGGCGCACTGATGGACGAAATAGCCCAAGTAGCGAGCCGTAATCCTAACTATATTGCACTACTTGATGATTTAATTGCATTAACTCACCTTATTCAATTAACTCAGCTTGTCCCTCAAGCAGCGCAACTTGATGATAAAAATGCCGATTATATTAGCCATGTTGCACAGCACACCCAGGCTCAACAAATACAGGTTTATTACCAGTTACTATTAAACGGTAAAAAAGACTTACAATGGGCGCCAGAGCCTCGTTTAGGCTTTGAAATGATAATGCTGCGTTTATTAGCATTTGAGTCTGCAGGTACAACGCCTGCTCAATCGCTTCCTGAGACTAGTGACACACCAAGTGCAGTAACACCTGCGCCTACCGGTAGTAAAGGCCGTGCCGATGCGCTGCGTGATATATTAAATAAAAATAAAACACCATCGCAAGACGAAACTCCTGCTCCGCAAGTAATGGTTGAGAAAAGCCAAAACCAAAGCACAGCGCAAAGCCAAACAAGTGATGAACCCTTAGAGCAACCGCCCACAGAGCAGCTAACACGCTCGCCAAGTGAGCAAAACAGCAACAGCGCATCAGCTGCGGCTCAAAGCCTGCAAAACGATATACCGAGCCCAGTGCAGCAAAGTGCGCACATTGCTAAGAGTGACGATGCTGCTGAGCGCCAAAGTGAAGACGATGCTTATCTGCAACACAGTAATATGGAGCAAAGCTTAGCAGCACAATTTGATGATGTTATGAGCAGTGCGGTAGAGCAAGGTTATAACCCTGAACCTGTAGCGCTACACACACAACCCGCGCCTGAAAACGCCGATGCTAAAGATAGCAGTGTGCGTGAACAAGAAGCTCAAGCACAATCAGCAATTGCGCGAATTTTACGGGATAGAAATATATCGGGGGCAGGCAGGCTTTCAGGGGGGAGTGTAAATACCCCTGAGCAAGCGCAAACACCAAAATTGCCTGCTCTAGCTACGCCTCACAGCGAAGCAAAGCCACATAATACAAGCCCGCAAGCGAGTGAGTCACAAAACGATTCACCGCCATGGCATGACCATGCGCAAGGCGATAGCGAAAAAAAGCCAACGCTCCCAGTAACAGGGAGCCAAACGCCAGCTGAGCCAGTAACGCAAAGCCAGCCAGCGCGTAAGGTTGATTTTAAAGAAAAGCATCAAACAATTACTGAAAACTTAGCGCCTGAGCTGCTTGAGCAAATTAACCCGCAAAAAAAGCCTGAGGTAATAGAGCAAGAGCCCGCTATACCGGTTCCTGATGATTTTCAAAGCCCAATTAGCGAGATTAAATTTGCGCATCAGCAAGATGAGTGGGCTTATTTAATTAAGCGTATGGGGCTTGGTGGGCGAATGCGCCAATTTGCATTACACTCGATTTTTACTAAGCAAGGCGACAGTTTACATATTGACGTGGATGAATCGCAAAAACACTTAGATACGCCCATGCTTAGGCAAAAGCTCGATGCGGCGTTATCAAGCATATACGGGCATAACGTATCGCTGAGTATTAACTTTGCAAAAGGGGTGATTGACTCGCCTTATTTAATTCAGCAAAAAATAGATGCAGGGCGACACCAGCAAGCAATTGATGTGATCACATCTGATGAAAACATAGTACAATTTCAGCAGCTATTTAGCGCCGAAATTGACGAAAACAGTATTCAGGCATTGTAATTAAATACAATCGCCCTTATCTTCATGACAACTAGAGTTTAAAAGAAAGAGAGAAAATTATGTTTAAAGGTGGAATGGGTAACATGATGAAGCAAGCGCAGCAAATGCAAGAGCGCATGCAAAAAGCCCAAGACGAAATCGCGACAATGGAAGTTGTTGGCGAAGCCGGCGCAGGCCTTGTAAAAGTAACCATGCTTGGTAATCATAATGTGCGTCGTGTTGAGCTTGATGAAAGCCTTATGGAAGACGACAAAGACATGATTGAAGATTTACTTGCTGCAGCATGTAACGATGCTGTTCGCCGCGTTGCTGACGAAACGCAAGAGCGTATGGGCAAAGTAACTGGCGGTATGCAATTACCACCAGGTATGAAAATGCCGTTTTAAGCAAATATGCAACTTTCAGATAGTTTAACGCAGCTTATAGAAGCGCTACGTTGCCAACCGGGTATTGGTCCTAAGTCGGCTCAGCGCATTGCGTTTCATTTATTAGAGCGCGATCGTAAAGGCGGTACTCAACTTGGTAACGCATTGACCAAAGCCATGGGCGCGGTTGGGCATTGTCAGTCGTGCCGCACTTTTACTGAGCAAGCGCAGTGTGATATTTGCTTAAGTACAAAACGCCAAGACAGTGGTGTGCTGTGTGTTGTTGAATCGCCTACCGATGTGTTGGCAATAGAGCAAACAGGCCAATACCTTGGTTTATATTTTGTACTTATGGGGCATTTATCGCCAATTGACGGTATTGGCCCTAAAGAAATTGGCCTTGATATACTTGAACAAAAGCTCTCGCACGGCGGTATTAACGAAGTGATTTTAGCAACCAACCCCACGGTTGAGGGCGAAACCACTGCACATTATATTGCCCAGCTTTGCCATAAATATAAAGTAGGGGCCTCGCGTATAGCGCATGGTATACCTGTTGGTGGCGAGCTTGATTTAGTAGATGGCACAACGTTAATGCATGCATTTAGTGGCCGCCGAGCGGTTATGCAGGACTAACACAACTATCTGAAATCGTTTTAAAAGCCTACATAGTAAAATATGTGGGCTTTTTTGTGTTTGCTATTTAATTACCGTATAACGTGTGTGAGTTTGCCGGTAATCATATTAAATTAATAAATGAGTTAAACTTGGCGACGTTGTGTTATAAATTATTGACTAACAACAACTAGATAACGTGATAGTTGCACGGCTCACGCGCCTTAAAAATATCGCTCAAGTTGGTATAAAAACATCAGGAATTTATCTGATTAGTAAGGAGTACTATGCAAAATAATAAACACGACAATAAAGGCGGCTTACTCAGCAGTAAGCGCTTTTTACCGCTATTTGTAACGCAGTTTTTGTCGGCTATGAATGATAATGTGTATAAGCAATCCGTGCTTATATTGTTAGTGTTTCAAGCTGCAACCCTTGGCGATGGTGCGCTGTATTCAAACCTTGCAGCGGGCTTATTTATATTACCGTTTTTTTTATTTTCAGGAATGGCGGGGCAATTAGCCGAAAAAACAGAAAAATCAAAGCTGATCCGGCTTGTTAAATTTTTCGAAATACCGATTATGGTTATTGGCGCAGCCTCTATTTTTACACAATATGTATGGCTAATGCTGACCACCGTGTTTTTTATGGGCTTGCAAAGTACTTTTTTTGGCCCGCTTAAGTATTCAATATTGCCGCAGCATGTGGCGCCTAGCGAATTAACAAAAGCCAATGGCTTGGTTGAGTCTGCCACTTTTGTCGCTATTTTAATTGGTACTATTTTTGGCACCTATTACATTACTCAAACAACAGGTCCAACAATTATTAGTATTGCCGTGCTGATACTTGCAGTACTTGGCTTTTTCAGTAGCCGCTTTATTCCTATAAGCCAAGCCAATAATCCTAATTTGCACTTTACCTATAATATTTTTTCATCCACTAAAAATGTATTTAAAGCGCTTAATGCTCAAACAGAATCGGTTGGTAAATCGGTGTTGGGTATAAGCTGGTTTTGGCTAATAGGCGCGGTTATTTTAACGGCATTACCTAATTACGTTAAGCATGTAATGGGTGGCGATGAACTCGTTGTAACCAGTGCGCTGGTGGTGTTTTCGCTAAGCATTGCCGTGGGGTCTTTGTTGTGCGAAAAGCTCTCGCGCTCACGTATTGAGCTGGGCATTGTACCTTTTGGCGCTATTTTAATTACGCTATTTTTGTATTTATTAAGCCAAGAGCCGGCTATTAGTGAATATATCGCGCCCTCTGAAAATTTATTAACGCTTAAACACGTGCTTAATACAGGCGACATGGTATGGCATTTTGTTTGGATGGCAGGTATTGGTATTGCATCCGGTTTTTATACTGTGCCGCTGTATGCGCTTATTCAACAGCGTACCGAGGAGGCAAGTCGTTCACGGGTGATAGCTGCTAATAATGTGCTTAATGCGCTCTTTATGGTTGGCAGTGCCATATTAAGTATTGTAACGCTCTCTGTTTTAGAGTGGCATATTTCGTCGCTACTATTGCTTTTGGCGGGGCTTAATTTGCTTATCTCTATTTATATTTACACTAAGGTACCGGAATTTTTCTTGCGCTTTGTTATCTATATTTTAGCCATATGCATGTATCGCGTGCGCACAAAAGGGCATGAAAATATTCCAAGCGAAGGCGCAGCCGTTATTGTGGCTAACCATGTAAGCTTTGTAGATTGGATGTTTATTTTAGCCACTTCGCCTAGGCCTATACGCTTTATGGTGTTTGCCCCCATTTATTACTCAAAAGCGCTGCATTGGCTATTTAAAATGGCAAAAGCTATTCCAATTGATAGCGAAAAAGCCAACCCAAAGGCGTTTTCAAAAGCATTTGATGAGGTTGCCGCAGCGCTTGAACGCGGTGAGTTAGTTGGTATTTTTCCTGAAGGAAAACTAACAAGTAATGGTGAAATGGACATGTTTAGGCGGGGCATTGAGCGCATTATAGCGCGCACACCTCTGCCTGTTGTACCCGTTCACTTAGGTGGCTTGTGGGGCAGTATGTTTAGCCGTAAAGCCAAGTGGCAACTACCACGCCTTAAATGGTCGTTAGTATCGGTGAGTGTGGGAGAGCCGATTGAAGCTGAGCAGGTAAGTGCTAATTATTTGCACGAACAAGTCAGCGCTTTAAAAGCCCAGCACGCTAAAAACACACCGTAATTTAACTCTAAAAGCCACATTTTTATGTGGCTTTTTATTTATGTCAGCGCAAAAGCTGCTTTTTTAAATTTTTCCCTTGAAGTTACTCCACCTCACCCCATATTAAGTGCATAACGCAGACACTTTGCTAATTGGAGATACATAAATGACTGCAGCACAAAAAGAAACATTAGGCTTTCAAACAGAAGTAAAACAACTATTAAACTTAATGATTCATTCGTTATATTCGAATAAAGAAATATTTTTACGTGAACTTGTATCAAATGCATCAGATGCCGCCGATAAGCTACGCTTTTTAGCGCTTTCTGATGGCGACCTTTACCAAGGTGATGCCGATTTACGTGTACGTATTAGCGCAGATAAAGAAGCGAACACAATTACCATTTCTGACAATGGTATTGGTATGACGCGTGAAGAAGTGATTAGTTCTTTAGGAACTATTGCTAAGTCGGGTACTGCTGAGTTTTTCAAAAACTTAACCGGTGACCAAAGTAAAGACTCGCAATTAATTGGTCAATTTGGTGTTGGTTTTTACTCAGCCTTTATTGTAGCTGATGAAGTGACAGTGCGCACGCGTAAAGCGGGTGAAACACAAGCGTACGAGTGGCAATCACAAGGTGAAGGTGAGTACACGTTACAAGAAATTGAAAAAGAAGGCCGTGGTACGGATATTATTTTACACCTGCGTGAAGAAGAAAAAGAATACGCGGATGAATACCGTTTACGTAGCATCGTTACTAAATACTCAGATCATATTTCTACGCCTGTACAAATGTATAAAGCAGAAGTGCCTGAGTCTGAAGGCGAAGACGGCGAAAAAATCCCAGCAGTTCCAGGTGAGTGGGAAAGCATTAACCGTGCAACCGCTCTATGGACACGTGATAAGTCAGAGGTTTCTGATGAAGAATACAAAGAGTTTTACAAACATGTAAGCCATGATTGGGAAGAGCCGCTAAACTGGGCGCACAATAAAGTAGAAGGTAAAACTGAGTACACAAGCTTATTGTATATCCCTAAAAAAGCGCCGTTCGATTTATGGAACCGTGAGCGCCAAAGTGGCTTAAAACTGTATGTTCAACGTGTCTTTATTATGGATGACGCTGAGCAGTTTATGCCAAGTTACTTGCGCTTTGTAAAAGGGTTACTTGATTCAAACGATTTACCGCTAAATGTATCGCGCGAAATTTTACAAGATAACAAAGTAACACAAGCGATTCGTAAAGGATGTACATCTCGTATCTTAAAAATGCTAGAGCGTATGGCTAAAAACAAAGCCGAAGACTACCAAACATTTTGGAACGAGTTTGGCCAAGTAATCAAAGAAGGCCCAGCAGAAGATACAGCGAATAAAGAAGCCATTGCTAAATTGTTACGCTTCTCATCTACGCATACCGACTCAGAAACACAAGATGTATCGCTTGAGCAATACATTGAGCGTATGAACGATGAGCAAGATAAAATTTACTACGTAGTTGCTGATTCGTTTACAGCGGCTAAAAACTCGCCGCACTTAGAAATCTTCCGCAAAAAAGGCATCGAAGTATTATTACTAAGTGACCGTGTTGATGAGTGGATGATGAGCCACTTAACTGAGTTTAACGAAAAATCATTCCAGTCAATTACCCGTGGCGACCTTGATTTAGGTAAGCTTGACGACGAAGAAACGAAAAAAGCGCAAGAAGAGTCTGAAAAAGAAGTAGAAGGCTTAATTGAGCGCATTAAAACAGCGCTAGGCGAAGAAGTTAAAGAAGTACGCTTTACGCATCGCTTAACAGACTCTCCTGCCTGTGTTGTGAGCGATGAGAACGACATGAGCTCGCAAATGCAAAAGCTTATGGAGTCAGTAGGGCAACCTGTACCAGAGGCTAAGCCAGTGTTTGAGCTTAACCCTGAGCATCAGTTAGTTAAGCACTTAAACGATGAGCAAGACGAAGATAAGTTTGCACAGTGGTCTCATGTATTACTAGACCAAGCTTTACTTGCTGAACGCGGTACATTAAAAGATCCTACCGGGTTCGTAACACGTTTAAACAAGTTAATGCTTGATTTAAATAAGTAAGGCTAACAGGCTCTTTTAATTGCTAAAAGAGCCTAAAATATAACCATAATTATAAAGGAAGCGTATGCTTCCTTTTTTTATGTGCTCTAAAGTAGGCAATTAGTATAAGTTGCTTGAGTATCTGCAGCGCTTGTGGAAGAATTCAGGCTTTAAAATAAATATCCATACTAGGGGACAATGATATGCGCATTATTCTTTTGGGCGCGCCAGGTGCTGGTAAAGGTACTCAAGCTCAGTTTTTAATGGACAAATACGGTATTCCACAAATTTCTACCGGTGATATGCTTCGTGCAGCCATTAAAGAAGGTACACCACTTGGCTTAGAAGCGAAAAAAGTAATGGATGCAGGTCAGTTAATTTCTGACGATATCATCATTGGTTTAGTGAAAGAGCGTATTGCTAAACCAGACTGCGAACAAGGCTTTTTACTTGATGGCTTCCCACGTACTATTCCACAAGCAGATGCTATGAAAGAAAATGGCGTTGTGGTTGATCACGTTATTGAGTTTGACGTTGCTGATGAAGTAATTGTTGAGCGTATGGGTGGACGTCGCGTACATCCTGGCTCTGGCCGTGTTTATCACGTTGTTTACAACCCACCAAAAGTGGAAGGTAAAGACGATGAAACAGGCGAAGAGCTTATTATTCGTGCAGATGACACGGAAGAAACAGTTCGTAAACGTTTAGCTATTTACCATGAGCAAACTATGCCATTGGTTGATTACTACCAAGCTGAAGCGCAAGCAGGTAACACGCAGTACCATAAAATTGATGGTACGCAAGCTGTTGAAACAGTAAGCCAGCAACTAGCAGAGCTTTTAGGTTAATATAATCTAAACACAGCTTAGGTATTAAAAAACCGCCCTTGGGCGGTTTTTTTGTATTTAGTAGCTTTTAACAATTTAAAATTAAACCACCAAAGGTCAACACGCCCTGTTACCTATAACGTTTTTAGCTTTTCTATTACTGGGTCGTAGTTTGGCTCGGTAGATAAATTAGACACGAGCTGTTTGTATATCACTGTATGGCTTTTATCTAAAATAAGCACAGCGCGAGTTAGTAGCCCCATATCTTTTATAATTAAGCCATATTTTTGGCCAAAGTCTCGCCATACAGAGTCAGAAAGGGCTGTTACTTTGTCGATGTTTTCAGCATTACAGAAGCGTTTTTGAGCAAAAGGTAAATCGGCACTGATGGTCAGTATTGCGATAGCAGGAAATTGCGTCGCTACTTTTTCATTAAAATGTTTAGTTTGTAAGCTACAAATGCCAGTATCTAAACTTGGCACCACACTGATTAATACAGCTTGCCCTTTATAATCATTAAGATTTACAGGGGCAAAACCACCATCAACCACTTTAAAATTTGGCGCATTATCACCTACACTTACACCTTTACCTAACAAAGTGACAGGCTTACCTTGAGCAGAGACCTTACCTGCATCAAGCGTGTTTTCTGGGTACTGTGATGCGTGCACAACTGAGCTTAAAGCCAGTGTGCTTAGTGCAAAAATAAGAGAGCGTACCATAGGTTATTTCCTTTTAAATTAACGCAATAGGTTTGAGTGTATTATACTCAATATCACTGACCAAGCGATTAAATATCACTGTAAAAGTAATAATAAGTTCTGTGATATATAAATTGTAAACTGCAAGAACTTTTATTAACATGTAGTTACAAAATGTATCTTTAATAAAGTCATAAGGCCTATTGACAACATTGGGTTAAATAATAGAGAGATAGTATGTCAACATCCGTATTAATATGTGACGACTCAAAATTAGCGAGGCGCCAGCTAGCTCGCTCTTTACCAGATGACTGGGATATTAAAGTAGAGTTTGCTCAAGATGGTGTTGATTGCATCAAAAAACTAAAAATAATCGAGCCCGAAATTCTTTTTCTTGATTTAAACATGCCTGAAATGGACGGTTACGAAGTCCTTATGGCCATGAAAGAGCAAGGCCTTAATATCCTAACCGTGGTTGTATCTGGCGATATTCAGCCAAATGCGCACCAACGCGTACTTGAATTAGGCGCCATTGATTTTATCCAAAAACCTTGCTCACCTGAAAAACTTGCCGATATTATCGAGCATCATGGCATTAAAGATAAAGCCATGCGCGAGCGTCTTGCTCATTCTTTAGGTGAACAAGTAGACCCAGATGTGCGCGATATATACCAAGAGCTTACAAATGTCGCTATGGGCCAAGCAGGCGATTTGCTTGCACGGCTTTTGAATGTGTTTGTAGAGCTGCCAATTCCGAATGTGAATGTGCTTGAAGTTAATGAACTGGATATGGCGCTGCAGTCAATTGACAATAATGCTGCCACATCAGGGGTGTGCCAAGGCTTTATTGGCGGTGGCGTATCAGGCGAGGCATTACTTTTATTAAACGACTCAAGCTTTAAAGAAATTGCGTCACTGATGAATTACGACGGTGAGCTGAACGACAAAGTTGAGCTTGAGCTACTTATGGATATTAGTAATATTTTAATAGGCTCAATTTTAACGGGGCTTTCTAAACAGCTAGATATGTCTTTTAGCCAAGGTCATCCCATTGTACTTGGCCAACATCGCGATGTATCTGAATTGGTTAAATCAAATAAATCTCGTTGGCAAAGAACCTTAGCGATAGAAATAAGCTACGGCATCGAAAACCACGATATTAACTGCGATCTTATGCTGTTATTTACCGAAGATTCACTTAAAACTTTGAAATACAAAGTTGCTTACCTATTAGAAGACTAAGTTATGGCCGCTGATTTAGAAATGAATGAGATCCATTGGTTAATGGATATGTTTAACACGGTTGATGTGGGCCTGGTTGTACTGGATAGAAATTATAAAGTGTGTGTGTGGAATGGCTTTATGGAAAACCATTCTGGGCTATTACCAAGTGCTGTAAAAGACAAAGACCTATTTGATTTATTTCCTTCGATTGATGAGAAATGGTTTAGAAGCAAGTCAGAGTCTGTATTTGTACTTAAAAACCGCTCTTTTACTATCTGGGAGCAGCAACCTTACATCTTTCGTTTTAAAAACTACCGCCCCATTACCGGTAAAGCGGATTATATGTACCAAAATGCGACCTTTATTCCACTTACCAACACACTAGGTGAGGTCAGTCATATTTGTATCATTATTTATGATGTTACCGATGTGGCGGTCAATAAAAAAGAATTAGAAGATTTAAATAAGCGTTTGGAGCAAGTAAGCCAAACCGACAGCTTAACGCAACTGTTTAACCGTGGGCATTGGGAAAGCACACTGCACCAAGAGTTTTTACGTGTTAAGCGCAGCGGTGGCAGCAGCACATTATTGATGTTTGATATCGATCATTTTAAAAAAATTAATGATGAGCATGGCCATAGTTGTGGCGATGAAGCGCTACGCCACCTTTCAGAACTGCTACGAACGACGCTTCGCGAAACTGATATAGCAGGGCGTTATGGTGGGGAGGAGTTTGTTGTTACTTTACTCGATACCGACAAGCAAGGCGCAGCAATATTTGCCGAGCGCATAAGAGCGTTAATAGAAGCCAACCCTTTTGTTTATAAAAACACAAAAATAGAGATGACTGTGAGTGTTGGTTTTGCAGGAAATAGCCCTGACTTTGCAAAACATGAGCGGTGGATTGAAGCCGCTGACAAAGCCCTGTATCACTCAAAAGAGCATGGCCGTAACAGAGTAACCGATTTTGAGGATATAAAAAATGACGCATAAGCGTCTTTTTTTATGCGCTGCTAAAATTAAGGCAGCGGTAATATTACTGCTAAATTAAAGTAACCAAGGATGCACCTAATTGCGCCGCAAGCCTTGGCAGTCAATACTTAACAAGGGCTTGATTAAAGTGCCGTTTTTATCAGGCATTTTATTTACTCTGTAGTATGGCGAGTATCATCTGCTGGGCATTGGCCAAGAGTAGACACATCGCCTGTACTGGTCTCTTGCTCTAATTGAACCTTGAATCCCCATAACCTGTAAAGGTGTTTTAGCACTTCTTTATGCGAGTCAGCAAGGGGGATGTTATTGTGAGGAACATAACGCAACGTTAAAGAACGATCGCCTCTAACATCAACATTATATACTTGAATGTTAGGTTCGTGATTACTCAAATTATATTGCGCTGAAAGCGCTTCGCGTACAGCCTGATAACCGCTATCATCATGTATTGCGCCTACCTCTAGATGTGGATTACGGCTGTGATCGACAATAGTAAATAGCTTAAAATCACGAATTAACTTAGGTGATAAAAATTGGCTTATGAAACTTTCATCTTTAAAGTTTTCCATCGCAAAATGTAGTGTGTCTAGCCAATTAGTGCCTGCATATTCAGGAAACCAGCGTCTATCCTCATCTGTTGGGTTTTCGCAAATACGGCGAATATCCACCATCATATTAAAACCCAATGCATACGGGTTTATACCTGAATAGTAATTGCTGTTATAAGGTGGCTGATAAACCACGTTGGTATGGCTTTGCAAAAACTCCATCATAAAGGAGTCGGTTAATTTACCTTCATCATATAAGTGGTTTAAAATGGTGTAGTGCCAAAAGGTGGCCCAGCCTTCGTTCATCACTTGGGTTTGTTTTTGCGGATAAAAATATTGCGATATCTTTCGCACAATACGTATTATTTCTCGCTGCCAAGACTCTAATAAAGGCGCGTTTTTCTCAATAAAATATAAAATGTTTTCTTGCGGCTCTTGCGGAAAATGCCTCTCTTGCTTTTTAGCTTCTTGCTGTTGAGCGGGGATAGTGCGCCATAGCTCGTTTACTTGAGATTGCATGTAGTCTTCACGCTCTTTTTGGCGTTTTTGTTCTTCAAAAAGGGAAATTTGCTGCGGGCGTTTATATCTATCTACGCCGTAATTCATCAATGCGTGACACGAATCAATTAAGCTTTCTACTTGTGTAATACCGTATTTTTCTTCGCAGCGGCTAATGTAATTTTTAGCAAACACTAAGTAATCTATGATGGAGTCGGCGTCAGTCCATGTTTTAAATAAGTAGTTTCCTTTAAAAAATGAGTTATGGCCATAACAGGCATGCGCCATAACCAGTGCCTGCATAGGGAGTGTGTTTTCTTCCATTAAATAAGCAATACAGGGGTTTGAATTAATCACAATTTCGTAAGCCAGCCCCATTTGCCCACGCTTATAATTTTGTTCGGTTTGTATAAATTTTTTACCATATGACCAATGACTGTAGCCTATAGGCATGCCAACGCTTGAATAAGCATCCATCATTTGCTCAGCTGTTATTACCTCAATTTGGTTAGGGTAAGTGTCTAACCGGTAATGCGCTGCAACACGGGCTATTTCAGTTTGGTATTGCTCAAGCAGCTCAAAGGTCCAATCTGGGCCATCGCTAATTCGTTCAGTGCTCATAGTAAACCTCGCTTAGGCTAAGCAGCCCCTTGTTGTTGACGATTTTTTTTAAATAGCTCCCTAAACATAGGGTAAATGTCTTCAACACTTTGAATATGTTGTATTGCAAAGTTGCTATGGGTTTGGGTGATGTTTTGATATTCGCGCCATAAGCTTTGGTGCGCACGCGTGGTAATTTCTATATAGGCAAAGTAGCGTACCGCATTAAGTAGCTTATTGCGTAATATTTCACCGCAGTGTGGGGTGTCGTCTGCCCAGTTATCGCCATCAGATGCTTGCGCTGCGTATATATTCCATTGCTCTGAATCATAGCGCTCTTTTATTATTTCGTTCATTAATTTAAGGGCACTGGAGACAATAGTGCCGCCAGTTTCTTGAGAATAAAAAAACTCTTGTTCGTCGACCTCTTTAGCTTGTGTGTGGTGGCGTATATAAACCACCTCAATGTCTTTATAACTTCGGGTCAAAAATTGATACAGCAAAATATAAAAACGCTTTGCCATGTCTTTTGTGGCCTGATCCATTGAGCCTGATACATCCATAATACAAAACATAACGGCTTTGCTGGTGGGGTGGGGGCGTTTTTCATAATTACGGAAACGTAAGTCGTAATTATCAATAAATGGTACGGCTTTTATTTGCTGTTTAAGTTGCTCAATTTCCTCTTGTAATAACGCAATGATGGCTTGGTCGCTGTCGGCTTGCTCACGCTCCATCGCAAGTTGGCCTTCAAGCTCTGCTAGGCGCCTTTTTTTACCCGCGCTCATGGCGACTCTTCTGGCGAGTGAGCCCTGTAATGAGCGTACTATATCAATATTACTGGGCATACCATCGCTACAAAAACCAGCCCGATGAGTTTTCATTTGTACAAGCTTATCTAGCTGGTTTTCTTGTAAGTTGGGCAGTTCTAGGTCTTCAAAGAGTAAATCAAGGTATTCATCTTTAGAAATAGAAAACACAAAGTCATCTTGGCCTTCGCCTGAATCACTTGCATCGCCATCGCCATCGCCTGCGCCACCACCTTGGCCGCCTTTAGGGCGCTCAATTTTGTCACCTGTTGAAAATTGATCGTTGCCAGGGTGAATTTGTTCTCTGTCGCCCCCTTTACCTTGGTGAAAAATGGGCTCGCTAATATCTCGTTGCGGGATAGATATACTCTCCCCTGAACTTGAGTCGGTAACGCTGCGTTTATTAACCGCATCAGACACTGCTTCTTTTATTTGCTTTTTATAGCGCCTAATAAAGCGCTGACGATTAAGCGTGCTTTTGTTTTTACCATTTAAGCGTCTATCTATAAAATGCGCCATACTGTTCCCCCTAAACTACATGAAGGTTACTGCGATTTTCTAACCCGTAAATACCACTCAGAAAGTAAACGCACTTGTTTTTGCGTGTAGCCTTTTTCAACCATGCGGTTAACAAAGTCCTCGTGTTTTTGTTGATCCTCAGCGGAGGTTTTTGTATTAAAGGAAATAACAGGGAGTAGATCTTCGGTATTTGAGAACATTTTTTTCTCAATCACAGTGCGTAGTTTTTCGTAGCTTGTCCATAACGGGTTTTTACCATTATTGTGAGCGCGTGCACGTAATACAAAGTTAACTATTTCGTTCCTAAAATCTTTGGGATTAGAAATGCCGGCGGGTTTTTCTATTTTTTCAAGTTCTGCATTTAACGAGGCGCGGTCAAATAACTGTCCTGTATCTGGGTCTCTGTATTCTTGATCTTGTATCCAAAAATCAGCATAAATCACATAGCGGTCAAAAATATTTTGGCCATATTCAGAGTATGACTCTAAATATGCGGTTTGTAGTTCTTTACCAATAAACTCAACATATTGCGGAATTAAATAGCCTTTTAAAAAACTTAAATAGCGCTCTTCCACTTCGGCGCTAAATTGTTCACGCTCTATTTGTTGCTCCAAAACATAAAATAAATGCACTGGATTAGCTGCAACCTCAGTGGTATCAAAATTAAATACGCGCGACAAAATTTTAAAAGCAAAACGAGTGGAAAGGCCGGTCATGCCTTCATCTACCCCTGCGTAATCACGATACTCCTGGTAAGACTTTGCTTTAGGGTCGGTATCTTTTAGGGTTTCACCATCATAGACCCGCATTTTTGAGTAAATACTAGAGTTTTCAGGCTCTTTTAATCGAGATAAGGTAGTAAATTGCGCTAACGCTTTAAGCGTACCTGGTGCACACGGTGCACTGGCAAGTTCACTATGCTGAATAAGTTTGTCGTAAATTTTTATTTCTTCGGTCACGCGCAGGCAATAAGGGACCTTTACAATATAAACACGATCTAAAAACGCTTCATTGTTTTTATTATTTTTGAATGTTTGCCATTCTGACTCATTTGAGTGGGCTAAAATCATGCCGTTAAAGGGCAGAGCGCTAATACCTTCGGTACCGTTGTAGTTACCCTCTTGCGTTGCGGTAAGGAGTGGATGCAGCACCTTGATAGGGGCTTTAAACATTTCTACAAACTCCATTAAACCTTGGTTTGCTAAACATAAAGAGCCTGAGTAAGCGTAGGCATCGGGGTCGTTTTGAGCAAAGTGCTCAAGCTGGCGAATATCTACTTTGCCCACCAATGCAGAAATATCTTGATTATTTTCATCACCGGGTTCGGTTTTGGCTATACCTATTTGATTTAAAATAGAGGGGTAGCGTTTGACGACTCTAAATTGGCTAATATCGCCGTTAAATTCTTTTAATCGTTTACCAGCCCATGGCGACATAATCGTTTTTAAATAACGTGGTTTAATACCGTATTCTTTTTCGAGAACGCTGGCATCTTCTACTGGGTCAAACAGACTGAGAGGGTGATCGTTTACCGGAGAGCCTTTAATTGAATAGATAGGCACTTGTTGCATTAAATATTTTAGTTTTTCTGCAATTGAAGATTTACCTCCCCCAACAGGGCCGAGTAAATAAAGGACTTGTTTGCATTCTTCTAGGCCTTGAGCCGCATGCTTTAGATAGGAGACAATTTGTTCTATGGCATCTTCCATGCCGTAAAAGTCTGCAAAGGCAGGGTAGCGTGCAACCACTCTATTAGAAAATAACCGGCTTAAACGTGCATCGGTTGCAGTATCAACCATTTGCGGCTCGCCTATTGCCATAAGTAAACGCTCAGGGGCGCTGGCATAAGCTGATTTGTCATTTTTACAAATTTCTAGAAATTCGCTAATGCTGTATTCTTCTTCTTGTGCTGCTTCGTATCGTGCTTGGTAGTGCTCAAAAATAGTCATAATAACCTCCGAAACCCGCTTTAAAAAGGTGCTTACTTTTTAAAGTTTAGTCAGAGATTGATATTTTTGTGCAATAAAATTAAAAATTTAAGTGAAAAAAGATCATGTGGCTAAATTAGCAATTTCGCGCGTATAAAGGCGGTTTGAATTTTATAAAGGCATAAAAAAAGACGCCGAGGCGTCTTTTTAAATCAGCGTATAATAGCTAATTAAGCGAAGTTAGCGTTCGCGAATTCCCAGTTAACAAGCGCCCAAAAACCTTTAAGGTAATCAGGACGAACGTTACGGTAATCAATGTAGTAAGCGTGTTCCCATAAATCCACAGTTAGGATTGGTGTAACACCTTCGTCTGTAAGCGGCGTTGCTGCGTTAGACGTGTTTACGATATCTAATGAACCGTCAGCTAGTTTAACTAACCATGTCCAGCTAGAACCAAAGTTATTAACCGCTTTGTCGTTTAATGCATCTTTAAACGCGTCAAAAGAGCCCCATTTAGCGTTAATAGCGTCAGCGATAGCACCTGTTGGCTCGCCGCCGCCATTTGGAGATAGACAGTTCCAGTAGAAAGTGTGGTTCCAAATTTGTGCAGCGTTGTTAAATACGCCACCTTCAGATGAACAAACAATCTCTTCTAAAGATTTGTTTTCAAATTCAGTACCTGGAATTAAACCGTTTAATTTAACAACGTAAGTGTTGTGGTGCTTACCGTGGTGATACTCAAGAGTTTCTTGTGAAATATGAGGCTCAAGTGCATCAATTGCATATGGTAGTGACGGTAGTTCAAATGCCATTTTTTTATCTCCATCTTCTTTTGGTTGATAACTCGCTTGATAGTACGTAATGCCTGATAGAACAGACCACTTACCTATACCAAACGAAAATATAGTGTTACTATAATTGTTGAGTATTTTACTCAAGTTTAAGCAAACAGCAATGCTATTGCTAAAGACTATTTCAATTGCGGCTTTATTTGCCCATTTTAAGTTATATATCTGTGGCCACAATGATTTATTTTCAAGCCCTAGGTATATCAAGCTATCGTCATTTTGAGGTTGTAGATGGAAACCATTGATAAAATTAAACAGCAGATTTCAGAAAACCCAATTATCCTTTACATGAAAGGGTCGCCTAAATTACCAAATTGTGGTTTTTCTTCACAAGCGTCACAAGCTCTAATGTCATGTGGCGAACCATTTGCCTATGTTGATATTTTACTTAATCCAGATATTCGCGCTGAGTTACCAGCATACGCAAATTGGCCTACTTTCCCACAGCTTTGGGTTGAGGGCGAATTAGTAGGTGGTTGTGACATTATCATTGAAATGTTTCAACGTGGTGAATTACAGCCACTGATCACTGAAACTGCAGCTAAGTATAAAGAAGCTGACGCAGAGTAATTGCTACTTTGCTAGATTATTAAAGCCACGTTTTACGTGGCTTTTTTGTGCCTATATATAACTTTATTACGTCTTAATATCTTGGTCAGCCCATCAGTGGGTGATTATAACCATTAATTTGTGCTCAATAGTTAGCAAACTCAGCCCTCGCTCCTCGTTTAGGTGCACCTAGTCAGGATAAGTAAGCAACAAAGCTACTTAATATAAGCGCGAATTTTAATTAAAATATGAGTTTTATATCAATGCGCAATAAGACGTAATCATTTTGCGGGGCTAAACGTGTCGCTATCTGCGTTAAATAATTCTTTTTTAGAACAACTAAATAGCGAGTTTTTTGCCCAGCTATCAACACGTTTTTCCAGCCTTACAATAGTTCGCTCAATCAAGCGAATTGGCATTAAATAAAAATTCACTACATCTGCACTAAAAACGACACCACAATTAATAACTATACTAATGAACGCTAAAAAAGCGTGATCCTAAACCTCTAATTTATTTAAAACGCATTAAACTATCTAAATGTTAACTGAACCTGTGGGAAATTAGTGAATATTTATTCACTGCTTTGGTGCTTTACGTTTACGTAAAGGGTATTGCTTTAACGCCTTTGTTTTTACAAAATGTTAAAATTGACACCAGTGTCATGAAAAAATAACGCGCAAATAAGCGCTAAATGTTAAAACTTATGGGTGAAAAAGAAATCTTGCCTTGAAGTGAGAAATATTCAAGAATGTGAATATGTATTCAAAATAATATTGACTCTATTTACTATAGAGGCTAGTTTTGTGCGTCTGTTAGCAAATCGTCGAGCAGTTCATTCACGTTAACAGTGCAGCAAGGGAGGGGTCTATGTTATACGACTCAAGATTAGAAAAAGATAATTGTGGCTTTGGCTTAATAGCCCAAGTAAATGGTCAAGCTAGTCATCGGCTTATTCGTACAGCTATTACTGGACTTGATCGCATGCAGCACCGCGGTGGTATTTCTGCCGATGGTAAAACAGGTGACGGCTGTGGTTTATTACTACAAAAACCTGACAGTTTTTTCCGTGCTATTGCGAGTGAGCATAATTGGCACTTAGGTAAAAATTACGCCGTAGGCATGGTTTTCTTAAATTCAGATCCCGTTTTAGCACAAGCTGCAAAACAGGTTTTATGTGAAGAATTAGAACAAGAAACACTTAAAATACTCGGTTGGCGTGAAGTGCCTACTGACCCTTCAATGCTAGGGCCAATTGCTACACAGCAATTACCTGGTTTTGAGCAAATTTTTGTTAGTGCGCCTGAAGGATGGCGTTCTAAAGATTTAGAGCGACGTTTATATGTAGCACGTCGCCGTGCAGAAAAGCGTTTAGCAGAGGATGAGTCGTTTTATATTGCGAGTTTATCGGGGTTAGTGACTATCTATAAAGGCCTTATGATGCCTGCAGATTTGCCTAACTTTTATTTAGACTTAGCTGATATTCGTATGACCAGCGCTATTTGTGTATTCCATCAGCGTTTTTCTACTAATACCCAGCCGCGTTGGCCTTTAGCACAACCATTTAGGTATTTAGCGCATAATGGTGAAATTAATACCATTGAAGGTAACCGCCAATGGGCTCGTGCACGTTCGTATAAGTTTTCATCGCCACTTATTCCTGATTTACAAAGCGCAGCGCCGTTTGTAAACGAAACCGGCTCTGACTCTTCAAGCTTAGATAACATGCTGGAGCTGTTTTTAGCCGGTGGCATGGATTTATTCCGTGCTATGCGTATGCTTGTGCCACCTGCATGGCAGAAAAACCGTGCTATGGATGATGATTTACGCGCATTTTACGACTTTAACTCTATGCATATGGAACCGTGGGATGGCCCCGCGGGCATTGTTATGTCTGATGGGCGTTTTGCAGCCTGTAACCTTGACAGAAATGGCCTGCGTCCAGCGCGCTATGTTATTACTCAAGATGGCTTTATTACACTTGCCTCTGAGGTAGGGATTTGGGATTACACTGCAGATGAAGTGGTCGAAAAAGGCCGTGTAGGACCAGGTGAGCTGTTAGTAATTGATACTAAATTAGGCAAGATTTGGCACTCAGATGAAATCGACCAAGATTTAAAATCGCGTCATCCTTATAAGTCATGGCTTGAAGAAAACGTTAAACGTTTAACCCCGTTTGAAGAGCTTACCGAGCAAGATGCGGGTAATCGCTCATTTGATGACGAAACACTTGTTAAATACCAAAAAATGTTTGGTTACACTAACGAAGAGCTCGATAGTGTTATTCGCGTAATGGGTGAAAACGGCCAAGAAGCAACCGGCTCTATGGGTGATGACACGCCATTTGCAGTACTTAGCGAAGGGCATCGTTCATTGTACGATTACTTCCGCCAAAAGTTTGCGCAAGTGACTAACCCGCCAATCGATCCGCTGCGTGAAAACCACGTAATGTCACTGGCAACGTGTATTGGTAGTGAGCAAAACGTATTTAATGAAACCACAGGCCACGCTAAGCGCCTACAGTTTGATACGCCAATTTTAATGTATGCAGACATGCAGCAGCTACTTAATGCCGATGACGAGCATTACAGCTACTGTAAAATTGATATTACATACACAGCAGAGGAAGGTTTAGAAAAAGCGGTTGCACGTATTTGCGACGCTGCACAAGAAAAAGCAGCAGCCGGCTGTGTAATGCTTATTTTATCTGACCGTAACTTTAGCGAAACCCAATTACCAATTCCTGCTGCTATGGCGGTAGGTGCTGTACAAAAACGTTTAGTAGATAATAACTTACGTTGTGAGTCTAATATTATTATTGAAACGGGTAGCGTACGCGATGCACACCAATTTGCCGTATTACTTGGTTTTGGTGCAACCGCAATTTACCCATACCTTGCATACGAGTCACTGGTTGCGATGAGCGACAGCAAAGTGATTGATAAGTCGTACTGCGAAGTGACGCTTTCGTACCGAAAAGCTATTAATAAAGGTTTGTACAAAATTATGTCTAAAATGGGCATAAGTACAATTGCATCGTACCGTTGTTCAATGCTTTTTGAAGCGGTTGGTCTATCTGATGCTATGGTAGACATGTGCTTTAAAGGTGTGGCAAGTCGTATTAAAGGCGCCTGTTTTAGCGATTTTGATATTGATCAGCAAAAGCTACATAAACTTGCTTTTAGTAAGCGTAAATTACTGAGCCATGGCGGTTTATTAAAATACGTTCACGGTGGTGAATACCACGCTTACAACCCAGATGTTATTCAAACGCTACAAAAGGCCGTACGTTCAGGCGATTATAAAGACTACGCAGCCTATGCTGATTTAGTTAATAACCGTCCTATTGCAACGCTGCGCGATATGTTAGCGCTTAAATTACCTGAAAAAGGCATTAGCATTGATGATGTTGAGCCGGCTGAATTTTTATACCAGCGCTTTGACTCTGCAGCTATGAGTATTGGTGCACTTTCTCCAGAGGCGCATGAAGCGCTTGCCATTGCAATGAACCGCTTAGGCGGGTGTTCAAATTCTGGTGAAGGCGGCGAAGATAAGCTGCGCTACAACACCGAGAAAAACTCACGTATTAAACAAGTTGCCTCGGGTCGTTTCGGTGTAACGCCGCACTACCTTCGTAATGCGGATGTAATTCAAATTAAAGTGGCGCAGGGTGCTAAACCTGGCGAAGGCGGGCAGTTACCAGGCGAAAAAGTAACGCCGTATATTGCAAAACTTCGTTATTCGGTACCCGGTGTAACATTAATTTCACCACCACCGCATCACGATATTTACTCAATTGAAGATTTAGCCCAGCTAATATTCGATTTAAAACAAGTAAACCCAGAAGCGATGATATCGGTGAAGTTAGTATCTGAGCCGGGTGTAGGCACAATTGCCACAGGTGTAGCTAAAGCGTACGCCGACTTAATTACTATCTCAGGTTACGATGGTGGTACCGGTGCAAGCCCATTAACGTCAGTTAAATACGCGGGTAGCCCGTGGGAGCTTGGCCTTGCAGAAACTCAGCAAGCGCTTGTTGAAAATGGTCTTCGTCACCGTATTCGCCTGCAAACAGATGGTGGTTTAAAAACAGGTTTAGATATCATTAAAGCCGCTATTTTAGGTGCAGAGAGCTTTGGCTTTGGTACGGGCCCAATGGTGGCGCTGGGTTGTAAATACTTACGTATTTGTCATTTAAATAACTGTGCGACCGGTGTTGCAACGCAAGATGAAACACTTCGTCAAAAGCATTACCACGGCTTACCAGAAATGGCGATGAACTACTTTAAGTTTATAGCCCAAGAAGCACGTGAAATTATGGCAAGCTTAGGTATTGCTAATCTAACTGACTTAATTGGCCGTTTAGACTTATTAGAAGCGATTGAAGGTAAAACAGCGAAGCAAAAGAAAATAGATTTATCGTCTGTAATTGCTCAGCCAAATAACCCAACGGGCGAAACCTTATTTTGTAGCGCACCAAATAGCTCGCACTATTTAGGTGAACTTAACGAAACGTTACTAGGTAAAGCGCAACAAGCGATTGATACCTCATCGGGTATTTCGCTCGTGAGCCGCATATGTAATACAGACCGTTCAGTGGGCGCAATGCTGTCGGGTTACATAGCCTCTAAGCACGGCAATCAAGGTATGGCAGCAGATCCAGTATCTATTGAGCTACATGGTACAGCAGGGCAATCATTTGGTGTTTGGAATGCCGGTGGCCTTGAAATGACCCTTATTGGCGATGCAAACGACTACGTGGGTAAAGGCATGGCTGGTGGTAAGCTTGTTATACGCCCACCACTGGGATCATCGTTTGAAAGTCATAAAGCGACTATTGCTGGTAACACATGTTTGTACGGTGCTACAGGTGGTAAGTTATTTGCCGCAGGCTGTGCTGGTGAGCGTTTTGCAGTGCGTAACTCTGGCGTGCAAGCCGTTGTTGAAGGCGTAGGTGATAACGGCTGTGAATACATGACTGGCGGCGTTGTATGTGTGCTAGGTAATGTAGGCGTTAACTTTGGTGCGGGTATGACAGGTGGTTTTGCTTATATTTTAGATGAGCGAAGTGACTTTGAAAAACGCATTAATCCAGAGCTTGTAGAAGTAGTAACACTTGATGATTTAAGTTCGCACCAAGAGCATTTGCGTGGCCTAATTGCCGAGCATTTAGAGCTAACGGGTTCATGTCGAGCAGAAACCATTTTAGCTAATTTTGAACTGTACTTACCTATGTTCAAACTAGTTAAACCAAAATCAAGTGATGTAAAAAGTTTACTCGGGCACCGCGCTCGCAGTAGCGCAGAACTTCGTGTTCAAGCGCAATAAGGGGGCAGTATGAGCGAAAATGTATATCAATTTATAGACGTGCAGCGTGTTGATCCGCGCAAAAAACCAATCTCGTCGCGTAAAAAATCTTTCGTGGAAATTTACGAACCCTTTTCTGAGAATCAGGTAAATTCACAAGCTGACCGTTGTTTAGATTGTGGTAACCCTTACTGTGAATGGAAATGCCCAGTGCATAACTACATTCCACAGTGGTTAAAACTAATTAGAACTGGCCGTATTTTAGAAGCGGCTGAGCTTTCTCATCGAACAAACAGTTTACCTGAAGTGTGTGGACGCGTATGTCCACAAGACAGACTGTGTGAAGGTTCATGTACGCTTGATGAAGAGTTTGGCGCAGTAACGATAGGTAATATTGAAAAATACATTACCGATACCGCATTTAAAATGGGCTGGAAACCAGACATGTCATACGTGACATGGACGGATAAAAAAGTGGCTATTATTGGTGCGGGTCCGGCTGGTTTAGGGTGTGCAGATATTTTAGTACGTAACGGTGTAAAGCCAGTGGTTTTTGACCGTCACCCAGAAATTGGCGGATTACTTACTTTTGGTATCCCTTCTTTTAAACTTGAAAAAGAAGTAATGCAAAAGCGCCGTGAAATTTTCACCGAAATGGGTGTGGAATTTAAGCTAAACGTTGAAGTGGGTGTAGATATCACTATGGACGAAATTTTAGCTGACTACGACGCGGTATTTTTAGGTGTAGGTACGTATCAGAGTATGCGTGCTGGTCTTGAAAACGAAGACGCGCCAGGCGTACACGACGCACTGCCATTTTTAATTGGTAACACAAATCGCGTTATGGGTTACGATGAAAAAAACCAAGCGTGCATTGATATGGCCAATCAAAAGGTTGTGGTACTTGGCGGTGGTGATACCGCGATGGACTGTGTGCGAACGTCTATTCGCCAAAATGCAGCTAAAGTAACTTGTGCTTATCGTCGTGATGAAGAAAATATGCCAGGCTCTAAGCGTGAAGTTAAAAACGCTAAAGAAGAAGGTGTAAACTTTACCTTTAATGTACAGCCAACGGGTATTGTACTTGATGATAATGGCCATGTTGCAGGCGTTAAAATGGTTAAAACACAACTGGGTGAGCCTGATGAAAACGGCCGTAGCCGAGCGGAAGTTGTACCAGGCTCTGAGCACGTACTTGAGGCAGACCAGGTTATTATGGCGTTTGGCTTTAAACCACACAAAATGGACTGGTTAGAAAAGTATGATGTAGAAATTAACCACTGGGGCGGCATTAACGCACCAGAGCAAGGTGAATTTACTCATCAAACAACTAATCCGAAAATATTTGCAGGTGGCGATATAGTGCGAGGCTCTGATTTAGTGGTAACGGCTATTTTTGAAGGGCGTAACGCTGCTGAAGGTATTATGGATTATTTAGAGGTTTAATTATCTCGTTAAGTTTTAAATATAATAAAGGCAAGCTAACTGGCTTGCTTTTTTTTGCTTTTTTCAAATTAAAAAGTATTAAAAAGTTGTCATTAACCAATAATTAACGTGTAAATCTTGCTTAAAGTACTATTTCAGTACAAACTTGCTGCTAACTTCTTTTTTAAATCCTCGGAAAATGAGCTTTTAAAGCTCGCTTGCAAATAAAAAATAATAATATGAATGCATACTCAGACAACAGAGAAAGAAAGCTAATTGTTCGCTTTTTTTCGACCATCGGATTTATAGCTACCTTCGCTATGGCGTGTAATGCATTGTCTAATGCTGATGTAGTGCTTGGTATTATGCTGCTAGTTTCAGCTGGTTTTTATGCGTGGGCTTTTAGCCTTTACCGCGCAGTCGAAAAATCAGCGACCACCATTTTATATAACCTTTACTGTTTAATGCTGTATTTAGTGATCTCGGGCGGAGCTGAAGGTACTGGGCCAATTTGGATATTTATTGTATCACCGGTGACTTACTCTATTAGAGGCCTAAAAAAAGGAACATTTGATATTGTTG
Organism: Pseudoalteromonas sp. 2CM41L; assembly: GCF_023161905.1. NCBI lineage: Bacteria > Pseudomonadati > Pseudomonadota > Gammaproteobacteria > Alteromonadales > Pseudoalteromonadaceae > Pseudoalteromonas > Pseudoalteromonas sp. 2CM41L. Next base: position 83,249 of record NZ_JALNTN010000003.1, read on the forward strand.
CTTTTTTATTTGCCGTGATCGCCGGCTTTATTATTACAGATAACTTTAATATTTATGATTATCAGCCTGAAGCACTTCCACTAAGGGTGGTCATTTCTTTTATTATTGTTGCTTTATTAAGTGGTTTTTATGAGCGCTCACGCGAAAAATACAATGAAAAAATAGTCGCGCTGAGTCAAAAAAATGAGCGCCTTGCCACAATAGATCACTTAACTGATTTACCTAACAGACGTTTTATGATGAAAGAACTTGCTGAGCTTAAACATCTTCATAAAAAAAATAAGCAGCCGTATGTAATTTTGCTAGCTGATGTTGATAATTTCAAAAACATTAATGATAACTACGGCCACGACTTTGGTGATGAAGCGTTAACCCAACTTGCCAATATTTTAAAAAAGAGCATGCCAAAGCAAGGTATTGCTTCTCGGTGGGGCGGTGAAGAGTTTTTAATTGCACTACCAAACAGCGACAAAGATCAGGGGCAAAGTATTGCAGAAAAAATTCATGCAGAATTACAAAAAAATCCAGTGCGCATGAATGGGAAATCGGTGGTATTAACTATAAGTATGGGGCTTGTGCAAAGCCAGTTAGATACAACCACAGCCCAAGACATAAAGCTGGCCGACGAGCGATTATACAAAGCAAAAGAGCAAGGTAAAAATAGAACTTGCTCTTAACGCTTGTGTTAGTTAATCCATAGAAAAACTATCAAGGTTGGGGCGGCTTTTACTTTTTCGCCGCTGTAAACTTAAATAGCACATTGCACTGCACAGTATCTGTGCTAATAAAAGTAACCATTGGTTATTAGCTACTATGTTGCCAATAATAAACCACTGCCAAACACTCACCGTTACTTGATAAACCAATATAAGTTTTAAAAAGCTAAACAGTTTTAGCTTAAATTCTGCGTGCTTAAACTTACTAAACCCGATAAGTAAAAAGCTTAAAACAACAAGTAGCCACCCAGTAACATGGCAAAAATTTATCAGCATGCTTTGCATTTAAAACGTCTCTCCACTGTTGTAGCAAAAGTATAACTTAGGCGTGCGCCATAATAAGCTCTTTAGCATTTGCTTTAGCGGTTTTACTTATATTATCGCCACCAAGTAAGCGTGCAATTTCATTAATACGGCCGTCTTTATTTAGGCTGAGCATTTGAGTAAAGGTCTCGCCTTGTGCTATTTCTTTTGCTACAAAAAACTGCTGATGCGCACTACTTGCAACCTGAGGTAAATGGGTTACACAAATAACCTGTGTTGATTTTCCTAGTTGGCGTAGTAACTTCCCTACAGAGGAGGCGGTAGGACCTGATATACCTACATCCACTTCGTCAAAAATAAGCGTTGGTGTTGTCACTTTTTGGGCAATGATCACCTGTATGGCAAGGCTAATACGCGACAGCTCACCACCCGAGGCAACTTTAGCTAAAGGTTGCAATGGCTGCCCAGGATTAGTAGAGACCAAAAACGAGACGCTATCAAAACCTAATGCATTGGGTTGGCGCTCAGCTTCTTGGGTAAGCTGAATTTCAAAGACCCCATTTTCCATCGATAAATTAGCCATGCTTTCACTAATTAATTGATTTAATGTATTAGCATATTTATGGCGACTTTCGCTTAGCTGCTCACTGGCGTGCTGGTATGCACTTAGCGCATTAGTTATTTCATCGTCTAATTGCGCCAAACGTGAGCTATTGTTACTAATTGATTCTAGCTCTTGTGTTAAACCTAGATGAAACTCAACCAGCTCTTGAGGCTTTATATGATGCTTACGGGCTAAGTCCATCGCGCCACTTAAGCGCGCTTCTACTTCTGTTAATCTTGCAGGGTCTAAGTCGGCCTGCTCTGCGTAGTTTCTTACTTCTCTGCTTGCTTCTTCAACTTGCACTGCGGCTTCATCTAATAATGCAGCTACACTTGCTAAGCTTTCGTCATAATTTGCAAGCTCGGCAAATTGCTGAGCGCTGTGTTGCAGCATTGAACAGGCATTTTGCTCATCACTTTCGTATAAATGTTGAAGTTCGCGCTGACAGGCTTCTAAAATGGTTTGGCTATTACTTAGCTTGTAATGTTCGGCTTCTATTTGTTCAAACTCGCCGTCTTGTAAGGCAAACTCATCTAATTCGGCAACTTGGTATTCGAGTAATTGTTTTTGAGCGGCTTGTTGTAATTGCTGTTGCTCAAGCTGTTTGAATTCTTTTTGCAGGTTTGCATATAATTTAAAGCTTTGGCTAACCGCTTTTACAAGCTGGTTGTGGCCTGCGTAGGCGTCAAGCAGTTGCAGCTGGTGTTCAGCTTTTAAAAGGTGCTGATGAGCGTGCTGTCCGTGTATAGAAATTAAATACTGTCCCAGCTCTTTAAGTTGAGCTGCTGTAACAGCGCTGCCATTTATATAGCTTTTGCTGCGGCCATTTTTACATACAACGCGTCTAAGTAGGCATTCGTTGTCGTTACTCGTTAGCATGTGTTGTTCTAAAAATGCTTTAGCAAGAGGAAGGGCAGTTAAATCAAACTGTGCGCACACTTCTGCTTTATCTGTGCCAGGGCGAACCGCCGACGCTTCAGCGCGCTCACCTAAACACAGTGAAAGTGCATCAATGGCAATCGATTTACCCGCGCCGGTTTCACCCGTGATCGCCGTCATGCCGTTATGCCACTCAGTGCTTAAGTTACTTACAATTGCAAAATTTTTAATTTCTAAACCAATTAACATACTGTTCATCCATCCAGTGAATCAACTGTTAATTTATACAGTGTTTAGGTTTTTTGCAAATTAATTTTTTACTTTTTAAGCAACACTCGCATTTTGAGAAAGCTGACTATCAGAGTCAGTACTTTCATCAGAAGGTGTTTCGTCAGTATTTTCAAGGCTTTCGCTTGGGTTTTCAGGTGTGTCAGTTTTAATTTGTACAATCAATGAGGGCAAAATTTCATGATAAAACGCTTTATTATATAGTATGCCTTGCTGGGGTAACTCACTCACAAAGTACTGTATATTATCTTGTAGCGCTTGGGCGTTTTCACTTTGCAGTGCTTTTTGAAACTCAATCGAAAGCGTGCTCACTAAGCTGTCGTTAATATCTTCTAAATGTTGCAGGTTTTCATCAGTATGGGGCTGAACCACAAAAAAATTGGCCACAATTGCCTGAATTTGCGCTACATACTTAGGTCTTATTATTTTGGCTTCTAATAAATTGTTTAGCTTGGTTTTGAGGCGAGTGTTTACTTGGGCAACACGTTCGTTAAATTGTTTTTTCTTGGTTTCTAACGCTTTTTTTCTATTGTTTTCAACTCTAATATAAGCGCCAAGCAAAGTGATAAGTAATAACAAAGCAAAGATAACAACATAAGTCATTGCTAGATATTCCTAGTTTGATTAATTTTTATTTGTCTTGTATTTTGCGCTAAAGCACTACGCTTGGCAATAAAATTAGTATAAACGGCTGCCCCAATTAAGTTTAGTACGTAAAACGTTGTAGTAAGAGTAGTTTTTTGGGTGAATTAAGCGCAGTTTTCTGTCGGCTTTTTTAATAACCACTTCATCGCCGGGTAAAACGGCAAGCACTACATGGCTGTCGCAACTGACTTGTAAGCTGTCGGTGTTCTCAAGGCTTAACTTTAAGCGTACCTCGTTATCGGCATCAACCACTAAGGGTCTGCTTGATAATGTATGCGGAAACATAGGCACTAACGAAATTGCATTAAGCTCAGGTGTTAAAATGGGCCCGCCACCCGATAAAGAATAAGCTGTAGAGCCGGTAGGGGTTGATACAATTAAGCCATCAGAGCGCTGAGAAAACACAAAGTCATTATTAATAAATGCTTCAAACTCAATCATGTGGGCAACTTTGTCGGCGTGCAGCACCGCTTCGTTAACGGCTGAATTCGCACTTTTAAGTTCGTTATGGCGATATACTTCTACCTCGAGCAAAAAGCGTTTTTCTTCTAAATATTCGCCGCTTAAAACTTGCTCTAGGCTACCTTCAAAGCCTTCTGGGTTTAAGTCGGTTAAAAACCCTAAATTACCTCTATTTACGCCTATTACAGCTACATCAAAGCGTGCCAGTACGCGTGCAGCACCAAGCATATTGCCATCACCCCCTACAACAATAGCAAGGTCGGCTTGCTCGCCTAAGCTAACAAGGTCAACTTGATGAGTATCAGGGACATCCGATAACTGCCCACCGGTGCGCTTTTCTACAATCACGGTAAAGCCAAGAGCCGATAAAAAAGTATGTAAACGCTGTAACGTAGCCGCAGCTTTAGGGTGGTTTGGTTTACCTATAAGGCCAATAGTTTTAAACGGTGAGTGCATAACGGCTGCAATAAAAAGTAATAATATTTTTGTAGGGTAACTCAAAACAGAAGTGTTTGAAAACACAGATTTACCAATATGATAATGATTCAATTACGCCTGTATATTGCCAAGCTCACCTAAGAGCTGATTATTGGCTCAACAGATTAAATTACCCCTTTAATTTTTGTATTTAATGCTTAAAAATAGTTGCAGCAGTGTTTTATTGTAATGCATGCAACAACATATTCACTTAAAGCGTGCTTTAGGCTTGAATTTGTTTTAACTGCCCCGATATCTCTTTCATGCAACAAGATGTAGATAACATGAATATAAACCCGCGAGATCAACAAATTTTTTCAGCAGTGATGAGCCTTTATTGTAATGGTGAAGGGTTACCCGTTCCATCAACAAAAATAGCGAAGCAAAAAGGCATGGCGGTTTGTTCTGCCACGGTACGAAATGCTATGGCGCGACTTGAAAAAGTAGGCTTGTTATATTCCCCTCATACATCGGCAGGGCGTGTACCTACAAACCAAGGGTTTGATTATTGGTTTGATGAGTTTTTTCCGTTAGCTGAAATTGCTAATTATTGGCAGCCACAACAAGCACAACTTGTGGAGCTTGCCCATGGCTTAAGTAAAAAGTATCAAGTATGTTGTTGTGTAGGCTTACCACAAGCAAGCTCGCAACAAGTGTTTAGAGTAGAAGTACTTGAGTTTGATTCTAACGATTGGCTTGTACTGCTAATAGATAGAGCAGGGCAAAGCCACAATATTTGTATCAACAAACCTGATGATTCCTCAGATGCCGTGCGTTATCAATTTGCAACTTGGTTAAACACAGTATTTAGCCAACAAACCTTAATGGAAGGTTTGTACAGAATGCAAGCAATGGCAAATACCGCACCGCGTAATTGCCATGACTCACTGACACAGTGGACGCGCCAGCTTAGTCATAAGCTTGGATCAGATAACAGTATTGTAGTAGGCGAAAACTATCTATATAAAAAGGTCGATTGCGAACAAAGCTTAAATATTGGCGTTTCATTTTTAAATTTTGTCGAAGATAAACTCGCGTTTAAAAACGGTGTATCAGTTTTAAACACTGAAAACTTACCGTTTACAGAGTGCAATGAGCTGATAGTAATTAGTGTGCCGTACTTTCAAAATCAAGAGTATCAAAGCCGCTTTTGCGTAATTTGCCCTAAATCGGCGCAAATTGAACAATTAATCCAAGAATTTAAATTATTAGAGCCATCTAACTCTTGAATCTTTTTATTCAATCCCCATAATTACCGCAGTTGTAAAGAATTGGAGCACGTATTTTATGTCTGAGCAGACACAAAACCCAGAGCAAGAAGTAGAACTAAACGAAGAAGTAGCTCAAATGGAAGCTGATGTTGAAGCAGCAGTAGAAGCCGCAGAGCAACACGAAGCAGACCAAGAGCAAAGCCCTGAAGCTGAAATTGCAATGCTATACGCAGAGCTTGAAGCTGCTAAGCAAACCATTGCGGATCAAAAAGACAGCGTTGTACGCGCCGCCGCAGATGTAGATAACATTCGTCGTCGTGCTGCACAAGATGTAGAAAAAGCACATAAATTTGCACTGGAAAAGTTTGCTAACGAATTACTTCCAGTAATCGATAACCTAGAGCGCGCTATTGAGTTTTCTGATAAAGAAAATGAAACCTTAAAGCCATTGCTTGAAGGTATTGATATGACAGTTAAAAGCTTTAACGATGCGGTTGCAAAGTTTGGCGTTGAAATTGTTAACCCACAAGGTGAGCAATTTAATCCAGAATTCCACCAAGCAATGTCTATCCAACCAAGTAACGATGTTTCACCAAACACGGTACTTGCAGTAATGCAAAAAGGATACACATTAAATGGTCGTTTATTACGCCCTGCAATGGTTATGGTATCTAAAGCAGCAGACGCTTAATTAGTCACTGTTTATAAAAAATGCCTCATTATGAGGCATTTTTTTTGTCTATTTTATAGTGGATTAACTGCACCAGCATAGTTAATAGCACGGCGCTAAACATTAAGCTTGAAAACGGCACAGCACTTTTTGCATGCACCACAGCAAGCAATGGGCCAACGAGCGCGCCACTGCCAAAGCGCAGCGTTCCAATAACAGCGGTGGCGGTACCGGTGTTTTTTTCAAACTTCATTAATATTAATGAATCAGCATTGCTTGCTGTTACCCCTAGGCTCATCATTAAAGGCGCAATGGCCGCTACAATGTAATATAAAGAAAGCTGCAACAAGCTAAACGTAAGCAGTGCCAGCCCAGAGGCAAAGCCACATACAAGCCCTATGTACAGCATTTTTCGAGAGCCAATTCTTGGTACAATTCGGGTATTTAAAAAGTTACCACACATAAGTGCCATGACATTAAATGCGAATAAAATCCCAAATAATTGCTCAGATACATTATATAAATCTAGGTATACAAAAGGCACTGAGGTTAAAAAGCAAAAAAAGCCAAACGAGACAAACATAGAGCTTAATATGTCTGCACGTGCATCTTTATTACTAAGTACCGTTTTATAGCTGTCGAAAAACAAGGCTAGGCCTTTTTTCTCATTTTTATGAATGGGGATATCAATTAAATACACTTGTACAAACGCTAAAATTAAAAAGCTATAGGCAGCAAGAACCAAAAATATAGTTGACCATACCGAGAACCCTAAAATAAACGACCCCACAGAGGGGGCAACTAAGGGCGCTACCATCATAATCATAGATACATACGACATGCCCTTAGCGGTGTTTTTTTGATAAATATGCCTAATTACGCCAGGCACAACCACCGTAGCTGCCGCGCCGGTGAATGCTTGCACGGCTCTAAGTACCCAAAAGGTGTGTATTTCGGTGGTAAAAGCCAGCGCAAATGAGCTTGCACCAAATAAGGTTAAGCCAGTCCGGGCTAGTTTTCGTCGACCGAGTTGATCGGCAATAGGGCCAAAAAATAACATGCCTAGCGAGTAGCCAGCCAAATAAATACTTAGCGAAATTTGTACATTTGGCATAGTGGTTTGTAAATCGTTCGCAATAACCAACATGGCCGGTAAGTACATGTCTATAGCCAGCGGCGTAATAGCAACAATACTGGCTAACAAGGGTAACAAAATTCGGGTATTAAAAGACGAGGCCGAGGCGTCCATGTAGTCACTCAACATTCACTAAAAACAAGGCTTATAGTGTAACAGGGCTATGCAAGGGTATAAACTTAGTTTGTCTGGCAAGGTCATTTATTTATTAAAAATAAAAAGCGGCGTAATAAGGAGCAAAGATTCTAAACTGGCACTGTGTTTGCTATTCTACAACTAATAAAAATTAAAGACTTGAAGGAAACACCATGAAAAAACTAGCCCTTGCCTTACTCGCAACCGCAGTTTTAGCCGGCTGTAAAACATCGCCTACGGGGCGTACTCAAATTGCGCTGTATTCAGAGCAACAAATGAGTGAAATGGGCACCGCAAGTTTTGCTCAAATGAAGGAGTCACAGCCAATCAATAAAGATGCAAAAACCAATGCGTATGTAAATTGTATTGCTGAAAAGGTCGTGGCTGTTTTACCAAAAGAATACGCCTCACAAAATTGGGAAGTCGTGGTATTTGAAGATGAGTCGGCAAATGCCTTTGCATTACCTGGTGGCTACATCGGTGTTCATACGGGGTTATTAAAAATAGCCACCAATCAAGATCAGCTTGCAACCGTACTAGGGCACGAAGTGGGCCACGTCATAGCAGAGCATTCAAATGAGCGTGTATCACAAAGCTCAATTTTAGATACTGGTATGCAATTAGGCAGCGCAGCGCTTGAAATGGGCAACGTACAATACCGCAACGAAATTATGCAAGGTTTAGGTTTAGGGGCGCAGTACGGCGTAGTTTTACCGTTTAGCCGTTCACACGAATCAGAGGCCGATACCATTGGCTTAGATTTAATGGCGCAGGCTGGCTTTAACCCACAAGAGTCGGTCACGCTTTGGCAAAATATGAGCGCAGCAGGCAGTGGTAGCACACCTGAGTTTTTATCTACTCACCCTGCACCGAGCAATCGAATTAATAATTTACAAGCACAAATGAGCGAAGCTCTTAGCGAGCAAAGTACGGCTAAATCGCAGGGTAAAAACCCGCAATGTACGCTGTAAATTAGTTTTTATATAAAAAGCCCCTATAAGCGGTTTACTTACAGGGGCTTTATTTTATTAAGCATCAAGCTATTACTCACTTAATGCTTGTTTAAACACTGCCTTAAATCGCTCAAAATCTTCTACTTGCGGTAAATGACCTAAATTATCAAGCTCAAACAGTTGCGCATCAGGAATAAGCGCAGCAGCGTGTTTTCCTAATTTGTCGTAACGCCCCAGCTGATAATCTATCCCGTCTTTTTTCCAGTTTCGGCCAGGGCCTGTTCTGTCACGCGTACCAATAATTAATTTAACGGGCACGGTTAAGTCTTTAAATTCAGTGATCACCGGTTGGGTAAAAATCATATCGTAGGTTTTAGCGTTAACCCAGGCAATTTGCTCTTTATCTGGGCCTTGTATTTGGCCTGTAATAAAGTCGGTTAATGCTGAATACTGAGCATTCCATTGACCGTCGTAATAGTTTTTTTGCTGGTACTTTTTAACACCTTCGGGCGTTTTGTTAAGCTCATTTTTATAAAAAAAGTTGGTGTCTTCGTATTTTACATAGTGTAAGTAGTTTTCAAGCCCTATTGGATTAAGCAAAATCAGTTTAGTGGTTGTATCTGGGTACATTAATGCAAAACGGCTCGCTAGCATTCCCCCCATAGAGTGGCCAACAACAATCGACTTTTCAAGCTTTAGCGAGTCCATTAATGCATGTGTATGATGCGCAAGCGCCGCAAATGAATATTGATAGTTAGCGGGCTTTGAAGACTTACCAAAACCAATTTGATCGGGGATCAGCACCCCAAACCCAAGCGACTGTAAGTAACGGGCTGTGGGGCTCCAGTAGTCGGCATTAAAGTTTTTACCGTGCATTAGCGTCACTGTTGGCATATTTTTTTGTGTGGGTTTTAAATAAATATACGCCATTTTTAGCGATTGCTTTTGTGATGCAATATCAAAATAATTTACTTTAAAATCATACTGGTAATTTGTTAAAAGTGCATCGTAAGAGAGGGTTTTAGAGGGTTCTGTAGTACTGGAAAATGCATTATTAGTAAAGGCTAATAATGCAGACAAACAAATAACTTTAATCGCTGGCATTTCCTTACTCCTATTAAAGGCAAGCACACGGCTTTAATTAAAGTAAGACAATAACTAAGTATTAAAGGCTGTTCAATTAAATAGTTTTCATGGCAAAAAAAAGAGCACTGTTTAAGTGCTCCGTTTAAAAGTAATGTTGACTCTGTTTTACACTGTCTGGGCTTAAAAAGTCCACTCAACGTGTATTTGTGGAACCGATTCAGTGACCTCAGTGCCTAGCTTGTTATGCCAGTATTGCAGTTCCATACCCAGTAATAGGGTGTTTTCTTTCATTTCTAACGCGTGGCCCATATCCCATACTAAAATAGGCTGTGCAAGTATCCACGCTTCTACGTCGTTACCAAACTCATCTTCGCGCTCTGCAATGTATTCAGCGTGTCCTTTAAAGCTAAATTTTTGCGAGCCTAGGGTAAACGGGTATTCAAAGGCTACATCAAACATCCAGCTGTTAGTTTCAATAGGGGCACCGCCTTTTGCTACGCCTTCACTGTCATCAATATAGGCAGTGACAAGTGTTTGAAAAAAGTTGAACCCAGGTACATCCCAGCTTAATTTAACACCCGGTAGGTATTTCATCATTTTGGCATCGCCGGCAACGTTAATTCCGCCAGTAAGGCCTACATCTAGTAATGCACCAGCGCCAATTTTCTCACCGCTAATAGCCGATAAGCTTAGCGTTGAATACCATTCGCCGTAAAAGTCGCTATCTTGGTAGCCGTCGGTTGTATCGTCTTTGCTGTAATCAATAAAGAAAAAGTTATCACCGTAATCATAGCCCGATGCATGTTGCAGCGAGTAAACAGTAGTGTCTGATTCTTGCTTGGTAAATGGGTTTTTTTGGTCGCCATTATTAACATGTAATGCGGTACTGCTCCAATTAGCAGCAAGGGCAGAAGATGATAAAGCGATTGACGTAAGGGTAACGAGGGGAAGTAATTTTTTAAATTTCATAATCTGTATTTAACTATAATTTTAGTGACACGCGAAAGCGCGCATTATAGCACAAGGTATTGATATGTAGATTATTATTTTAACATATGTTGCAGCTTATTTATTAAGCTGCAACATAAGATTTTGCACAAAATTTAGGCTTTATTGCGGCGCAAACAAATAACGGCAATGGCAGTAAAAGCTAAAATAAAGCAATAGTAAGATGACGTTGATACTTCCCACGGGCTAATTTTAAACGTAGCACCTAACAGTAATGCTTGAGCACCATAGGGCAGTGAGCCTTGCGTAACACAAGCAAAAATATCAAGTAAACTTGCAGAGCGTTTACCACTTATTTCGCCATCATCAGCAAGTTTTTTAGCAATAGGACCTGCAACAATAATTGATACCGTGTTATTGGCTATACACACGTTGCTGGTTAATACCAACGCAGCTATACCAAGCTGATCAGCTACTTTGCGGTGCCACTTGGCAATCACTTTTGTAATGGCTTGAATTTTTTGTGCCAGAAAATCAAGGCCGCCGTTAATACGAATGAATTCAGATAAGCCACCAATAAACATAGAAAGTAAAAATATTTCCTGCATATCGGTAAAGCCTTTGTAAATATCTTTTACAAAGCTTGCGCCTTCGTAGCTGCCGGTAAAGCCCATTAGCGCAGCAAATACAATACCGCTAAATAGCACGACAAACACGTTCATACCGGCAACAGCCAATACTAAAATAAAGGCATAAGGCAGCACTAATAATAAATCAAAATCTTTAGTTTCTACTGCTTGTGGAGCAGGTGTTAAATAAAGCAGCAAAGCAATGGTTAATACGGCAGCAGGAACCGCTATTTTTAAGTTTTCTTTAAACTTGTCTTTCATTTCACAGCCTTGCGTACGCGTTGCAGCAATGGTTGTGTCTGAAATAATAGAAAGGTTATCACCAAACATTGCGCCCGATACTATAGTACCGGCCATTAGGGCAGGGTCGATGCCTGTTTTAACGGATACCGCATAAGCAATTGGCCCTATAGCACCAATGGTACCCATTGATGTACCCATTGCAGTAGAGACAACCGCAGCAATTAAAAATAGCCCAGGTAATAACAGCGACGGGGGAATAAGTGACAAGCCAGCGTTTACAACCGCATCCACACCACCGGTGGCACTTGCTACTGCCGAAAATGCACCGGCAAGTAAGTAAATTAAACACATGGTAATAATGTTGTTGTGTCCTGCGCCTTTAATAAAGGTTTCAACACATTGGTTTACAGTGCCTTTGTTTAAAATAAAGGCAAGCATAATAGCGGGTAGTATAGCAACCGGCGCTGGGAGCTGGTAAAAAGCGTAATCAACCCCTTGCGATTGTAAATATAAACCTGAGCCTAAAAAAAGGGCTACAAAGGTAAGAAGGGGAAGCAAAGATAGAATTGCTTTGTTTTTATTAAATGTTGGCTGCATTGTATTCCTCATAACCAGTTAGTATAACCACAGCCAAAACTCCTCTTTTAGCTGAATTTAGTAGATCACTCTTTAATAGAAAAGTAGATGACCACAGCGCCCGCAAGCCAAAGACCAAATCGACGCGAAAGAGAAGTTTAAATGTATAGATGGCTAAAGTAAACTGGTATTGTTATTATTATTTAATTAAGGGCTTACCTGACTATTGCACGACTTTTAGATAATATCTACCGGTGTGCGATTATATGCGGCTAATAATTGCTCAAAGCAAGTTTAGGGCGGCAAATTAGTCAGGGTACGCAACAACAGATCCAACTAAATCAGATTAAGGCAATAACAATGAATCGAATAGGTGTTTTTGGTGCTAACGGCAGAATGGGCTTAGCCCTATTAGAAGCCGCGACAATTAAAGAGCAAACACAACTTGGTGGTGCGTATGTTCGCAGCAGCTCATCGTTATTGGGTATTAATGTAAATCAAGTAAACAGTGCAGCCGACAAAGCCATTAGCTTTAGCGACGAGAGCAAGGTTGCTGATGTTGATGTACTTATCGACTTTACGTTACCAGCAGGTATGCGCAATCACTTAAAAACAGCGCTCGATAAAAAACTGCCTATGGTTATAGGCACCACAGGTTTAACTAGCGAAGACATGGCATTATTAGAAAATGCTGCTAAACATATTCCTATTGTGTTTGCGCGTAACTACAGCGTTGGCGTTAATGTGCTACTTAACCTAGTGCAAACAGCGGCCACTAAGTTTGGTGATGACCTAGATATAGAAGTTTTTGAAGCGCATCATCGTCATAAAATAGATGCGCCCTCGGGCACAGCATTAGCCATTGGTGAATCTATTGCACAGGCTAAAGGGTGGGATCACGATGAAGTAGCGGTATACGACCGCAGCCAAGTAGAAACCGCAAAATCACAAAATGAAATTGGCTATTCAGTACTAAGAGGCGGGGACATAGTAGGTGAACACACCGCCTATTTCGCAACTATGGGCGAAAGGCTTGAATTAACCCACAAAGCAAGTTCGCGAATGACCTTTGCATTAGGAGCTATAAGGGCTGCGCAGTGGTTACAAAATAAACCAGCAGGACTTTATGATATGCAAGATGTGCTAGATCTGAAGTAGTTTAGTTACTTTTTTAGCTGTTTGGGTCTATTTTTGCCTAAAGCGACTTATTTGTAGTGTTTATCTAAATAACGTTAGACCTAAATAGCATCTTCATGTAGAATGCAGCCAATTTGCCAAAAATTACTAAATGCGTGTTTCCAATTATACCCAAGTGGCTAGTAAAACCAGGGGTTTCAGTGGGAATGAAAAGAGTTTTAGGCAAGAAAAATGATTGAAGGTTTAGCGTTTTATATCGGCATCATTTAAGACTGCGTAAAACAATTTAAGCTCACAAAAAAATCTGGTTTTGACGCTCCCTCTGGGTATTGGCGGGGTGTTAAGCATTTGCTTACTCCCGTTTTTTACTGTTAGGAGGTTTAACTTGACTAAATCCGCTCTGTTAGTCCTAGAAGACGGCACAGTGTTTCGCGGTACTGCAATCGGCGCTGACGGCATGTCAGTCGGTGAAGTAGTATTCAATACGTCTATGACTGGTTATCAAGAAATTTTGACTGATCCATCATACGCGGAACAAATCGTAACTTTGACGTACCCACATATCGGCAATACGGGTACCAACAGCGAAGACGAAGAAGCGAATCAAATTTGGGCTAAAGGCCTAGTGATCCGTGATTTGCCACTGCTAGCAAGTAACTTTCGTAACGAGCAATCGTTAGATGATTACTTAAAACAACGTAATATTTTAGGTATTGCGGACATCGACACCAGAAAGCTTACCCGTATTTTGCGCGACAAAGGCGCACAAAACGGCTGTATTATTGCCGGTGACGAGTTAGACGAAAACAAAGCGTTACAAGCCGCGCAAACCTTCCCAGGTTTAAAAGGTATGGATTTAGCAAAAGTTGTCTCAACCAAGGAAAATTTTGAGTGGCGCGAATCAAGCTGGACATTAGGCCAAGGATTTAAAACCCTTAGCAGCGATGATGAAAAGTTTCATGTAGTAGCCTACGACTTCGGTGTTAAACGTAATATTTTACGTATGCTAGTTGATCGCGGTTGTAAATTAACCGTTGTACCAGCGCAAACCTCAGCCGCCGATGTACTTGCTTTAAACCCAGATGGTATCTTCTTATCTAATGGTCCTGGCGATCCAGAGCCATGTACTTACGCTATTGATGCAATTAAAACCTTTTTAGAAACCGACACACCAATTTTTGGTATTTGTTTAGGGCATCAATTATTAGCACTGGCCTCAGGTGCTAAAACAGTAAAAATGAAATTTGGCCACCACGGTGGTAACCACCCAGTAAAAGACTTAGACCGCGATGTAGTAATGATCACCGCACAAAACCACGGTTTTGCTGCCGATGAAGACACACTACCAAGTAACTTACGTGCCACGCACAAATCGTTATTTGATGGAACACTACAAGGTATTCATCGTACTGATAAGCCAGCGTTTAGCTTCCAAGGTCACCCAGAAGCAAGCCCAGGCCCGCACGATGCTGCCCCATTATTTGACCACTTCATCGACCTGATGCAAGCGCGTAATAACTAATTTAACTGGAGTAATAATGCCAAAACGTACCGATTTAAAAAGCATTCTTATCTTAGGCGCAGGCCCAATTGTAATTGGTCAAGCTTGTGAATTTGATTACTCTGGTGCTCAAGCGTGTAAAGCACTTAGAGAAGAAGGCTTTAGAGTTATATTAGTTAACTCAAACCCAGCAACTATCATGACTGACCCAGAAATGGCCGATGCAACGTACATCGAACCTATTCATTGGGAAGTGGTAGAAAAAATTATTGAAAAAGAAAAGCCAGATGCAGTACTACCAACAATGGGTGGTCAAACTGCATTAAACTGTGCACTTGATTTAGATAAGCACGGTGTACTGGCTAAACACGGCGTTGAGCTAATTGGCGCAACCGCTGATGCAATCGACAAAGCAGAGAACCGTGAACGCTTTGACGTAGCCATGAAAAACATTGGCCTTGAATGTCCACGTGCTGAAATTGCTCACTCTATGGATGAAGCACACGATACGCTAACACGTATTGGTTTTCCGTGTATTATTCGTCCTTCTTTCACTATGGGTGGCACCGGTGGCGGTGTGGCTTACAACATGGAAGAATTTAACGAAATCTGTGAGCGCGGCCTAGATTTATCACCAACAAGTGAGTTGTTGATTGATGAATCACTGATTGGCTGGAAAGAATATGAAATGGAAGTTGTTCGCGACAAAAAAGACAACTGTATCATTGTATGTTCTATCGAAAACTTTGACCCAATGGGTGTACACACTGGTGATTCAATCACCGTTGCACCAGCACAAACGCTAACCGACAAAGAATATCAATTAATGCGTAATGCCTCTATGGCGGTACTGCGTGAAATTGGTGTTGAAACCGGTGGTTCAAACGTACAGTTTGGTGTAAACCCTGATGATGGCCGTATGGTTATCATTGAGATGAACCCACGTGTATCTCGCTCATCAGCACTGGCATCTAAAGCAACGGGTTTCCCTATTGCTAAAATTGCCGCTAAGTTAGCAATTGGTTACACGTTAGATGAGCTTCAAAACGACATTACAGGTGGCAAAACACCAGCGTCATTTGAGCCATCAATCGACTACGTAGTAACAAAAATTCCTCGCTTTAACTTTGAAAAATTTGCCGGCTCGAACGATCGCTTAACAACGCAAATGAAATCAGTGGGCGAAGTAATGGCGATTGGTCGTAACCAGCAAGAATCGTTACACAAAGCATTACGCGGTCTTGAAGTAGGCGCAACGGGCTTTAACCCAATTGTGGCACTTGATGACCCGAAAGCGCGCGAAAAAATCATCCGTGAACTACGCGAGCCAGGCGCTGAGCGTATTTGGTACATTGCCGATGCAATGCGCCACGGTATGAGCGTAGAAGAGGTATTTGAACTTACCAAAGTTGATCCTTGGTACTTAGTACAAATAGAAGACATTTTAAAAGACGAAGCTAAAATTGCTGAAGGTGGCATGGCCGGCTTAAATGCCGAGTTTTTACGTAAACTTAAGCGTAAAGGCTTCGCCGACCCACGTATTGCTGAAATTGCTGGTGTATCTGAAGCCGAAATTCGCAAAAAGCGTCATCAGTTAAACATTGTACCTGTGTACAAGCGTGTTGATACCTGTGCTGCTGAATTTAGCTCAGACACAGCTTACATGTACTCAACGTACGATGAAGAGTGTGAAGCGAACCCGTCAGACAAAGACAAAATCATGGTTATTGGCGGCGGTCCTAACCGTATCGGCCAAGGCATTGAGTTTGACTACTGTTGTGTGCACGCAGCCCTTGCGCTACGCGAAGACGGCTATGAGACCATAATGGTTAACTGTAACCCTGAAACGGTTTCTACCGATTACGATACCTCTGACCGTCTATTCTTTGAACCAATTACACTCGAAGACGTATTAGAAATTGTACGTGTTGAAAAACCAAAAGGTGTGATTGTACAGTACGGTGGCCAAACACCACTTAAACTAGCACGTGAACTTGAAGCGAATGGTGTGCCAGTAATTGGTACTTCACCAGATGCGATTGACCGCGCAGAAGACCGTGAGCGTTTCCAGCAGTTAGTAGAGCGTCTTGATTTACTACAACCAGAAAACGCAACAGTTACATCAACTGAAGAAGCATTACTTAAATCAGGTGAAATTGGCTTTCCACTTGTTGTGCGTCCATCGTACGTACTGGGTGGCCGTGCAATGGAAATTGTTTACGATGAGCAAGACTTACGTCGTTACATGACCGAAGCGGTACAAGCTTCAAATGAAGCGCCGGTACTACTTGATCACTTCTTAGATAACGCAATCGAAGTGGACGTTGATGCAATTTGTGACGGCGAGCAAGTAATTATTGGCGGTATAATGGAGCACATTGAGCAAGCGGGTGTTCACTCGGGTGACTCAGCATGTTCATTACCTGCACACTCTTTATCACAAGAAGTGCAAGATGTTATGCGCAAACAAGTAACCGATATGGCACTTGAGCTTGGCGTAGTGGGCTTAATGAATACACAATTTGCTGTAAAAGATGGCAAAGTGTACTTAATTGAAGTGAATCCACGTGCGGCGCGTACTGTACCGTTTGTATCTAAAGCGACCGGTATTGCACTTGCAAAAGTAGCCGCGCGTTGTATGGCGGGTCAGTCTTTAGCAAGCCAAGGCATTACTAAAGAAGTAATTCCACCGTATTACAGCGTTAAAGAAGTTGTTTTACCGTTTGCTAAGTTCCAAGGTGTGGATCCTATCCGTGGCCCAGAGATGCGCTCTACAGGTGAAGTGATGGGTGTTGGCGATACTTTCGCCGAAGCGTTCGCAAAAGCACAATTAGGTGCAAGCAACACTTTACCACGCGGTGGTCGCGCGTTACTATCTGTTCGTAACAGCGATAAGTCTCGTGTTGTAGAACTTGCTAAAACCATGACAGACCTTGGTTTTGAAATTGATGCAACAGGTGGCACAGCAGAGGCTTTAAAAGAGGCCGGTATTGAAGTACGCCGTGTAAACAAAGTATATGAAGGCCGCCCGCATATTCTTGATAACATCAAGAATAAAGAGTACAGCTATATCGTAAATACCACCGAAGGTCGCCAAGCGATCGAAGATTCGAAGGTGTTGCGTCGTGGTGCATTGCAAAACAAAACCAACTACACGACAACCTTGAACGCGGCATTTGCTAACTGTACTGCTAACCAAGCGGACGACCGTAGTAAAGTGACGTCAGTTCAAGAGCTACACCAGCGATTGAACTAAGGAAATGTACCAAGGCCACTAGGCCTTGGTGTTAAGTGAGAAAAGTATGCAATCAATTCCGATGACAGTTCGTGGCGCAGAGTTACTGCGCGAAGAGCTTAACGAATTAAAAACAGTTACCCGTCCTAAAATCGTAAATGATATTGCGATTGCACGTGAACATGGTGACTTAAAAGAAAACGCTGAATACCACGCAGCGCGTGAGCAACAAGGTTTTTGTGAAGGCCGTATTCAAGAAATTGAAGCTAAGCTTTCAAATGTGCAAATTATTGACGTAACTAAAATGCCTAATACAGGTAAAGTTATTTTTGGTACTACTGTCACTATTGTAAATGTAGAAACAGATGCCGAAGTAACCTACCGTATTGTGGGTGATGACGAAGCAGATATTAAAAATAACTTAATTTCTGTTAACTCACCGATTGCGCGCGGTTTAATTGGTAAACAAACAGATGATGCTGTGACCATTAAAACGCCTAAAGGCGACGTTGAGTACGAAATCATTGACGTTGAGTATCTTTAATATTTAGCTCACAGTAATGTACAAGCAAAAACCGATGCGATTGCATCGGTTTTTTTATGCCTAAAAACTAGCTAATGCCAACTTATCCTCATAAACCCCATATATAACACCACCCCTCGAAATAAAGAGCTGAGTTAAACGGATTGGCATAATTGGATTGCTAAAAAAGCGCGTGCCATTACCCGTTAAAAAATTTATAAATAAAATGGTGACTGCATAAATGCTAAACACACTCTACGCTTATTCATATTGCATAAAGAGTGTGCGTGTTGATATAGGTACATTCATATAGGTAATGTGTAAATGCATAACGGCTTTTACACAGTGGAATCACTTTATTAAAAGGAACATTCATGGCTAATATACTTTATCCAGCGCCTTTAAAAGTAGGCTCTAAAATTGCTATTTGCTCGCTTTCGTCGGGCTTAAAAGAAAAATACCATGCACGATTAGATAGAGTGATAGACGGTTTAAAACACCGTGGTTACGAGGTAGTAGAAGGGGAGTTTTTACGCCAAAATAAACCCCGCGATGAATTAGATGCAAAAGCGCATGCCAAGCAATTAATGGGCTTTTTGCTAGACGATGAGGTTGCCGCCATTATGCCGCCAATGGGCGGAGAGCTGGCAATGGAAATATTGCCACTACTGGATTTTAACGCCATAAAAGAGGCCAAGCCTAAATGGCTGGTGGGCTTTTCTGATGTGAGCACAATTGCCTGTGCACTTACGGCTAAGTGCCAATGGGCAACACTTCATAGTGCCAACCTAATGCAGCTGCACCCAGATGAAACAAACCCCTACAGCTTACAAATTTTTGAAACCATTACCTACGAGTCGGGAAGTAAATTTGAGCAAGGACCTTCTGCTTATTACCAAAAAAATAAACCCAATTACGCACAAAACCCCGATGAGCTGCTAGCGCCAAGCGAGCCTACCCAGTGGCAGTGTCTAAATTACACCGATGAGCGCACAATAGAGATGTCTGGGCGCTTATTTGGCGGCTGCCTTGATACCGTAGGGTTATTGCTAGATTCGCCATTTTTAGCATTGCACGACTTTAAAAAACACAGTGCGAACGAAGGGCTAATTTTATACCTAGAAAATTCAGAGCTTACCCCTACCACCGTGGCGCGATTTTTACTGTCGCTCAAACTTGCCGGTGTATTTGATGATATTAACGGCCTTATTTTAGGGCGCAGTGAAATAACACAAAGTCATCACGATGCATTTGATTACCGCCATGCGCTAGATGTGGCATTGGGTGGGTGTTTATTCCCGGTAATAATAGATGCTGATATTGGCCATGTGCAGCCAAATTTAAACTTAGTTAATGGCGCAAAATGCTCACTCACGGCCGATATTAACCAAGGTAACGTACTCAATGCCTCACTAAATACTGAGCTTATTTAACGTTTATTTTTGAATAACGTATAAATACACGCGTATAATGCGCAGGCCGTGAACAGATAAGTTCACGGTACATTCTCAGGGCGGGGTGAAATTCCCCACCGGCGGTATGTTTTACTCATTAGCTTTTGAATAAAACGAGCCCGCGAGCGCTTTATTTAATAATCGTTTTTTTAATGTATTAAATAAAGGTCAAGCAGATCTGGTGAGATGCCAGAGCCGACGGTTATAGTCCGGATGAAAGAGAATATAGCTTGTAGCGTATGCAAACACGTGGCCTGTGGCTGCGTGTTTAATACCAATTCGCAATAATACTTAATTATTTTGAGCGACACGTTTTTCTAACCTCAAAATAAATCACTTAATTAAGCGGATTGGTATAAGCTGTTTAGTGGCAAAAAGTGCGCAATTTAGTTTGTGCGTTTTGCCATGCCTTTCAGTGTCCTGAATCTATTTATTTTTATGTGGAATATAATAATGATTCAGTCTTTACTTAGCCAATTTGGCGAAAGCCACACCCGCGTAGAAAACGCCATTGCTGCTTTGCAGCAAGGCCAAGGCGTACTTGTTGTTGATGACGAGAACCGCGAAAACGAAGGTGATTTTGTTTTTTCTGCCGAGCATTTAACGACCCAACAAATGGCGGAAATGATCCGCGAAGGCAGCGGTATTGTGTGCCTGTGTATGGGCGATGAGCGTATTAAGCAGCTCGAGCTACCGCAAATGGTAACTCACAACACCAGCCAAAATAATACAGCCTACACAGTCACAATAGAGGCTAAACACGGTGTTACAACCGGCGTATCGGCCGCCGATCGAGTAACAACGATTAAAGCCGCCACAGCCGATAACGCCAAACCCAGTGATTTATCGCGCCCAGGCCATGTATTTGGCTTAAAAGCACAAACAGGTGGGGTTTTAGTTCGCCGCGGTCACACCGAGGCATCTGTTGATTTAATGCAGCTGGCTGGCTTAAAACCGTTTGGAGTTATTTGTGAACTCACTAATCCTGATGGCACCATGGCGCGTTTACCACAGGTAAGTGACTATGCTAATAAACACAGCATGACAGTGGTAACGATTGAAGACTTAGTACAGTACATACAAATGCAAGAATTAAAGGTCAGTTAAGCGTTTTTAAGCATTACCTAAGTAAAACCCAGCTTTACTGTTGGGTTTTTATTTTGTAATAAGTAATTAATTACTCGTTTTTATTTGAAAATGTTTCTTGCCTAGGCGGCTTTTTCAAAAATCCTCAGCCTGTAAACTTTGCCTAAATAGTCAGTGCAGCTGCACACAGTTTATTATTTAGGTGAAACTATGAAAATTAACACGCTTTTATTAGCAACTACTTTAACAAGCAGTGGCGTATGGGCAGCGCAAAGTAAAATTGAACAGCAAATAACGCCTGCACCCCAAATGGGCATAATGGATAGTTATAATCAGCACATTACCAACGCCCCTTTTTTACTTAATCTCGACAGCCAACCCAAAGAGCAAATGGGCCCATATTTAACACGCCAATATTTTCATGGTACGCAATCAACGTTTGTAAAATGGGTGGCTAAAAAAGGCGGCAAAGTAACGCTTCATAAACACCCTAATGAACAAGTAACGTGGATCATGTCAGGCGAAGCTAAAGTGTTTTCTGGCGGTAAACAATACCTTATGAAAGCGGGTGACATGATGGTGATACCGGCCAATGTACCGCACGAATTTCACTTTACCCAAGATACGGTAGATATTGATTTTTTTGCCCCAGCTCGACAAGACTGGATAGACGGCACAGCTAATTACATTAAGCAAAAGTAGGGCAAATTATGTTTTTAAATAAATCTAAATTAGGGCTAAGCGCTATAGCCTTGCTAATAAGTGCCTCGGCTTTTGCAAATGACACGGTACCCGCTGAGGTTTACGCACAAACCGACGGTGCTGTGGGCGGTATTACGTATACACTAAACAAGCGCTTTATTTTTAGTTATCACCCTTTTTATAACCCAAAAGTAAAAGTGGGGGAGCTTTTAAAAAGTGGTGATGTGGTGCCATTTCCTAATGCGCAAATGCAAATTCCTTATAAAAGTGATGGCAGCTTAAAAAATCCCGCTAACTATTTAAATTGGGTATTAGGGGTAAGGGCAGATGACAGAGGTAATGTATGGATACTCGACTCAGGCCAGGCGCAGCCGCGTATTACGCCAAAGCTGATAGCATGGGATGCGCTAAACAATAAGCTTAATAAAATTATTTACTTACCTAGCCCTATATCGGTTGCTCAATCTCAACTTAATGATTTAGCTATATCGAGCAAATACAATACATTGGTGATCGCTGATGAAGGTATTGCGGATGGCGGAAATGGCAAGCAAGCCGCCCTTATTATCGTTAATACTAAAACAGGTAAGAGCCGGCGAGTATTGCAAGGTCACGAAAGTGCATTACCCGATTACACAATGCCAATAATGATTGATGAAGGGACTGATAACCAAAAGCAACTTAATGCCTTTATTGGTGCCGATGGCATTGTGCTTGATAACGCGCAGCAATGGCTTTACTTTGCTCCGCTTAATAAAAAGTATGTTTACCGTATAAAAATGGCCGACATTGCTAACGAGCAATTAACCGATAAACAACTAGGCGAACGTGTAGAGCAATACGCACAAAAACCAGTAAACGGTGGTTTAAGTATTGATGCTGATGATAATTTATATTTAACCATAGTGGGTGAGCGTACTGTGGGCGTTATTGATGCCAAAACACGTACGTACCGTGATTACACGTACGATAAAAACATGATTTGGCCAGATGGTGTAAGCATTGGACCAGAGGGTTACATGTACACCGGCGCTGCGCAATTGCCGCTTTCGGCACAACTTAATAACGGCAATGCTCAAAATAAAGCACCTTATTATATATTTAGATTTAAACCTTTAGCTGAGGGCGTAATAGGGCGCTAACTATAATGTGTAAAATAAGCACGCCTTTATGGCGTGTTTTTTATTTTATTTACTACTTATACCAATCCGCATTAACGCTTAATCATTTTCAGGGGCTAAACGTGTCGCTATCTGCGTTAAAAAATTCTCATTTAGAACGACTAAATAGCGAATTTTTTGCCTTGCTATCAACACGTTTATCCATCCTCAAAATAGATCACTTAATTATGCGGACTGGTATTAAAGCGTGATTATCAATTTTTACAAGATAAAGTTTCAACCTAAATGCGGTTTTTCTGCGCTGACTATTTGGGTATCTTACGGCCATAGGTACTTAACCCGCTTTAGGCTTTAATTAATTATGAAACTATACAGTTACTCTCATTGTCCTTTTTGTGCGCGTGTTAAATATGTAGCAGGTAAATTAGGCATTAAGCTTGATGACGTTGTACTTGATTACGACGACACTGAAACACCCACAAAACTAATTGGTAAAAAAATGGTACCTATTCTTGAGAAAGATGACGGCACTGTTATGAGTGAAAGTAACGAAATTATTAGCCTGTTTATTGAACTTGCTGGCTCTAGCGAATCAAACAAGCCAACGCAAGGGGCTATTGAGTGGCAAGGTGGCTCGTTTGCGCCTTTATTGCAAATTGGTTTGCCGCGCTGGCCATTGGATTTAAAAGAGTTTAAAACAGAATCTAGCCGAATAGCGTGGGAAGATAACAAGCAATCGACAGAGCTTAACTTTGTAAACCTAATAGCATCAACTCCTGAGATCGTTTTACAAGTAAATGAATTTTTAATTGGCACCGAAAAGCAGCTCAATATTAATAATGGTAAAACGTCATTAAGCTTGCTTGATAGCGCTATTTATTTTTCTATATTACGCGGTTTATATTGCGAGCCAACCATTACCTGGCCAGAGCAATTAAACCAATGGATGAACTATCAGGCATTAGAATCTCATGTGCCGTTATTAAGATAGCGCATACTGAAAAAGTTTTAACAGCCAGTACGACTCCCTTCGTATTGCCTTCTTTTGGCCGGTGACCTCGTCACTGGCTTTTTTATTTAGCTCTGAAAATCACCCTTTTTAATCCAGCACTTAGCAGTGTGCGTGAGCATGGCTGAGTAGTATATTAATAACATTAAAAAATTAGTTACCTATTTACACTACATATTATTAGTGGAATTATTAAGCAGGCTTATTCAACGCTATGAATGCGCAAAATAATACCAGGAGCTATTATGTGGGATGAAAGGTATAACACTCAGCAATACGCTTATGGCAAACAGCCAAACGATTTTTTAGCCGAGCACTATAAGCAATTACCTAAAGGCAATGTTATTAGCTTAGCCGAAGGTGAGGGACGAAATGCGGTATTTTTAGCAAAAATGGGTTACAGCGTTACCGCGGTTGATGGCTCAAAAGTAGGGCTTGAAAAAGCGGCAAAGCTTGCCAAAGAGCACAACGTAAACATTGAGCTAGTACACGCCGATTTAGCGAAGTTTGATTTTGGAAAAGAAAAATGGGATGCGGTAGTGTCTATTTATTGCCCTTTACCAAGTGCCGTGCGTTCAGCGGTATATAAGCGCGCTGTTAAAGGTTTAAAGCTAGGTGGGGTATTTTTACTTGAGGCCTATACGCCTGAGCAAGTAAATTATAATACCGGAGGCGGCCCTAGTGTCGATACTAAAACCTCAAAAAGCGATTTACAAGATGACTTAGCCGAGCTTAGCTTTGTACATTTAGAAGAGCTAAAGCGAGAAGTGTTTGAAGGCACATACCACACAGGTTTAGCGTCGGTACTGCAAGCTATTGCTAAAAAATAAAATGAATATAAAAGCTTAGCACTCATTAGCGCTAAGCTTTTTTAATAGGTTTTTATAAAACCTGTATAACTTGCTCTTTTGCTAAGCGAGATTTAGGTAACTTAGCGTTATAATCTTCAGTGTCATCGTGGTAGCCAAGTACCAACGCTACATCACAAATATAGCCATCGAGCTCTTGTTCAAACACTTCACCAATAAGCTGTGCATCTACACCTTCCATAGGTGTTGAATCAACGCCTAAGCGTGCTGCGGCGTGCATTGTGTTGCCCAGGGCAATGTAAGTTTGCGCTTTGGTCCACATTGCATTGTTGCCTTGCTCATCGGTATTCATATCAACAAAAGCAAACGCGCCAAAAGCTTGTTCGCGGTTTTCACTTTGAGTACGGCCATTTTTAATGTCTGCATCAATGACTTGTGCGTAGTCATCACGTTTATATTTAGGGTTGTAAGCAAATAAAATAACGTGCGATGCAGTTTTAATATGCGGCTGATTAAATTGAAATTTATTAGCAAACGTAGAGTGCATACGCTCTTTAGCTTCGTCTGACTCAATAACAATAAATTTCCACGGCTGCGAGTTAATAGATGAAGGAGAAAGACGCATAGCTTCGTAAATTACATCTAGATCATCTTGAGGAATACGCTTGGTTGTGTAGCGTTTAGTTGTATAACGTTTTTCTAAATCATTAATAATTGGATGGGTCATGGTTATCTCCGTTAAGTGGCTATTTTAGCCAAGTAGTGTCTATATTGAGCCTTTTTTAAAAAAACAAAGCACAAATTACTTTTTAATTGGATTGTTATTAAGCCAATTACGCGTTACGTCATCGAGTGGTTGTAAGTTTTTGCATACTTTATAGTCAAGCTCGGCAATGATCTCATTTGAAAAGCGTAATTTATCAAGGGTGTTTAACTGTGCTTGGCTAAACAGCGCTTGTTTATCTTCTCGTAGGAGTAAAACAGCTCTATCAACAACGCCAAGTAACCCTTGTGGTTCTTTAAGCTCACGTATTGTGTGCTTGTAATGCAAAAATTGTGGCTTCCATAACGGCACTACGCACCAGGTTTGGGTGGCGACGGCGTTTTCAAACGCGCTAAAGCAGTCATGCTCTGTGCCGGTTAAAAACTCATACCCTGCGCTCGTCAGCCCATATTCTTTCATCATATTAATAGAAAAACGGGTAATACCAGCACCGGCATTAATGCCCTGAATTGTTTTTTGCATTTTTGAAACCACATCTGGCTTTAGCAAATCACTAATTTCGTTTACTGCACTTTGCGGTACGTAATCTGGTACGCCCCAGTGTGCATATGGCTCATAATGTAAGCCAAGCTCAACGAGTGGCATAACTTGTTCAACATCGGCTTTATAAATGCCGTGGCTTGAAGGCAGCCATGCTGAGGCGAGTAAATCTACTTCACCAGATTTAAGGTTTTTAAAGTTATCTTGATGCGGCGCATAAATACGCTCAACGGTAAAGCCCATATCAGTTAAAACATGGCTCACTAAAGAGGCCGTAACATGGTGAAACGATAAATCGGTTACGCCCAATTTTAAATGTATTGTACTCATAATGAATTACTCCATTTTATAGAGCAGCCCATGCTGGGTGTTTGCTGCTCAGGACCTTTGCCTGTGGCCGCAATTTGGCGCATGGCATTAACTAACTCAGGAGTGCGATGTGCATCGTCATTCATTTTTGCATCGTCTAAGCGGCCACGGTATTGCAGTGCCCCATGTTTATTGAAACCAAAAAAATCGGGCGTGCAAACCGCGCCATACTGTTTGCCTACGCGTTGGTTTTCATCAACAAGGTAGGGAAACAAAAAGCCGTGCTGCTTAGCAAATTTTTCCATATTAGCTGGGGAGTCAGCAGGGACGCTTTTATAGTCGTTCGACATAATAGCTAACACATTTATACCTTCGTTTATTAATAACGCGGTATCTTCGCTTAAGCGCCTTGCAATACGTTGCACATAAGGGCAATGGTTACAAATAAACATAATTAACAAGGCATTTTCGCCTAGGTTGTCGGCTAAGGTAAAAGGCTCGCCTTGCGGGGTTCTTAACGTAAAGTTGGGTGCTTACCAGCCAAAGTCACAAATAGGGGTATCGAGTAACATAACTTAACTCCTAAAAAGCCAGCGGGTATGGCTGGCTTATAAAAATAATTAATTATTTTTGATTAAAGCGAAAACGCGTTAATACGTAAGGTGGTTTTGCATTACCAAAGCCTTGGCTAAATGCAGGGTGCTGGTGGAGCTGATCTTGTGTTACATAAATCCAACCATTGCTCACTGCTAGGCTATCAGGCCATGATAATCGTTTGTCTTGAACAATTATCTCGTAGTGGCCTTTAGTCGTTAAGCCAATGGCATTGTTTTCAAGGTCGGTTACTAAAATACCGCCACCTGGCGCGTAGGTCATGCCATCGCTTGGGTTTTTAGGGCCAAACACTTCAATGCTTTTTGCTTTTTTAGCATCTGAATACGTACTATTAGCAAGTGTTTTTGCTGGAATACGGTAAACACTTGTGCCTGTAAATGCGCCAAAGTATACCCATTCGTTTTTATCATCAATGGTAATTGGGTTTAAACCAAAACGTAGGTTTGTTGTTTCACCTTTTGCTGATTTAGATGCAACAGGAGAGGCTTCTATGACAATATCGCGCTCCTCTGGCATTAGCTTAGCATTGCCCTCAAGTACACGCGTTGATTCTCCGGTTTTTAAATCAACAACAATAAACGCAGGTTTAGTGGCGCCCATAAAGTTACCAAAAGACATATCGGCAATGTAAATTTTGTCGTTACGTTCATCAATAACAAAGTCTTGTAAAAACGAGTTATCAAGTACAGCGTCTTTATTTAATTCAATGGTATTAACTAAGGTATTGGCAACGCTGTCCCAGGCAATTAGTTTTGGGGCTACTTGCTCGCTGCCCATGTCTAAAATCCACACCACACCTTTGCTGTCGCTATGCACGCCAATTACGGCTGCAAGGCCAACTTTGCCAAGCTCGGGGCCGTCAGCCCAATCTTCGTTAGGGAAAGGTTGTTGAGCACCGTTTGCCATAATTTCAACTACTCGCGTTTTTGGTGCATCAAGCGGGTGCATGCTTACAATCATTCGCCCTGCAGGTGTTATAGTTATACCTGCGCCGCGATATTTATTAAAAGTAGTCACCGTTTCAAGGGGGCCAACGTCTGCTGCATAGGCGCTTGAAAAAGCACTTGCGGCTAATGACAGGGTTGCTATTGCTAAGGTGGTTTTTAATCGTTTCATACTGTGATACCCGTTATGCTAAAAAATAGAGTAAAGCGATTTAAATAGCCTAAATGACTTCGCTTGCGTTGAGGTGAATAATAGGTGAGAATTTTTATGCAATAAACAGGGTAATGATTGAATCTTTATCAAATAATATTAGTTAATTGGAAGGGCGAGCGCTTGCTTTAAACAAATTTGCTTTTTAAACATACTATTAATGCCCAAAAGCTGGGTTTACTAATAAACGCCCTCAAGATTGTCCTAATTTAATAAATAGTGGTTAGTGACTAGCTGATGGGTACAGTGTAATATTTGCCTTTATATTGATAAACCGCGCAATAGATAAGCATTGTCAAATATAAATAGACAATAAATCACTTTTTGATTGCTCAATACACTGTAAGCAAACCTAAAGCGCTTAATTTTGCCAAAAATAATAATTAAATTATTAAGTTGATAATGGATTAATACACAATGCTTTTAGAAGACTTACAGGTAATTTTAAAAGTGGCAGAGTTTAAAAGTATTACTGCTGCAGCATCAAATTTAGATATGCGCACCGCCACAGCA
Organism: Pseudoalteromonas sp. 2CM41L; assembly: GCF_023161905.1. NCBI lineage: Bacteria > Pseudomonadati > Pseudomonadota > Gammaproteobacteria > Alteromonadales > Pseudoalteromonadaceae > Pseudoalteromonas > Pseudoalteromonas sp. 2CM41L. The sequence goes on from NZ_JALNTN010000003.1 coordinate 111,603, forward strand.
AGTGCTGCTGTTAAAAGGGTAGAGCAGGCTTTAGGTTTTGAACTATTTATACGCACCACTCGCCATTTAAGGCTTTCTGCAGCCGGCGAGCGTTACATTCCGCAATGCCAGCAAGCATTGGCAATGCTTGAACAAGCCAAAAATACACTTAAAAGCGATGACGATATAATTGATGGCGAGCTGCGTATTGCGCTTTCTTCTGATTTAGGGCGCAACATTGTGATCCCCTGGCTTGACGAGTTCATGCAAACCCACACTCAGCTCAGCTTGCGCGCCAATATAAGCGACAGTAATATCGACTTTTATCGTGACTCGGTCGACATTGCACTGCGTTATGGTAAACCTAACGATGCCAGCATGTACGGTTTTAAAATTTGCGATGTACCGCGTATTTTATGCGCAGCACAAAGCTACCTTGATACACATGGCACGCCTGCTCATCCACATGATTTAACAGAACATAAAGGGCTGTTTTATCAACTGCAAGATATAATTAAAGATGTATGGGTATTTAGCGATGCCAGCGAAGAGTTTAAAGTAAAATTGCACGGTGGCCATGCGGCTAACGATGGCGATTTAGTAAGGCGCTGGTGTGTGTCGGGCAAGGGGCTGGCGGTTAAATCGTGCTTAGATATGTCTAATGAATTACTTGCCGGTAATGTCATAAGTGTTATGCCAAACTTTAAACCCACGCCTACAGAGCTTTGGTTGGTGTGTCCAAGTAGGCAGTCAATCACTCCGGCGGTGCGCTTACTTCGCGATGCCTTTAGAGAAAAAAGCGCCGGTATTTTAAAAGCCCTTATTGCAAAAGGGATTATTGATAAAAGCGTGCTTGGCTAATGAAGGACTGATAATGCAAGTTGATGTTATTAGAGTGTTTGTGCCGTGTAAAAATTATCAGCAATCGTGCGACTTTTATCAGGCGCTTGGCTTTAATGTTGAGCCTGCATCAGCTGATTTAAGTATTGCAACATCAGGTGAATGTAGTTTGTTTTTATACCAATCGTGTTAAGTTATTAGGCATTTATAGCGACAGTTAAATAGCGTGATAACAAGGCATAAATATCGTCATGTAGTTGTTCTACATAAGAAATTTATAACGCTGTTAGCGCTCTATTTAGCACGCTAGAATGATTAAATATTTAAGTCGATTGGTATTAATCGTTACTACAACCAAGAATTTGCTGAAAATTTAATGCTGCAAGTGTGCGTATTAAACATAAACGAAGCCTTTAACACCATTAGTAAGTTAACTCACTTTGATATTCGCTTTGAAGGGATAAAACAAGAGCCGTGGGGTAAAGTGATTTATTTATGGGGACCATCTGGTGAGCTTTTACACATTACAGAGCTAAATTAACTAAAAAAAAATGCCACCCATTTCAAGCTGGTGGCATTACCTTATTGTTAACTTAGTTTTTCATTAAAAAACGCTAAGGTACGCTGCCAAGCAAGTTCTGCTTTTTGCTCATCATAACGCCCAGTAGAGTCGTTATGAAAACCATGATTAGCGCCTTCGTACATGTGCATAGTGTACTCAACATTGTTAGCTTTTAAGCTTTTTTCATAATCAGGCCATGTAGCGTTAACGCGTTTATCAAGCTCACCTAATTGAATCATTAAAGGCGCTTTAATATTTTTGTGCAGTGACTCACTGGCAGGTGTGCCATAAAAGGGCACGCCCGCGCTCAGTAAACCACTCTCAACCGCCGCTAAGTAATTAACAATATAACCACCAAAACAAAAGCCTACAGCTCCCAGTTTGCCGTTACTATTAGAATGATTTTTTAAAAAGTGAGCCCCAGCTACAAAGTCGTTTTGAATTTTAGCTCTGTCCATGGTTTTTTGCATGGCGCGGCCTTCATCGTCATTGCCTGGGTAGCCACCAAGCGCAAAGAGTGCGTCGGGTGCAAAGGCAATAAAGCCTTTTTTGGCTAAGCGCCTGGCTACATCTTTAATATATGGATTTAAACCACGGTTTTCGTGAATAACTAATACAGCCGGCAGTTTACCTTCAATTTTGCTAGGTACTGCTAAGTAGCCTTTGCCTTTACCATGCCCGTTTGGCGAATCAAATTCTTCGTAGGTGGCTTTAATATCATCATCGTTAAATGATACTTGCTCTGCAAACGCATAATTAGGTAATAGCGCTGATGTAAGTACACTCATTGAAAACCCAAGTGCAGCTAACCCACCTAGTTTTTTCATAAATGTACGTCGGTCCATTAAACCGTGGGCGTATTCGTCGAACCAATCAAAGGCTTCTTGCGGGATATGATCTGATTGCGGGGTATTCATGGCTGCTCCTTAACTTTATTATGTATATTTATTATTTAAATACCATAACGTATTAGGAGTAAAAAACGAGCAGTTTATCTTTTAAATTTATAGATCTCATTAATATAAAATAAAAGATTAGTAAACTTTAATTTATCTACCTTCATAGCCCTTCATCAATATTTATAAAAAGCTCGGGAAATTCTGAGCTTTTTTAGTGAGTTACCTAAGTGACGTGTTACGCCATAGCGTCGTTGGCTACAGGGTATTTAGGGTCTTCAACAATGTTAACCTCAACCAAATCACCGGCTTTTTGCAATAACTTGGCAGACTCTGGACTCAAGTGGCGTAAAGGTGACCAGCGCTGTAGATACTGCTATTGCAGCAAGAGGGGCAGGAATTGCTTTAGTATAGCGCGGTAAAAAATACACAATTGCCATAGTTAACGCAATTAGCCCCGTCATGGTAAGCATAGCTGGGCTGGTTAGTTGCATCCAATCGCCTGCGTAGGTAAACATATCGTGTTGCTTATCGTAAACTACGCGAACGTTTTCTTTAAATTGGCCAAATTGCGCCATACCAATCACAATAGCTAAGCCATTTACAAAGCCAAGCATTACAGGGTGAGGTAACAGCCTAATAAATTTGCCCATTTTAAAAGCGCCAAACACAACTTGCAGCACACCGGTTAATACCACGGCGGCCAACAAGTATTCGAGCCCAAACATAATAATAAAGGCGGTGGTGACTACAGCCATAGAGCCAGCAGCACCCGAAATCATACCTGGGCGGCCGCCAAACACGGCGGTAATAAAGCCAACAAAAAATGAGCCATAAAGCCCCATCATTGGGTCAATTCCCGCTACAAAGGTAAACGCAACAGCTTCGGGAATGAGCGTAAGCACAGCGGTTAGGCCGGCTAATACATCATTTTTTAAATTAGCGCTGCGTTTGCTTATTAAATCAAACATAGGGTTCCTTAGGGTGCATAAATAAACTAGATGCCATAGCGCTTTAAGCGAATAGCAGTATGTTTAGGTGTTTTAAATTTACGTGTATAGGGCGTGTTGATCTTTGCGGATTGAGATTTGTTCAATCTAGGGGCGATCAAATCGCGACGCGAGGTTTGTAACCTAGTGGGCTCGATAACTGCTCCTGCGTTATTCTAATGACTTACATCCATGTAAGAATAAGTAAAAACCGAGCAAAGCTTCCGCGTCCTGCTCACGCCCCTTATCTACATCCATGTAGGCAAGAAAGAGTTTATCGCCCCTAGGCAGAACCCAAAGGGCAGCGTATGTTTGGCATTTATGCTACGTTATCGCCTATTTATGGGGAGTAACCACACTTCATAGGCTCTGCCTTGCCTAAAAACCAAACATACTGCTGCAAATTCAAACGCCAAAGGTCAACACGCCCACGTTATTAGAACTAAGTGGAGGGCACTTAACTGACAAGCGGCTCAAAACCATTGCGGTGTGAGCTTAATGCTAAGCAATAAAATTATAATGCGTTAGCGATGTTTTAAATTGAGTGCGCATAATACGCTGATATAATTAAAATAATTACCCATAATTTATTTGAAACACTTTATAAAAACTATTAATAATGCAGTGCAATTTGCAGGCAATAAAAAGCTCGGCGTATTAGGCCGAGCTTTAATGGTTGGGAGAGAAACTTTAATTATTTGGCAGTGGGTGTCGGTTGAATACTTATAGGCTGCGATTTACCAAGTAGCTTACGGGTAAGGCGCTTAGCGTCTTCTAGTGCTACGTATTGGCAAGGTATAAGTATTAAAGTAATTACCGTGGCAAATAGCACACCAAAGGCCAGCGATACCGCCATAGGAATAACTATTTTAGCCTGTAAGCTGGTTTCCATAATAATTGGCATTACCCCAATAAATGTAGTGATTGAAGTGAGCAATATAGCTCTAAAGCGCTTTGCACCGGCTTGCATAACGGCCTGTTTTACGGCCATGCCTTCTGCGCGTGCTTTGTTTACAAAATCAACCATTACGAGTGAGTCGTTTACGACTATGCCAGCTACGGCAATAATGCCAAACATAGACAGCCCGCTCATGGTCATACCTAATATTACGTGACCAAACATTGCACCTACTACACCAAATGGAATAACCGACATAATAATAAGCGGCTGCGAGTAAGAGCGAAGCGGAATGGCCAATAAGGCAAATATAATCATCAGCGATATAGCAAAGTCGCGTAACTGCTCATCGGCGCTGTCCATTTCTTCTTGTACGCGCCCAGCCACGTTACTTTTAACGCCTGGGTAGCTTTTAAGCAGTGAAGGTAAATAGGTATCGCGAATTTCTTCTGCAATAGCAAACGGTTCAACTTGGTCAGTATTTACTGCTGCCCACACATTAACAGTACGGTTTGAGTTTTCGCGGCGAATACGGTTTACACCATCTACTAGCCTAACTTCGGCTACTTCGCTTAACGGTACTTCTGCGCCGGTTGGGGTAATAATACGCGCACTTTGAATGTTGCTAATTGAGTTACGCTCGCTTTCTGGGTAGCGTATCATTACTTTAATTTCTTCGCCTTCGCGTAAAATACGCTGTGCTTCTAATCCGTAGTAACTAAAGCTTACTTGCGATGCAACGTCGGCAAGAGTAAGTCCCATGCTGTAGGCCAGTGGTTTTAAATCTAGCTGTACTTCGTCGGTGGCACTTTGCAGTGAGTCGTTTACATCGCCTACACCTTCCATGCTTTGTAGTTTAGCTTTTAATTTACCAGCTACTTCTTTTAGCTCATCGGCATCTTTGCCTTGTAGCCTAAAGCTTACGTCGCCGTCATCACGTCCGCCGCTAAAAATATTATCTTGAATATTAAGCGTTTTAACACCTGGAAGCGGGGGCATTTGTTCGCGCCACAGGGTGCTTAATGCAAAGGTGTCGATAGGGCGCAAGTGTGGCTCTACTAAAATAGCCATAATGTTTGCTTGAGTACGCCCACGTAAGCTTACCGATAAATCGCGGATCATGCTTTGGCCGTATTGCTCTTCAAGCTCTTTATCTACTTTGAGTAATACATCTTCAATTTTACGAGCCGTTTCAAGGGTGGCTTGCTCCGAAGAGGCCAGGTTCATTTCAAGCGTAATACGCGGAAAATCATGCGGTATTTTAGGGTTAGGCACAAACTTAACTAAGCCGCCTGCAAACATACCTGCACTGACTATTAATATACATAAAAAGCCAATAATTACGGTATAACGATAATGTATACAATGACCTATAAAAGGCGTGTAATAGTTTTGTACAAAGTGTTTTAAGCCACTATCAACCACATTACGCAGTTTATGTAATGGGTTTTTAGGGTTAGGTTTACGTGGGTTCATGGCTGCAATATGCGCAGGTAATATTAGCTTTGATTCAATCAGCGAGAAAATCAAACACAATATAATAACCACACCAATGGCTTTAGAAAACGCAGCGCCTGGGCCCGATGCCATAGCTTGCGGTAAAAACGCCGCGATAGTGGTTAAAACACCAAAAGTGGCAGGCATTGCAACGCGCTTAACTCCGCGAATAACATTATCAAGGCTGTGGCCGTGCTTTTCTATTTCGGCACTGGCAGACTCACCCACGACTATGGCATCGTCGACCACAATGCCAAGTACAATAATAAAGGCAAATAACGACACCATGTTTATGGTGATGTCTAAAAAGCCAATTGGCATAAACAAAAAGGCACCTAAAAAAGACACCGGTAAGCCCATCATTACCCAAAAAGCTAAACGCAGCGGTAAAAACAGTGCCAGCACTATCATTACTAAAATACCGCCCCATACCATGTTGTCGATCATCATATCGAGTCGACCTTCAAGGTAGTAAGTTAAATCAACAATAGGGGAGAGCTTTACGCCTTGTGGAAGTTTCGATTGTTTTTCTGCCATGTAGCCTTTAAGAATTTTAGCTACATCGGTAATGTCTTGATCTTTTGAGGCATCTACTTCAAACGTGAGTGAGTTTTTACCGTTATATTTAGAGTAAAGTAAGCCTTCTTCAAAGCCATCATTAATCGTTGCTACATCGCCTAAGTTAATCTGTGCGCCATCGGCAAGCGTTATAAGCGGAAGCTTTGCAAATTCACCACCACGGTAGGCTTGTTTTTCAACACGCATTGAAATATAGCCAGTGTCAGAGCGAATTTGCCCTGCCGACATATTGGTAGAAAAATTTTGCACCGCACTTGAAACATCTCTAAAAGTTAGGCCATATTCACGTAGTTTGTCGGGGCTTATTTCTATGCCTATTTCGTAATCTAGGCCACTGTAAAAGTCGACTAAATTAACGCCAGGTAAGGCGAGTAGTTCATCTTTTATGTCGTTGCCTAGCTCTTTAAGCTGGTAGTAACTCATGTCGCCATAAAGCGCGAGGATCATCACCTCTTGCTGAAATTTTTCACGTTGGATAACGGGGCGCTCCATTCCTGCCGGAAAGGTATTGATAGAATCAACTTGCGCTTTTATTTCGTCTAGGGCTTCTTGTAGGTCGTATTTTTCTTCTATTTCTACCCACGCTTGCGCATAACCTCGGTTAGAGTAAGTGATTAAACGTTTTATACCCTCGGTACCTTCAAGGTTTTCTTCAATTTTTATGGTTATGCCTTCTTCAACCTCTTGCGGGGCTGCGCCTGGGTATACCGCTTGAATACTCACCCAGTTACTTTCAAACTGCGGAAATGCCTGTTTACGAATTGTCAGCGCAGTTAAAAGCCCGCCAATAAGTATAAAAATCATGATGAGGTTTGCCGCCACTGGGTTACGTGCAAACCAAGCAATTAAGCCTTTTTCTGAGGTACTCATGGTGTATCCTCTTTAAGTGCTAATTGAGTCACATCGCTTTTAGGCTCAGTGCCTTCCAGCTTAACCGCCATGCCTTCTGTTGGGTATTCAAGGGCAGAGGTAATAAGTTGCTCACCACTGTTTAAGCCTTGGTCCGCAATCACCATACCGTTTTGTTCACGTACAATATTAAGCGTTTTAAAACTCAGGGTGTGATCGTCGTTTAAAATAGCAATTTTGTTATTTTTAACTAAATGGTGCGGCACTATAATCGCGTTATCAAGCGCGCGGCCTTTTATGGTGGCATTTATATAAGAGCCAAAACGCAGTGGTTTGGTGTTATCAGCGTACGGAGTTGGTAACTGAGCAACTAAATAGCTCATACGGCTGGTTTTATCAACCACACCTTCACTTCGTACAACCTTGGCTTGCCAGGTTGTTTGCTTGCCGGCAAATTCAGCGTTAAGCGTAACCAATGCGCCAATACCGCCGTTATCTAAGTATTGCAGCTCTTTATCTGCAACCGGTAAACGTACCTCTGCAACTGAGGTAGCGCTTAGCTCGCCAAACTTGCTACCCGCACTAACCACTGAGCCTAAGCTAATGGTGCGTTGGTTTATTATAGCGTCGTAAGGGGCTTTGATGTACGTGCGTTCTAAATTACGTTTAGTGCGTTTTACACGGGCTTGGGCAGAGCGAAAGTTTGCCATTTTTTCTGCAAGTTGTGGTTTACGTAAATAAAGCTCCGATGCAATTGCATCGCTTGAGTCTGATTTAATACGCTCCCATTCGGCTTTAGCTACGTGAGCTTGCGCGCGTTCTATTTCAAGCGCTGAACTTGCTTGGGCAAGGCCTGCTTCGGCCTCAATTAAATCGGCCTCGTAATCATTTGGATCAATTCGTGCTAAAATATCGCCTTGCTTAACAAACGCGCCTTCAACAAATTGTTCGGCTACTGAAATAACTTGCCCGCTTACTTGTGCAACCAGCTCTGTACGGTCTTTAGGTTTTACTACGCCGTACGATTTAACATCGAGCGTTATTGCATCAATGTTTACGTTTTGCGCAGTAACAAGTGGGCGAGTGTCTTGTTCTGGTTTTTCTTCTGGTGGCGTTTTCATGGCTGAAAGGCCAAAAGCGAGTGCAATCCCGGCTGCTAAAACCGCGACTGGTAATAAAATTTGTTTTTTAGTAGCCACAAGGCATTCCTTCATATATTTGGTGACAAGGCAATAATACGCAATAAAGTGTTTACAAGGCGTTTTAAGATGTAACAAAGCATTACATATGTGTATTACAGATAAATAATGGGCTAGGCAGGGTCTTAATTTAAATACAGAGGCCTGGCTTTAACTAACAGAGGTATTTATGAAAACAGAGCCTATGGCATGTCGCTTAGGCTGCGGCGCATGTTGCATTGCACCGAGTATTAGCTCCCCAATCCCCGGAATGCCAAACGGTAAAAAAGCCGGAGAGCGTTGTATTCAGCTTGATGAGAACAATTTATGTAAACTATTTGGCGATGAAAGTCGCCCTAAAGTATGTAGCGATTTTAGCGCCACGCGCGATGTATGTGGGTCAACTAATGCAGAGGCTCTAGCGCTTATTACCGAACTTGAGCAGTTAACCTAGCTTACGAAGTTAATACACATATATTTACATTTATCTATTACTGAGTAATTTTTTTAAGTAATTAAAAGCTGCGCTTTTCATGCGAGCAAGCTCTGCGTCTTCCGCAAATGTGCAGATATATGGTTGTTTTGTAGACGTAAAGCTTGCTTACGTGACAGGCAAAGCCTGTAAAAGTGGATTATTTACAAAGAGGGCAAGAGGCGCGGGGCTTTTAGAGGGAGAGATTAACTTTAAGCAATAGTTGGTTTGTGTTTTCTCATTTACTCCTCATTCGCTTCTCTTTGTGCAACTTTTTAGCTTTGCTTTATATAAAAACGTGCTGCTTTTGCTGGCTTAAGGCCATAAAGTGAATAACTCACAAAGAGGTTAAGAGGCGCTGCGTTTTTAGAGGAAGAGATTGATTTTAAGTATTAGTTGGCTTTTGTTTTCTCATTTACTGCTTATTCGTTTCTTTTTGTGCAACTTTTTAGCTTTGCTTTATATAAAAACGCGCTGCTTAAGGCCATAAAGTGAGTAACTCACAAAGAGGGCAAGAGGCGCGGGGCTTTTAGAGGAAGAGATTAACTTTAAGCAATAGTTGGCTTTTGTTTTCTCATTTACTCCTCATTCGCTTCTCTTTGTGCAACTTTTTTTTTCGTAAAAACTATGCTTTTGTATCAATAAACACAGCGTTTACAAATCAAAGTATAAATTGAGTTTGTAAACGCTGCTTTAATTTTACCAACTATACGTTGCGCTTAACGTATATTGTTCACCGCGCCCTGGTGTACCAGGTATTTCTTCAAACGACTCATCCCATAAGTTGTCAGCCGCTAAAGTAATAAATAAATTGCTTAACTGAGGCGGGGTTATTTTAAGCGTTAGCTGGGTAAATAACGCGTTGTCATTGCCGTTTCTAAGTGCATTTTTGTGTTGTGTACGCCATTCGTTATCTATTCTAAATTCTAAAATATCAGTTGGGTTATACACAGCGCCGAGTGTTAAACGGTGATCGGGAAAGTTTAACGCGTAAAAACTGGCATCAATATCGGCAGCGCCGTAGTTCTCTGATTTATGTAAATAGGTGTAGCTAGCAATAAGTTTTGCTGTATCAAAGTGCTTAGTCGCTAAAAATTCAACCCCTGCAGTATCAATATCAACCGGGTTTGCAAAGCGCGCCGAGGTAGAGTCAAAATTAAAGGTCCAGTCGGTTAAGTTATTATCTTTTCGATAAAAAATAGCCGAGTTTAACTGCCAGCTTTGCTCTTCAAGTAATAAACCTAGCTCTAAGTTTGCAGTGGTTTCGCGCTCAAGGTTGTAGTTACTTCTAAATAACCCGCCAGAATCGCTGCCGCCAATAGCTGTATAGCCTGCAACTTGACTCGCCTGCGCGTACGATAAATAAACACTTTGCGCTGTGCCGTCATTATTTTGGGTATTTAAGGTTATATCACCAATGGCAGATACCTCAGCATCATCACGGTTTGTATCGTCATACGCAGCCCCTAAACGAAATATAAGCTGTTGGTTAGCTTTTAGCGCCATAGTGTATTGAGGCAATACGCTCAGCTTATAATATTTTCGTGAGGTAAAATTGTTTTCAAGTGTGGTTGATTCAATCGAGTCATCAATAAATTGTGCTGAGTAATTAATTGCAAACGCATTGCTTTGTGCATGGCGGCCCGAAAGAGCAAGCGATTTAACTTCACTTTTATGAAACGCTTCGAATGCACTTGGGTTTTCGCGCGAGTAAATATAGTGATCGTCATGGGTGCGGTAATACGCCGATACTTCAAAATTACTGTTTTCAGCGTAATTTTGTTTGTGGTTAAGCATCCAAAGGCGAGTCTCTAGATCTTCAGTTTCGTTAACGCCAAAAGGGGTATACAAGTTAGGCCAGCCAAAAAACTTATCCTGTGAGCCATAAAATAAATCGGTTTGGCTATTCTCACTTGCCAATTGCACGCGAGCTGAGGCGCGCGAAAAGTCATGATCGCCATTATCAATAGTGCCATCACTTTGCGAGTGAGAATATTCACCTTCAAAACCTAAGGTATAGTCAGCTAAGCTATCAAGTTGTGTGTTTTTAGCAGCGTGAATGCTTTGAAGATTAAAGTCGTTCGTACCAGTACCAAGCGATACACTACCGCCAGTAATAATCGGTTTCCAACCAAACGAAACCGTACCTACAGAGCTGTTCATACCGTACAGTGCATTATCAGCACAGGTTAAAACTGCTGGGCCGCTTAGCATTTGCGGTGCAATGGGAATTTCAGCAAAATAATGACCAGATTGCGGGTCAAGCAGGGTAGCACTGCCTACTCTAAAGCCGGTGTTTTCAAAAATACCGCCACGAATAGTTACATCAGCTTGTGCCTCAGCCATATTTCGTGATTGAAGATCTACACGTGGGTCGTACTCTAAATTAGAAATAGGCGAGTCAAATGTACCTACAGGCAGTTTATTCGCAGTAGGCGAAGCCTCCACTGTTATTTGCTCGATTGAAGACTCATCAGATAACGTATTAGCGTAAGCAAATGGAGTAACGCTGCATAATAGTGCAGGCAATATAATGTGTGGTGTGCGGTTCATGTGTTTCTCATCGTTTTTATATTTGTAGCTGCGGTTACAATTAATTTCAAAGCTTATATTTGGGCATGATAAAATAGCCAAATGTAACAGCAGTAATTTTGTGCGCGATTGTACATTAATTTGTTAATATCTGCATTTGATAACCATTCACACTTTACTCATTAGGTAGCATTTATAATGGATACTAAAGAACACAATACTATTTACTTTGCTGGTGGCTGCCTATGGGGCGTACAAGAGTTTATGAAACACTTACCAGGTGTTGTTAGCACACAGGCAGGGCGCGCTAATGGTTCAAGTAAAACTACAGATGGCGACTACGATGGTTACGCAGAATGCGTAAAGGTAATTTTTGACCTAAACGCCGTTAGCCTAAATAAGCTGTTTGACTACTTTTTTGAAATTATTGACCCATATAGCATTAATAAACAAGGGGATGACGTAGGCCCTAAATACCGCACTGCTATTTACAGCAAACACCAAGGCCATTTAGACGCAGCAAACAATTATATAAATAAGCGCAGTGATGCAGAAAAAGTTGTAGTCGACGTTGAGCGGCTAACTAATTACGTACCAAGCGATCCTGAGCATCAAGACCGTTTAACTAACCACCCAGATGACTATTGTCATATACCTTTTGAGTTATTGTATAAGTATAAAGCGTAAATCTAACTCGGTATTGTAGACGTGCAGCCTGCTGACGTGATGAGCGCAGCTCATAATTATTTAAATCTGAAGTCCCAAAAATAAACACCCACAAAAAAGCTCACATAATGTGAGCTTTTTTAAAACTTACTTAACGCTAATTTTAACTTACTGCTGCTTTTGCGGCGGGAAGTTGCTTAAAATATTAGCGACTGTTTCTTTAATTGATGCTTCGCGTTGCTCAGGCGATTGTTTTTTCTTTAAACGGCCTTCTTTTGCGCCGCGCCATACAAGTTGGTTTGATTCGCGCTCAATAATATCAATCACCAAAGTACCCACTTCGTATTCACGGGCGCTAATATCGCGTTGAAAGCCCGTACCCCAGTATCCCCAACGTGCGCCGTAGCCTACGTTAAAGCTGTCTACTTCTAGCTCTTTATCTACCGATGCATGGTAGTTAACTAGTACGTCAGCTTGGGCTGGGTCTACTAAGCTCATACCTAATGTTTGGCTAAGCTCTTTATTAACGGCAGTACGTACACGTTTTTCCATTAAGCCGTTAATTTGGTAGTTTGTGGTGTCTTTGGTTAAGCTCGCGTTTTCTACCCAAGCAAATGTTTTAAAATTACTAAAGTTGGCTGATTTGTCGTAATCCCAGTCTGGGGTTTGCGTACAGGCTGTAAGTAATGTCAGCGCTGCAACAATAAGTATATTTTTCATTACCTTTGCTCCAATAAAATGCGTTAATTTAAAATAACACACATCGTTTAAATGTGTATTAGTTTAACGTCCTATATTTTAGTTTAGTTGGTTTGCCTTAACGGCCAATTAATTGTGTTCAACTTCAATCCAGTCTTTTTCGTCTACCCAGTTTTGGGCGCCATCTTTTACTGAACGAATAGGTACAATGTAATCACAGCTTACCTGCGGCTTAACCGAGGCAAAAATTGGCACAAAGCCAAAGCTCAGTGCCGTTTCTATGATTGCTTTTTGGTTTTGCGGGTCAATGTCTGCCGCTTCATCAATATAAATAGGTATACGGTAAAGGTTTTGTTCCTGATCGCTTAATAAGTAACGAATAAACAACATGCCACATAATAACTTAATAGTAATACGCGTCCCGTTTGAGCCAGCTGAGTCTATTTTTTCAAAGTGTTCGGTTTCACCTGCGCGGTTAACCACTTCAAAACGAATATCAAATAAGTCAGTTAATGTAAGGCCTGCTTTGTCGGAGGCAAGTTTTATTAGGTGATCTTTTGCTTCGTTTACCGCGCTTTCGCTGTAAGGTTCTTGGCTTAATAAATCAAGGGTGTCGCCTTGTTCAAACTGATGCGACGTGCTGATAATGGTATCAATACTATCAACCAGCATTTTGCGCGGTATTACGTTAATTTTAAACGCTTGAAGGTTAGAAATACGGTGCTGGCTTATCCCTTTATTAAAGCTGTTCATTTCGCGGCGAAGTCGGTCTAAGTCTTCACGCAAGCCTTTAATTGTGGCGGCCACTTCGGTCAGGGCTACGCGGCCTTGGCGCTCAACGGCATCGCGTTCGTTATCAAGGTTATGAAATGCGCTAATAAGTTTTTGGTATTTAGTAAATTCGTCGTTTTCGTTATCGAACTTAGTAATGCCCGCGTTATATACATGCAAATAGGTATTACGCACGTTTATGTCAAAGTTGCGCAGCTCTTGGCAGTCTTTATTAAAGTGATGTACTAAGTCGCTTAAGTTATCAAAGTCGACTGTTATATCAATCATATACGGGGTTACTTTACCGCTGTATAAATCAAGTGTGTGGTCAATTCGCTCGCTTTTAACTTGGCGTAGGCGCTCGGTTTGGCGATTAATTTGCTCTTGCTTAGATTTAATCAGCGAGCGCCTGTCAGCAATTGAGCCACTATTTTTTTGAATGTCTTGCAGGTAGTCGTCAACTTGTTCGCGCTCTGCTAATAACTGCTCTTTTAGCAAGGATTGCGCTTCTACCGACTGCTGCATTACCTCGAATTGCTCTAAGCGTTTTAGGGCGCTCTCTGCGCTCATTAGCTCATCGTAAAGTGCATCTTTTTCTTTTTGTTTATCGGCCACGTTAGCGGCTACTTCGCGCTGTTGTTTAAACTCTTTTAACGAGCGTTCCAGCGCGTCTAGCTGAGCGCTAAGCTGGGCTTTGTTTTCGCCGCTTTGCATTTGCACTGGGGAAAGTTTTTTAAGTTTAATGCTTGCCCCTGGTAGGGTTAGTACACCGCCTTTAACGTTTTCGCTTAATAGCGATAAAAATTTCCCAAAAGCGTCTTCATCATCAATGGTTATATCGCCATTGCTGGTGGTGGCAAACGAGAGAATATCGGGGTTTAAAATGCGTGATATTTCTTCTACTTCTTTAAGTGATAGGTCTTCGCGCATTCGAGTAAACAAATTAAACTCAAGGTTTTTAAGCTGCAGTTTTAAGCTTTTAATTTGCTTTTGCGTTTCGCTAATGCGGTAATCAAGCGTGTGTAGGCTTTGCCCTTGTGCGCTGGTAATAGAGTGCGAAAGCGACTCGTAGTCTTGCTTAAGTTGGCCAAGGTTGGTTTTAAGGGTGGCTTTATTTACCAGTTCAAATTCGCTTTTAAGAGCGCTGTAATCTAAAAACCATTGCTCTATTTGGGTTTGCCTGCGCTCTATATCGCGCGATTGCTGTACGTATAAGCTTTGTTTTTGCTCAAACTCGTGTTTTTCGTGCTCTATGTCTTCAAGGGCAATGGCTAGTTCGCTTAGTTGCTCTTCTTGGTAGGTATCAAAGTCTATTAATGCTTGATCAATTTTAGGCGCGTAGGCTGCTAACTTACCTTTAAGCACGGTTTGGTTTTCAAGCATTGATTCAAGCGCTGTTATTGGCTCTTGCATTGATTCAAGCGCTTTTAACTCGCGTTTAGCCCGATTTACTTTATCAAACGAGCGACGCCATACTTCGTAAAAGTCCACTTTAGAGTTAGACATATGGCGTTCAAACACACGTAGCATAAAGCGTTTAACATCGCTTGCGCCTAATTTGTGTAAGTTAAGAATACGCCTAAAAATTTCTTTATAAATGGCGGAGTCTTGCACATTATTTAGCGGGATCATTTTTAAATTAATGTCGCCGTCAAAAGGGGTTGCGCCGCCGGTAAGCAGGGCGTTTAGCTCTTGTGCTTTAAGCTCTATAGGGTTGTAACCTTGCGTTTTTAAATGATTAAACAGCTTGGTAAACTTAATAATGGTATTACCTTGCGTGTACTGCGCTAAATCAAGTTTGCCCTGATAACAAAAGTACTGGTGCGCGTAACCGGCTATTTTACCAAGGCCTGCTACACCAATAACCACCGAGCCATGGGGGAGGTTGGCTTCGAGCAAAATGTACGACTGATCCGATGAAAAATAAAATTTACGGGTTTCATCTAAATCGTGCCCGTCCCATTCGGTTAGGCGCAAATCATTTATTAGCGGAAATTGCAGGGCGTTAATAACCGAGCTTTTACCGGTATTGTTAGGTGCACAAATAGAGCTGCTTTTATCAAGCGGAATAACACATTTTGCATAGCCTGCGGTATTAAGTAGGGCGAGTTTACTTAGTCCGTATAAGTTTTTCATTGCTCGTCCTCTGTAATGTAGGTTTCTTCGTTTACTTCCATAAGTGCATCAATATAGCGGTGAATAGGCGCTTGTAGCATAAAGCCGCCTTCGACTTCGCGGGCAAGGCCTAAACGTACCATGCGCAGGTATACGTCTTTTCGTAAATCTGAGCCCGAAAATATCTCAAGTTGATCAAACAAGTGTTTATTAATTTGCACTAAGGTTTGCATCAGTTCTAAGTCGTTTACTTCATCAAATAGGGCACGCATTGGGTCTTTACCCGTATTGGCAAAGTGCTCAATTAAAATGTAAATAGTCAGTGCAATAGCACGGGATATTTTACCCATGTTTGGCGTGCTTTCGTCGCTGGCAAAGTAGTAAAAGCCGCGGCTGTCGTGTTTTAAATCGTGGCCAAGGGCGTTAAATAAGGCGCTGTAAGATTCTATGTGCTGGTCAAGCTCTTGCCACATTACGTTGTCTTGTTCGCAAATATGGTAACCCGCACCTAATTTTTTATTAATGGCTTGTAGGTGCGTAAGCTCGTCTAAGTTTATATGTGTCATGTGTTACTCGTCTGCCTGTGTATCTGGCTGAGGCGCAGAATTAAATGGGTATAACGAAAAATGTTGGCCGGCAATTTTTACGCGTGTTTTTTCATCGCTTTGGCTAATGTGAATTTCACTGTCGCTGACTAGTTTTTGATATAAAAATAGCATTTCGTCGGCGTCTAATTCTGGGTAGCTTTCATCTAAAAATTGCAGTAATGGCTGGGGCTTTTTACGTTTTTTATTAAAGCGTTTTGCAAAGCTTGTTTTAACATCGTGGTAATCAGGAATGTTTGGCGTAACAAATGCCGGCACGTCTTGTTGCTCTGGGAGCTGGTATTCTTCGTGTTCAAATTCTACCAAGCTTGCCATATAGGCAACTATATGACGCTGCTGGCCAAGCGAATAACGCTGCGCATCGCTTACAAAGTTTGGTTGTACCGCGCTTAGCATGTTGTCTACGCCATTTTTACGCACAAGGCCCAGCACTTTTGCTGCCTGGCGGGTAATTAGGTTATTACGGCGTAGCTCTTCGCGCAGTGGCATAAGCATATCGGCACTTTTGCGTAAGCTTTCTCGGCCAACTAAATGCATTTCGAGTATCCGAGTACGCAATTGCTCAAGCATACGTTTGTCGTTGTAGGCTTTACCTGAGCGTTCAATGTGCTCTATTTGCTTACTTATTTGTTGCTCAATAAGTGTAAAACAGGCATGAAAGTCACCGCGAATATCGACCATTTCAAGCATCGGCTCTATGTATTCGTCAAAGGCTTCTATTACCGCTTTGTAGCGCTTTTGCAAAGATTGCACCGCGTGATCAGATTTAGCTTGCTCAACAATGTTTAAAATAGCGTTTTCGTTGTGCGCGTAAAGCTTCATTATTTTACGCACCCGATCATCCATAATGCGGCTATAGCGGCGTAAATCGTCAAAGTCTTCTATTTCGCCGGCATTATCTAATCGGTTTCCTAGGCGTGCTAAATCATCAACCAAAACGCTAATTTCTTGTGCTAAACCTAGGTGTTCTTCTTGTAATAAAAAGGTCGCAAAATCGGCAATGGCGCGGTTTATTTCAAGCTGGGATGATTTAGCCAATGGAATAAGTATATCTTGATTGAGCAAACGATTTGTTTCTTTGTAAATGCGCTCGTTTGTCCATGTGGGCTGTTTTTGCTTAATGGCGTTTTGCACGTCTTTGAGGCTAAAGTCGGCCATTTTAAAACGTTTAAATAATAGCTCTAAAACACCCCAATGTTCGCTAAGGGTATTAAGCAGCTTTTTAGCTGGGATCATAATGCGGTGATACATCCTAGTAATGAGTTAACTACACTTAAAGCAGAGCGTAGTTTTTATATTTTTATAATAAAAAGTACTCGTTATTAACTGGCTTAATTTACACATTTTTTTAGCTGGCGTACAGGCGAGTTATATTAAGCGCTGTAAAAGTAGCCAGCAATGTAAACCTTGGCTAAATTATTCGCGTTATATTAACTAAAACACCTTGACAGCTAGACGTCTAAACGATAACTTTCAAAGCCCCGCTACACAGTGGGGTTTTGTTTTATTAGCCACAGGTTAATACAACATTCAGAAGAGGTGCGATACTTAGGTATTTAATGGTAGGTGACGAACGCCCATAACCATTAAAGAGGGAAGTACTCGCCGAGGAAAACAAGGTTACGTCAACCATGTTTTTCGGTTTATGGGGCTGAATCCCCAAAACTGTCACCAACTTAGGTGGAGAGCTTCTGGCAGTGGACACATCTTATTTGCATTCCTTTGCCAAGTTCTTCTTGTTTTTTAGCGGTTTGGATACCGCGAAAGGAGACGAAATGACTACCCAATCAGTGCCACAAACAGTATCAGGCGCAAAATCAGATTACATCGTTGCCAAATTTGGCGGAACCAGTGTTGCAAACTTTGAAGCGATGAGTCGCTGCAGCGAAATTATTGTTGCAGATAAAAGCGTACGTATTGTAGCTGTGAGCGCCAGTGCCGGCGTAACTAACCACTTAGTTGCACTGTGCAAACCCGACCTTAGTAAAGAGCAGCGCCAAGAACACATCGATGGCGTATTGGCTATTCAACAGGCTATTTTAGATGAGCTGTCGCTTGATGCCGATTTAGCGGTGGGTTTTAACGAGACGTTAAAAGCATTTCAAACGTTAGCCCTTGAAACACTCACCACTGATCAACAACACGATGAGCTGCTTAGCTTTGGCGAGCGTTTATCGTCTTATTTATTTGCTCAAGTGCTGCGCTTAAAAGGCTTAAATGCAGATAGGTTTGATGTACGCAAAGTGCTTAAAACTGATAGCCAATTTGGTAAAGCAACGCCCGATGTTGCGGCCACTGCACAAGCTGCTAAAGACCTATTAATTCCGTTATTAGATGAGCAAGTAATAATTACACAAGGGTTTATTGGTAGTGATGAATTTGGCCAAACCACAACGCTTGGTCGTGGTGGCTCTGACTACAGCGCGGCGTTATTAGCAGAGGCTATTAACGCCAAAAGTGTACATATTTGGACCGATGTAGTGGGTATTTTTAGCACCGACCCGCGTTTATGCGCTAAGGCAACGCCAATTGCCCGTTTAAGCTTTGATGAAGCCGCAGAAATGGCGACATTTGGCGCAAAAGTATTGCACCCTGCGACAATTTTACCAGCAAGCCGTAGCCATATTAATGTATTTGTAGGCTCTAGCCGCGAGCCAGAGCGCGGAGGAACGTGGATTGAGCGTGAAAAATCGCAGCAGCCAGGTATTCGTGCCGTTACGCAGCGTAAAAACCAAATATTGCTAACGCTTAAAAGCCCAGAAATGTTATTAGCAAGTGGCTTTTTGGCCCGTGTATTTACTATTTTAAGTGAATTTAATATATCGGTAGATTTAGTTACTACCTCAGAAATTAGTGTTGCCATAACCCTAGATAACGCGCCTAATGCCTCGCGACCTGAGCTTGAGCAAGCGTGTTTAGATAAATTGGCCGAATTTTGTCATGTATCGGTTGAAAACAACTTAACCTTAGTGGCGCTTATAGGGTCTGAAATACAGCTACGCCAGCACGAAATGAACTTAATGAACGTATTAAAAGACTTTAATATTCGATTAATTTGTCATGGTGCAAGCAAGCACAACTTATGCTTTTTAGTAGAGCAAAGCGAGTCAGATACCGTGGTACAAGCAATACACAGCCGCTTATTAGAAAGCGCTGCTTAAGCTTTTAAAGCCAAGTTATTAAGTATCTAAGTTATTAAGTATAAAGCACCGCCAGTCGGTGCTTTTTTTATGCGCCACGCTTATATCAAACTCCTCATTGGCAACCGTTATGGTGTTACTCGATGCTGTTAGGTTTAACAAAGAAAATTCATCAAATACATTTGGGCTAAGCAATTGCGCTATTGGGCGGCTAGTTGCTTTAGCGAGTGCCTCTTTTAAGGTCCAAATTCTAAAAAAGCGGTTGGCTTGCTCTTTTATAGCCAAAGGCGCGGTAATTAAGGCAATTTCAGCCTTATGATAAAAATGCTTAGCGAGCTTTTCGAATGGGCGTTTTAAGTTTATTTTTTCAATATCAAAGCCAAACTCCGCCTTAGTAACATTAAGTGCTACACCAACTAAGCCATGCGAGTGCGAAATACAGGTATTAATAACGGTGTGGTTTATATGGAGCTGTAGTTTTGAGCATTCTTCATTAAAGTGGGTGCTCATTTTATTAAGCGGTATGTGTGCGTATTGGGGCTGAGTATGCTTTGCAAGTTGCTTTAGTAATATACGCGATGCTACATATTCTTGCTTTGCTTGCATGCGTTTACGACGATTTATAACGCTTAGCTCAAATGGGCTTAGGTATTGGGTTAAATCAAGGTGTTCTACATTAAGTGTGTTGGCATTAAACACTAAAATAGTATTGTTGCTAGGGGGTAAATCGCTATAAAAAGAGGGAGCAATACTTAGGGTGTTTTTAAAAAAGTGGTTAGTCATACGCGCTTAAAATAAGTGAGTGCTGTAATTATGAGCGGTTAACAGCGCTTATTTATGCCAAAAGCAATTTTATTACTCAGTTGGCATTAAATATGGTTTAATTCACAATAATCAAAGAATAACAGAATTTGTAGATGTATGGCACAAGTGCGTGATGGATTTCAAAGCCGTTTTGGTTTTGTTTTAGCCGCTGCAGGCGCAGCAGTGGGTTTAGGTAATATTTGGGGTTTTCCTACGCAGGCGGCCAACCATGGTGGCGGTGCATTTTTATTGGTTTACTTTGTAGTTATATTTTTACTTGCGCTACCTGCGCTTTATACCGAACTTTATTTAGGCCACCAAGCGCAAGCAAACCCAGTAAAAGCATTGGGTAATGCGTGGCAAAATACCAACAAAAAAGTAGGGGCTGCCGCAGGATATATTGGCCTTGCGGGCGCTGTGGTTATGCTTAGCTTTTATTCTATTGTAGCTGGGTGGATGCTCTCTTACGCGATAGAGCCTATTACTACATTTTTTGGTTTTACCGCCGCAAGCGAATTTTTACACAGCGACTCTATGGTGCGTAATTTTATATTTACGCCGCTTATGCTTATTTTAACCGCCAGCATTATTTTAAAAGGGGTTAAATCTGGGATTGAAACCTGGTCACGCCGTTTAATGCCATTGTTATTGGTGCTACTAATAGGCTTAATTTTTTATATAGCCAGTTTAGAAGGCGCCAGCGAAGGGTTTGCTGCTTATTTAATTCCTAATTTTAGCCAAGTGCTTGACCCAAATTTAATTATTGCTGCAATGGGGCAGGCGTTTTTCTCGCTTTCATTAGGGGTTGGCTGCATGATGATTTATGGCTCGTACCTGCAGCCAGATGCAAACCTGCCAAAACTAACTGCAAGCGTTGCACTACTTGATACCAGCGTGGCATTTTTAGCAGGTTTACTGATAGTGCCTGCAATTTATGTAGCGCAGCATAACGGGGTAGAGGTGTTTAGCGGCGGAAAACTTATAGGTGAAGGGCAGCTTATATTTGCTATTTTGCCTGAGCTTTTTAGTACCATGGGCGAAATTGGTTTACTAATTGGGTTACTGTTTTTTGTACTTATGTCGATTGCATCGGTTACATCGACTATTTCTACCACAGAAATACCGGTAGCGTTTTTAGTAGAAAACCACCGCGTAGATCGTACTAAAGCAACGTGGGCCGTTAGCCTAGTGGTGTTAATATGCGCTAGTGCAATAATATTAAACTTTGAGTGGCTATTTGGTTTAGTAATCATGCTATTTACTCAGTACCAACTACCACTTATGGGGCTATTTTATTTTATAACCGCAGGTTGGATGTGGAAACGCGGTAATAAGCTTCATAAAGCCAGCACCGGCACGCATTACTGGTTTGCTCAATACATTCGTTTTGTGTGCCCAGTATTAATGACTCTTGTTTTTGCAAACGTTGCGTTTGGCTAAAGTATTTTAAGCTTTACCCGTTATGTAAATAGCAAAACGGGTAAAGCAAATTAATGGGCCGCGGCTTTATAAAACCTCATTGGTTAAAGGTCTCTGTTCATTAATTTCTATTGCGTTTTGTATGGTGGTATTGGCAATTTCGCTAAGGGCCTCTTGAGTAAAAAAGCCTTGGTGGCCAGTTATTAATACGTTTTTAAAACTAACTAAGCGCGAGAATATATCGTCTTGGTTTATTTCGTCGCTATGGTTTTTAAAAAATAGCTCTGACTCCTGCTCGTACACATCAAGCCCTAAATACCCTAGCTTTTTAGTTTTAAGCGCATTTATACACGCTTTGCTATTAACTAGCGCACCGCGCGAAGTGTTAATTAGCATTACCCCAGGTTTCATTTTATTAAATGCATCGTCGTTTATTAAATGGTGTGTTTGCTCATTCAGTGGGCAGTGCAATGAAATTATATCGCTTTGAGTAAGCAGCGAATCTAAATCGGTAATGGTGTAATTGCCAGATGTTGCAAAAGGGTCGCACACTAAAACATGCGCGCCAAAGCCATTTAAAATATTACAAAGGGCAAGGCCAATTTTACCACAGCCTATAATGCCAACTGTTTTGCCGTGTAAGTTAAAGCCTAATAAACCGTTTAAATCAAAGTTGTCTTCGCGTACGCGGTTATAGGCTTTATGTGTTTTACGGCTAAGGGTAAGCATAAGTGCAACACAGTGCTCAGCTACGGCTTCTGGGCTGTATGCGGGCACTCGTAATACCTTAATGTTGTGTGCTTTGGCAGCCACTAAATCAACATTATTAAACCCTGCGCAGCGAAGTAAAATAGTATTAATTCCTTGCTCAGCAAGGTGCTCAATAACGAGGGCGTTAACTGTGTCGTTTACAAATACACACACAGCATCAAACCCTTTAGCAAGCAGGGCTGTTTGCTCGTTCAGTGCTTGCTCAAAGTAACAAATCTCTATTTGAGGGTGCTTGTTAATACTGCGCTCAAAAAAAGGCTGCTCGTATTTTTGCGTACTAAAAAAAGCAATGTTCATGTTATTTACTCCAAAGCCTAGCTGTTATAGCAATCCGTATAATCAAGTGATCTATTTTGAGGATGTAAAAACGCGTTGATAGTAAGGCAAAAAATTCGCTATTTAGTTGTTCTCGGCAATTGCTCCTGCATTGCTCTACCTTCTGCATCCATGCAGTCGTAAATGAGAGTTTTTAGCGCAGATAGCGACACGTTTAGCCCCTAAAAATGATTAAGTATTATTGCTGATTGGTATTATACGTAACCTTAAACTAGTTTAATAAAGCATGCTTGAGTAACCACCCATTTATTGATTTAGAATAATTAAGCGCCTTTTAATGCATTAAAGTTGGGTATTATTTTTGCGTTATTTAAATTATTAGCGTTTAGTGCGCTAGGTAAATTTGCCTCAATGACCTGTTTAAGCGTTTCGGGCTTGGTGCGCGGCGCATAACGTGCAACGAGCTGACCTTGTGGGTTAATTAAAAACTTGGTGAAGTTCCACTTTACTGCGCGGTTTTGCGAAATACCACGGGTATGCGACTTTAAATAATTAAACAGCGGATGCGCCTCGGGCCCATTTACCATTACCTTACCAAACACTTTGAACGACACGTCAAATTGCCCTTGATAAAAGTCTTTAATCGCGAGGTTATCAAGCGGCTCGTTTTGGCCAAATTGATGACACGGAAACGCTAAAATAGTGAAACCGCTATTTTTATATTCCTGATAGAGCTTTTCTAGCGAACTTAATTGCACCGAAAAATTACATTTACTTGCTGTATTAACAATAAGTACTGTTTTGCCTTTTAGCTGGCTAAGCGCAAAGCTTTCGCTGTTGTACAAAGGGGCACTAAATTGATAAATACTATCCATGGTTACCTACTTATTTCCTTACGTTGGAAATTTATAAAGACTTAATTCGCTTTTTAAGCAGCCGATTGACATAATCGGGCATAGTTTCTAAGTTAGCAGGAAAATAAGGCACTTTTATGTCAATCAATGTTGCATTTATAGGTTTAGGGGTAATGGGTTACCCAATGGCAGGGCATTTAGCAAAAGCGGGCTTTAATGTGTGTGTATATAACCGCACTCAGGCAAAGGCGCAAAGCTGGGTAGATGAGTATGCAGGAAGCTTTGCTACCACGCCGCGAGAAGCTGCAAATAATGCTGATATTGTATTTATGTGTGTAGGTAATGATGATGACTTACGTGCGGTTGTTTATGGTGAAAATGGTGTTTTAGCGGGGATGGCCGTTAATAGCATTTTGGTTGACCATACTACTACATCGGCCGAAGTAGCCCGTGAAGTAGCAGAAAAAGCAGCCCTGCAAAATATAGATTTTATAGACGCGCCCGTATCAGGCGGACAAGCAGGTGCTGAAAACGGCGTGCTTACAGTCATGGCAGGCGGTAACGAAGCTGTTTTCACTAAAGTGCAACCCGTAATGGCAGCATATAGCCGTTTTAGCCAGTTATTAGGCGATGTGGGCGCAGGGCAGTTATGTAAAATGGTTAATCAAATTTGTATTGCCGGCGTAGTGCAAGGCTTAGCAGAGGGCTTACACTTTGCCAAACAAGCAGGGCTTGATGGTGAAAAAGTAATTGAAACCATTTCAAAAGGGGCTGCGGGTTCGTGGCAAATGGAAAACCGCTACAAAACAATGTGGGCAGGTGAGTACGAGTTTGGTTTTGCCGTAGATTGGATGCGCAAAGATTTAGGCATCGCGCTTGATGAAGCTAAAAACAACGGCGCTACGTTACCGATGACCGCAACGGTTGATCAATATTACGCCGACGTACAAGCGCTTGGTGGCGGCCGATACGATACATCAAGCTTACTAGCACGCATTGAAGCACTACATAAAAAATAACGTTTACATTGAGTATATCAATGTAGACGCCAAGCTTGCGTGATGGGCAAAGCCCGTAAAGTGATTTATTCACAAAGAGGATAAGAGGCGCTGCGCTTTTAGAGGAAGAGATAGCTCTAAAAAGGTTTATGTTTTTATGTTTTCTCATTTACTTCTCATTCGCTTCTCTTTGTGAGTAGTGTTTTATTTATGTAATTAAAAGCTGCGCTTTTCACGTGAGCAAGTTCTACGTCTACTGCGCTGGTGTACATATGGGTTTTACTTGTAGACGCGAAGCTTGCTTACGTGATGGGCAAAGCCCGTAAAGTGATTTATTCACAAAGAGAGTAAGAGGCGCTGCGCTTTAGAGGAATAGATAGATCTAAAAAGATTGTTGTTGGTCTTTATGTTTTCTCATTTTTTCCTCATTCGCTTCTCTTTGTGGATTATTTTTTATTTAAAAAGCTGCGCTTTTCACGTGAGCAAGTTCTACGTCTACTGCGCTGGTGTACATATGGGTTTTACTTGTAGACGCGCAGCTTGCTGGCGTGATGGGCAAAGCCCGTAAAGTGATTTATTCACAAAGAGGATAAGAGGCGCTTCGCTTTTAGAGGCAGTGATAGTTCTAAAAAGATTGTTGTTGGCCTTTATGTTTTCTCATTTACTTCTCATTCGCTTCTCTTTGTGAAAAAATTTTGGCTTTGATTGTAGTAGTAAAGTTATATAAAACAAAAAACGCGACACTTTATTGCTAAAGTGTCGCGTTTTAAAAGTGTTCTACACAAACTTAAACTAATTACATGCTTTGCGCGTAGTTATACAAAGCCTTTAAGATGGTCAGGTTTTTTTCGCTGTCGTCGTGCTCATGGGCCAAGTTTTCAAGGGTGATCATAAAATCTTGTGCGCTAATTGAGGGTTGATCTTCTCCGTGCATTAACTTGTTTTGGCAATACTGACGCCATTGGTCAAGCTCTTGCTGGTTGAGCGTTTCAGGCCAGTTTCGCGCGCGGTATCTAAACAGTAATGTATTGAACTTTTTATCTTCAAAATCTAAATTTAAGCCCGCTAGCTCGTCTGGTTTAGCATCGCGAATAATCGCAAATTTAGCTTTGTCGGCATGGCTTGTAAAGCCATCGTAAAGTAAGTAATCAACGTTAGTGGTTGCGCTGTAATCACCTTTTTCGTTAAACACTTCGGTTACTTTATCGCGAAGCTCGGTATTGGCTTTTAAAATAGCTAAATTAGCGAGGCATTGCTCGCGGTCAATGCCTAAACGGGCTGCATTTTCAGGTAATAACGTTTTAGCAGGCGCTAAAATAGGGCACTTGTTTAAATGCACCAGTTTTAAACCAACAGGTAAATCGCCCTCGGCTAAATCAACGCGTTTGGTGTATAAACGTTTACGTAGTTCTTCTACGTTTAAATCAAGCAATACTTGCGGGTTTTGGGTTAAATCAAAACATATAACGGCGTTTTTATTTACCGGATGAAAGCTCATAGGCGCCACCCACGTAGTACAGCCTTGCGTTGCAGGAATGCGTGACGAAGTATGTACCAGCGGCGTCATGTTAAATACATCAACTAACTCGCCAAGCGCTTTTTTATTTCGTAGCCCAAAAAAGAAGTTATAAAGCTTTGGTTGTTTTTCTTTTATAAGTTTAGCCAGTGCAATAGTGGCAGTTACATCGCTTAGCGCATCGTGCGCAGCAGCGTGCTCAATACCATTAGCTACCGTTAAATGTTCAAGCTTAAAGCTCGGGCTGCCGTCTTCTTTTAACGGCCATTCAATCCCCTCAGGGCGCAGCGCATAACACGCACGTACTAAATCAATAATATCCCAGCGGCTGTTATTGTTTTTATATTCGCGCTCGTACGGGTCGTAAAAGTTACGGTAAAAGCTATAACGGCTTACTTCGTCATCAAAGCGAATACTGTTATAACCAGCAACACAGGTGTTTGGCGCACTAAATTCAGCGTGAATTTTGGCTATAAACTCAGCCTCAACCAAACCTTTTTGCATCGCCACTTGTGGCGTAATACCCGTAATTAAACATGCCTCAGGGTGAGGCAAGTAATCCGCTTGCGGCTTACAATATTCAATAAGCGGCTCGCCAATTATATTTAAATCAAGATCGGTACGAATTCCCGCAAACTGGCTCGGCTTATCTTTTTGAGGGCTCGCCCCCCAGGTCTCATAATCGTGCCAGTAGATTGTTGCTTGATTTTGCTCTTGATATGCCATGCTGAAAACCCTGAGTAGTTAACTTAAAAACGCCTAAATATGCGCCAAGTTACTAAAATAATGAATTATTTAGATTATGGCATATGGGCGAGGGAGTTTATAGGTTTGGGTGATAAATGATGTTATGGAACTTTGTAGTAATACCTCAAGTTTGAGTTTTGTTCCAATCCACAATCACGAATTAAAAGTAAGGGGGCGCGCCGTTATAGCCCATGGCTTGCTAACCTTTTTGCAAATAGTTATTACCGGTCCAAAGTAAATCAAACGCAAATTTGCTAAGCACTTGGTGCTTTAACAGCTGGTTTGGTGGATAAATGATGCTGCAGACATAGGCTTTAAGTTTAAGCTGTTATGGAAAAGTTAAGCTACTTGAACGGACTAAGTAAAGAGCGGGTTCGGTTACTGATTGTATAAATACTAATTGCCCTAAATTAGTAATTTGGCATTAGACTAAAGTCTATAAGTTAATTTTCTTCACTTATTGGTTTTGTTTTAATCGTTTGTCGGTTTTGTGTTAATTCTCTAAAGTTGAATTGTCGGCAACAAGCACGACTTACTCAACAGGAACATAATCATGAAAAGCTCACTTATCAAAACCATCGCTCTTGGCTCTTTATTAACTTGCTCAGCTGCTGTAATGGCTGATACAAGTGACTACAAATTAATGGTTATCGAACAAGCGACTGCACCGCAGCCAATTGAGCAGTCATTTAATAGTTGCGCACTGAATGTTAAGTCAAAAAACTATGCAGAGGCTGAAGCAATTTGTACAAAAGCAATTGCACTTTTAAAAGATGCAGACGGCCCTAAATTTAAAGTACGCCAACTTACGTCATTCGCGTTAAGTAACCGAGGTGTTGCACGCTTAAAATCAAATAATGACACAGCAGCCATTGCTGATTTGTACGAGGCAGCGCAAATGTCTAACAGTACAATGGTATCGCATAATTTAACACTTGCTAAAGAAGAGCTTGCGCTATAAAAAAGCACTAAACATGCTTTAATTAAGCCAGTGTATAAAAAGCCCATGTTAGGTTTATTCTTAACATGGGCTTTTTGCGTTGCACGGTTAAAAAGTGCAAATCATAAAAGTGGAAACCACTTATTAGGCTTTAAATTTAAGAGAGCTAGATTATGGATGTCACCAGTACGTTGAGTATATTTGAAATTAGCGCGATTTTTTTATCTATAACCGCATTACTTGCTTATATAAATCATCGGTTTATTGGCCTGCCAACCACCATTGGGGTGATGGTTATTTCGCTTTTAGTGTCTATTGCGGCTATATTTTTGGGCTTTTTAGGGTTTGATGAACTTATTGATTACGAAGTAAGCCTACTTGATCAACTCAATTTTACTCATGTATTGCTCGATGGCATGCTCTCAATGCTGCTTTTTGCTGGGGCGCTGCACGTTAATGTAAGTGACTTAAGACGTTATAAATTACCCATAGGTATTTTAGCGTGTGTGGGTACGCTAATTTCAACAGTTATTATTGCTACAGCGTTATATGTAGTAGTGCCTTTATTGGGATTTAATTTATCGTTTATATGGTGTTTATTATTTGGTGCGTTGATTTCGCCAACCGATCCGATAGCGGTGATGGGTATTTTACGCTCTGCTGGTGCGCCTAAAAGTATTGAAACCGTAATAGCGGGGGAGTCGCTATTTAATGATGGTATAGGCGTGGTGGTATTTGCGCTTTTATTAGGAATTTTAACCAGTGGTGATATGCCAACTACATACTCAGTGGCTCATACACTCGCTGTTGAAGCGGGGGGCGGTATAATATTTGGTTTAATATTAGGCGCTGCTTTAAATTATTTATTAAAAGCAATAGATAGCTACCAAGAAGAAGTATTACTTACGCTAGCGGGTGTTATAGGCGGTTATGCATTGGCGAGTCACTGGCACTTATCGGGGCCACTTGCGATGGTTATGGTGGGATTAATGGTGGGTAATCATGGCCGTAATTTAGCCATGAGTGATAAAACACGCCACTATGTTGATTTGTTTTGGGAGCTAATTGATGAAATTTTAAATGCTATTTTATTTGTGCTAATTGGCCTTGAAGTGGTAATGATTGTGTACTCAGCTAATTTGCTGGTGGCGGGCGTTTTAACCATTTTAATTGCGCTATGCGCACGTCTTATTGTGGTTGGCCTAACAACAACTATTTTTAATAAACAGCTCGAGCTGCCCAACAGTGCATGGAAAGTGTTAACCTGGGGAGGGTTACGTGGCGGTATTTCGGTAGCACTAGTATTGCAGCTACCTGATGGATCGCAGCGTAATATTTTATTGGCTTTAACTTATGCAGTGGTGGTTTTTTCAATTTTAGTACAAGGCTTGAGCGTAGGAAAAGTCGCCAAAAGCATAAAAACAAAATAAATTTTAAAGATTGATTTTTGTACAGCTTGCTGGCTTGTATGCGTAACTACTGCATAACACTCGTTTTAAAACCTTTTTCAAAACAAGCAGTAATTACGCTGGTTTACACGCTGTTAAACATTTAAATTTGTACGTATATTAGACTAAAGTCTATAGGTTAATTTTCTTCACTTATTGAGTTTGTTTTTCTCGTTTGTCGTCGCTGAGCTATTACTCTAAAGTTCAGTTGTCGGCAACAAGCACGACTAACTTAATTAGGAAAGGCAAACCATGAAACGTACACTTTTAAAAACCATCGCTCTTGGCTCATTACTAACTTGCTCAGCAGCTGTAATGGCTGATTCAAGTGACTACAAACTAATGGTTATCAAAACCGCTACTGCGCCATTGCCACTTGAAGAGTCATTCAATAGCTGCGCACTTAACGTTAAATCTAAAAATTACGCTCAAGCTGAAGAAATTTGTACTAAAGCCATTGCACTATTACAAGATGCACAAGGCCCTAAATTTAAAGTACGCCAGCTTACATCGTACGCTTTAAGCAACCGTGGCGTTGCACGTTTAAAAGCGCATAACGATACAGCAGCATTAGCTGATTTATACGAAGCAGTACAAATCTCTGAAAACACTTTAGTGTCTCATAACTTAACTCGCGCTAAAGAAGAGCTTGCCTTATAAAGCAATTTAATTAGCGAGAGTCACAAAAAAGCCCCTACCGATTTATATTAGGTAGGGGCTTTTTTGTGCGTGTAATAAAATTTTTTATAAAGCTCTCGTGTAAATTTAAAAGCGAGAAAGTCCGTTTTAGAAAGCTTTATTTTTGGAATTATTACTTTTACCTGTTTTTTATACGAGGTTTCTGTAAAATTAATGAGTTAACATTTGTTATTGATTTATAACACCTGTTATTGACGTAATCATTCAACTAAATATAAGCAGGTTATATGATTTTCTATATTGTTGGGTTGAGTACATTGGTTATTATTTTGTGTTTAGCTATTTATGTTATTTATAGCAATATACGCAAAAACCGAGTAAGAAAAACTAAGGAATACAATGTGCTGTTTGATAAAGACACCATTGTAGATGAGCTTATTACTCAACTTACGGATAAAAACCAAGCCCAAGCAGATAAACATAAAAAAATAAAAGGCAAAGAAGAGATCCTTGCAACATTTATAGAATTGCATCGCTCAGGTAGTTTTTGTGCGCATTTAAGCGAGCAAGAAATTATTTACTTTGTTAAGAAAAAACTAAACATGGAGAGTAATGAAAATGGATAGCGATAAAAAAGCGGTTCTAGAAGAAAAGTCACAATCATTTATAGGTCGTTTTGGCCGCCGAAATGTCATTTTAGTAACATCAATAGTGGTTGTGTTGGCTGTTATAGCAACGCTTACTTCACAAGTTATTTCTTGGAACGAGGCTGACGAGCGCTTAGTTCATCAATCGGCGTTTACCGGAAAGTTAACGGTTATTAACCAAGCTGGCCCATACTTAAAAGCATTTGGCACTACATCTGCTTATAAAAAGGTTATATCGATTAACTTTACGGGTGACGAAAACGCGACTGCCAGTGCAATTGTACCTCTTATTCCAATACGCTTTTTGGATACAACAACCGGTGGTGCACGTGGTGTATCGCGCTTTAGGTTGCCAGGCAATGTACCAGCCACTGAAAAAGGTGAATTACGTGGATTACTAAAAATACACGAAGAGTTTGGTTCGCAAGATACGCTTATATCTAATTTACTTATGCGTGCTACTACAGAAAACGTTAAAGCGTCGGCGCGTATGATGTCGGTTGAGCAGCATTATTCTGGTGGAAACGGGCAACTTAGCCAAGACTTCTCTGATCAACTTACTAATGGTATTTTTGTTACTGAACAAATAATCAGCAGCGGTGAGCGGGATAAAAGCGATGAACTAGGTAGCTTAAGTAAACAGCAGCGTGTAACGGTAAATATTAAATCTGATAAAGAGGGTAAACCGCTGCGTAATGCGCCGATTTTAGGTGCGTATGGTATTACTGTTGTAGATGCAAGTATTATTGATATTGACTACGAAAGTAAAGTAAACGCGCGCTTAGAAGCGCAAAAGCAAGCGGCTGCAGATGAAGCCTTGGCACGTCAAAATCTTAAAAAAGCAGAGCAACAAGCGCGTACAGAAGTTGCCTTAGGCGAACAAGCAATAGCAAAGCAGCGGGCAGAGTCTGAAAAGCTTAAAATTAAAGAGCAAATCGATGCCGAGCGTATTAAAGCAAATGCTATTATTTCTGCGCAGCAACGTGTAGCTGTAAAAGCTGAGTTGGCAAAAGAGCAAGAAGAGATATTAAAGCAACAGCGTTTAGAAGCACTAGGCATGGATGTGTTAGCTGAGGCACGCTTGCGTGCTAAATCAGCAGCGCTTGATCCTAAATATGTGTTTGATGAAACATTAAAAGCTGAGGTGAAAATTCAAACTGCTTTATTCAATAGTTTAGGAAAAAGCCGTTTAGTGCCTGAAATTGTAATAGGTGCAGGGCAGGGCGAACAAAGCAATGGTTCTGAATTTATGCGATTATTAGCGGCAGATGCGGCTTTAAGTCTTAAAAAACGTTTAGAAAAAGACCAAAAATAAACAATTAAATATACAAGCAATAGTGAGTTTTTAGCTATAAAGACTCTACACCAATAAAAACGCTGGCTGATATATCAGGCAGCGTTTTTTATTGTGTGTTTTTTGCTATTGTATTTTGCAGATAAGCCTATACCAATTCGCAATAATACTTAATTAAGCGAATTGGTATTAGATGCTAGTGAAAACAGTTTTTTTAATTACACAGTAAAAAGAGTGAGTAGTATTGATGGGCTCCAGCAAAAATCAGCTTAATTTAGACTTAGGACAAGAGCATATTACTATCCAACGCCGTTATGAAGCATTAGGCGCAGTTAACGATTTTTTAATTGCGGTGTGGTTTTTAATTGGTAGTTTTTTCTTTTTAAATGAGTCATTAGTTGAAAGCGGTACCTGGCTTTTTATAGCTGGCAGTGCGCAATTAATAATAAAACCTGTATTAAAATTAATGAGTTTAGTTCACGTTAAAAAAGTGTTTCATTCTAATAATACTCACTAGGCGTTCAGGTATTGTAATTAATAATTTAATGACTATTCACAGCAAAGGTAATGCATTGAAACTACTAAAGTGGACTTTGGGCGCAGTTATAATTTTATTAATAGTGGGTTTACTCATTCCTGAGAAGCTAGTAATCCCTGTGCAAGGCGCTACAAGTAAAGATTGGAACCACAATACGTTTTGGTATGAGCCGTGGGGGCGCTCGGGTGTACATAAAGGAATTGATATTTTTGGCGCTAAAAACACGCCTGTGGTTGCTGCAACAAGCGGTATTGTTATTTTTTCAGGTGAACTAAACCGAGGTGGCAAAGTGGTTGCGGTATTAGGTGCAAAATGGCGAGTGCATTATTTTGCACATTTAAATGACTACCATGTAAGTGCAGGGGATGTAGTTAGCATAAACAGCCAAATTGGCTTACTGGGTGATACCGGTAATGCTGCAGGAAAGCAACCCCATGTGCATTATTCTATATTATCGCTTATGCCTATGCCGTGGCTTTTTACAACACAAAGCCAAGGGTGGAAAAAAATGTTTTTTTTAAACCCACATAAAAAGTTGACTGCTAACTAACTCAGTTTTACTTATAAGTGGGCCGTTACAAATTAACTGCCAACGTAGTTAACTCTCCTGTTTTTGCTGTATTTTTTGAGAGTGAAAGAAACGCTATTTAAAGCAGGTGTTAGACTAAAGTCTATAGGTTAGATTTTCTCACTTATTAGGTTTGTTTTTATCGTTTGTCGGGGCAAGAGGATTTATCTAAAGTTACGTTGTCGGCAACAAGCACGACTAACCAAACAGGAAGATAATCATGAAACGTACACTTTTAAAAACCATCGCTCTTGGCTCATTATTAACTTGCTCAGCTGCTGCAATGGCTGATCAAAGTGACTACAAATTAATGGTTATTGAAGATTCTGTAACAGCCGCACCAGAGTTTGAACAGCCATTCAATAGCTGTGCACTTAATGTAGAATCTAAAAACTACACAGAAGCTGAAGCCATTTGTACACAAGCAATTGCCTTATTAAAAGAAAGCCGTGGCCCACGTTTAAAAGTACGCGAACTTACATCGTTTGCATTAAGTAACCGTGGTGTAGCCCGCATGATGGCCAAAAAAGACACCGCAGGCCTTTCAGATTTATACGAAGCGTATCAAATCTCTAAAAACTCACTGGTATCTCATAATTTAACGCGTGCTAAAGAAGATTTATCGTTATAAAAACGTTTTATAACGCGATAAAAAAGTCGATGAAGGGATAATCCTGCATCGGCTTTTATGTTTTGTATACTCAATTAATATAACCAGGTAAAAAGTACTTAACTAATAAATAATTACCTTTGTTAGTAAGCTATCTTTCATCATATTTATTCGCTCTAAGCGCTTTTACCATGTTCACATTTATTGTGGAGCGGTGAGGCACAATGCTTAAAAGGTTATTAACCCCACCTAGGATCAACAAGCTATAACTCACAAAAGCCCACAAAATCAAGAGCGAGCAAATTTTAAATTCAACCAACCCCACCTGTAATTTAGCTAATATCGGGTGTGGAGTCTCTTAAAATTAGCTTAGGCTCAAACACCTGATTAACTGTTATACCGCTTTTTTTATAGATATCTTTAAGCACTAAATTTGCTGCTGCGCGGCCCATTTCGGGTACTGGGTTATCTATTGTGGTAAGCGTAGGGTAAAGATAATTGGTAAAAATAACGTTATCAAAACCAATTATTGCTAAATCTTTAGGTAAATTAAAGCCATGCTCGCGGGCGTATTTCATTGCACCCGATGCCATTTCGTCATTGGCGCACACAAGAGCCGTAATTTGCGCTTTATTTTGAATAAAATGGCGCAGGCCATCGCTGCCACCGGTTTCTTTAAAGTCGCCTACATAATACAAGCTTTCGTCAAATGTGAGGTTATATTCTGCAAGGGCATTTTTATGGCCTTTTAAACGATCTGAAGCATCTTCTTTAAACTGTGGCCCAGCAATATAAGCAATACGTTTATGCCCTCTATTAATCATGGCTTTTGTTGCAAGGTAGCCACCCATAACATTATCGAGACTAATGCAGTTTTGTTCTATTTCTTTAACGTAGCGACTCATTAAATAAATAGGGGTTTTACCTTTACTGAGCTCAATTAAATACTCGTTAGATACCGCTTCTACGTGAGCAATAATGGCGTCGCAATTACGGCTAATTAAAAACTCAAAACCGCTTTTTTCTTTTTTTTCATCACTGTGGCCGGGTGTAATAATTACGTGTTTATCTGCTATACGTAGTTGCTCTTCAATGGCCGACATCATTTGACCAAAAAACGGGCCATCTAACTCAGACACTAAAATGCCAACACTGTTAGTACGGCTCGATGCTAAAGAACGTGCAATAGAGCTTGGCTGATAGCCTAGCTCTTTCATCGCCTCTAATACCTTTTTTTTAGTTTTTTTACTTACGTAGTCGTTGTCGTTAAGCACTCTAGAAACAGTTGATAAAGACACACCAGCCATTTCTGATACTTGATAAATAGTCGCCATTTATATCCTAGCTTGTACGCATTTGTTTTAAATAAAATTTATAAAACTTAAGTTGTGATTAAAAGTTAATTTACACATTACTGCGCCTAATTGCTAAATCTTCTGTTATTTTTTGGGTTATTGTGGGTGTAAGCGGATAAATAAGCATCAACGCGGCGCCTAAAAAAGCAAAAGCAGCTGGGATCCAGCTCATTAGCAACTGCATAGCGGGCAGGGCTTGGTTAATTGTAAGCTCATCCATACCGTTATACCCATAGCCTGCAAGCACCACTAATACGAGTGCCCCAGCAAAACCGCCACCAGTTTTTTGTACGAAGGTGCCTGCAGAATAAATAAGCCCAGTAGCACGGCGTTTATTTTTCCACTCGGAGTAATCGGCAGAATCTCCCAGCATGCTAAAAAACAAAGTAGGCATCATGGCTGCAAAAAATTCAGCCGCGCAGCCAAAGGTAAACACAGCGATAATATTATTGCTAGGCACCCAGTAAAATGCAGTGGTTAATAAGGCGCTTAGCAACAAAGATGCAATAAATAAATTGCGTTTTCCCATAATTTCAGCCAGCTTGCCAGTAGCAAGTGCACCAAAAATAGATACTACTAATAAGGCAATAAAATATTGTCCTGCCATGAGTTCATCAGCAACGTGGTACTTAAAGTAATAAGCAATAACACCGTATTTTATGCCGTTAAACATCATGGTTAAAAAGCCAATACCTAATAAAACAAGCCAAGGTTTGTTGGTTAGTAAATCGACCATATCGCGCTGCGAACCGGTTAGGTTTTGTTTATTTTTATTAAGTAGTTTTTTTATAACAAAAGTCATTGCAGCCATAACTAAAGCAAAAAATAACCCGCTGTATAAATCGCGATAATAAAAAAACAGTGTTGTTGATAACAAAGGTAATATTATAAATGGCAGGTTTTTAGTTAAATCAAACAGTTCTGATTTTAAACACCCTTGCTCTGGAGGTGGGGCTATTACGCGCTCTTTAGTGCTTACAAAGGTAATAACCATAAGCACAATAAGTAAACTTGCGAACAAATACATAGTGAGCTGATAGCCCTTGGCGTTATCACCGCCTCCAAAATAAGCGACTAAGTCAGGTAAAAAGCCCATCACTAATAACCCGCCTGTAAACGCGCCTGCAAATCTGAATCCTGATAGCTTTGTGCGCTGGGTGTCATCGGGGGTCATTACGCCCATAAGTGCAGAGTAGGGTACGTTACTGACTGTATAAGCAAGTGTTAAACCAATATAAGTAACGTAGGCATAAATAAGTTTATTGGTTTCGCTAAAGTTAGGTGTGGTGAAGCACAGCACCATAAACAAACCTAAAAAGGGCGCGGAGTAGAGTATCCACGGCCTAAATTTTCCAAAGCGCGACTGCGTTCTGTCGGCAATCATACCCATAATAATGTCGGTTACGCCATCAGATAGCCTTACCACTAAAAACAACATGGCAGCGGCAGCCGCCGATATGCCAAATGTATCGGTGTAAAACACCGCTAAATAAGCAAGCGCACCGCGCCATACTAAGTTAGCGCCGGCATCGCCCATGGCGTAACCGACTTTTTCGTATAAAGGGAGTTTGTTCACAGTGTGTGTTCTTATTGTTATAAGCCGATAAATTATCGGCTAGTTATTAGGTTACTGTACGCTTTACCGCTGGCTTTAACAGTTCGTTTTTGTGTGTTGTAGTCTACGTGTACTATTCCAAAACGTTTTAAATATCCTTCTGCCCATTCAAAATTATCCATTAGGCTCCACGCAAAGTAACCATCTACTTTTACGCCTTGCTCGGTTGCGTTATGTAGGGCATTTAAATGCTCGTGGTAATATTCAATACGGTCGTTATCTCTTACTTCACCGTCTTTAAATTCGTCAGCCATGGCTGCGCCGTTTTCGGTAATATAAATAGGTGGTAGGGTGTATTTTTCGTTTAACGATACAAGTAATTCTGTAAGTGCTTTAGGGTAAATTTCCCAGCCTATATCGGTCATAGGCGCTTTATGTGGCAGCTCATGGTAAAAGTCAGTTTCGCTTGCTTGATAATGCATGCGGGTATAAAAGTTAATCCCTAGGTAATCTAGCGGTTGAGCAATTATTTCCATGTCGCCATCTAAAATATCTGGGCGGTGGGCTTTAGGTAATTGCTGAATAATATCAGGGTATTTACCTTGCATTACAGGTTGCATGTACCATTGGTTTATATAGTCATCAGCAAATGCAGTGGCTTTTAAATCTTCTTCACTTTGGGTAACGGAGTAACAAGGCGTAAAGTTAAGTACAATACCGTTTAGCGTATTTGGGCTATTTTTAGCAAGTACTTGCATAGCCAAACCGTGACCTAGTAATAAGTGGTGCGCGGCTTTACGACCAAATTCGCGACCTACTATGCCAGGTGCATGTACGCCTATTTCGTAACCTAAATAAGAGCTGCAAAACGGCTCGTTCAAGGTGGCGTAAGAGTGCACACGTTCCCCAAAAGCTTTGGTAATTAAATCTGTGTAATGCGCAAACTCGTAAGCGGTGTTACGGTTTAGCCAGCCACCTTCGTCTTCAATGTGTTGTGGTAAATCCCAGTGGTACAGCGTTACAAATACTTTAATATTACGACCTTTTAGCTCATCTAAAATGTCGGTATAAAACTTAACGCCTTTAGAGTTTAGGTGGCCACTTTTAGTCATTACGCGTGGCCACGAAATAGAAAGTCTGTAAGCGTCTACGCCTAATGACTCAATTAAGTCTATATCGTCTTTCCAACGGGTGTAATGCTCACAGGCTACATCACCATTTGAATTATCTGCAATTTTACCTTCTTTACTACAAAAGGTATCCCAAATGCAGGGGAGGCGTTCTGCTGCGCCACCCTCAATTTGAAAAGACGCTGTGGCCACACCGTAAGTAAAGTGTTTGGCTAAAAGTGGTGAGCCACTAGGTAAAGATAATTGTTTCATTAAGAGAAAACCTCTGTTTCTTTTTTGGTAAAGGTTGCTTTGTATAGAGCGTATTTTAAATTTATCTTTGGAAGCGCTTCCATAATTGATTTGATTAATCGCTAAGGATGGTATTTAATGACTTTAAGGAAGCGCTTCCATGTTTAGGTTAGTGGCTATTGCTAAGTAGGTCAATAGTTAAATTTAAATAACAAATAAGTGCTCAAAAAATCACACTGACACAACACAGGGCTATAAAAATGAAAAAAAGCTTAAACACTAATAGGTTACGAATGCTCCCTATTTTAATAGGCGGATTATGCGTTTTAAGTGCGTGTAATAAACAAGAAGCTAACGCTGATAATAACGAAAACGCGGTGGCCAAAAATACTGAGCATGAGCGAGGTGATTTATCACTTTGGCCAACGCTTAAAAGCAAAGTAATGAAAACGCCTGAAATTGAAAATACGATTGCACAGTATTTAAAGTCGATGACGCTTGAGCAAAAAGTAGCGCAAATGATCCAACCTGAAATTCGCGATATTAGTGTTGAAGATATGCGCAAATATGGTTTTGGTTCGTATTTAAATGGCGGTGGCTCGTTCCCCAATGCTAATAAGCATGCAACGCCTGCAGATTGGATAACACTTGCTGAGAGTATGTATCAGGCATCGGTTGATGACTCAATTGATGGCAGTAAAATCCCTACCATGTGGGGAACTGATGCCGTACATGGACATAATAACGTTATTGGCGCGACGTTATTTCCGCATAATATTGGTTTGG
The DNA here is from genome assembly GCF_023161905.1 of Pseudoalteromonas sp. 2CM41L. Taxonomy (NCBI): domain Bacteria; kingdom Pseudomonadati; phylum Pseudomonadota; class Gammaproteobacteria; order Alteromonadales; family Pseudoalteromonadaceae; genus Pseudoalteromonas; species Pseudoalteromonas sp. 2CM41L. Next base: position 149,996 of record NZ_JALNTN010000003.1, read on the forward strand.
GCGCTGCTAATAACCCTGCGCTTATAGAGCAAATTGCAGCGGCAACAGCGGTAGAAGTAATGGCTACAGGTATTGATTGGGTGTTTGCACCAACTGTTGCGGTTGTACGTGATGACCGATGGGGCAGAACGTACGAAGGTTACTCAGAAGACCCTGTAATTGTACGTGAATATTCAGCCGCTATTGTAAATGGCTTACAAGGTAAAGCCGACGGCGACTTTTTAAGTGATAAACGCGTAATTAGCACTGTTAAGCACTTTTTAGGTGATGGCGGTACAGTTGATGGCGACGATCAAGGTAATAATATTGATAGCGAAAAAGATTTGTACAACATTCATGCGCAAGGTTATATAGGTGGCTTAACCGCAGGTAGTCAGTCTGTTATGGCATCGTTTAATAGCTGGAATGGTAAAAAAAATCACGGCAACAAATACTTACTTACCGATGTATTAAAAACAAAAATGGGGTTTGATGGCTTTGTTGTAGGAGATTGGAACGGCCACGGACAAGTTACAGGCTGTACAAATGAAAGTTGCCCACAAGCGGTCAATGCAGGGCTTGATATTTTTATGGTGCCTACGGGTGCTTGGAAACCACTTTATGAAAATACAATTAAACAAGTAAAAGCGGGCACAATAACAATGGCGCGAATAGATGACGCCGTGGCACGTATTTTACGCGTTAAATTACGCGCGGGTTTATTTGATAAGCCAAGCCCCGCAAATCGAAAATATTCAGGTAAGTTAGAACTAATAGGTGCACCTGCACATCGCGATATTGCCCGCCAAGCGGTACAAGAGTCGTTAGTACTGCTTAAAAACAACAACCATTTATTACCGCTTAGCCCATCAAGCAACATACTTATAGCGGGCGATGCGGCCGACAACATAGGCAAGCAATCGGGCGGTTGGAGTATTACGTGGCAGGGAACTAATAATCAAAATGCAGACTTTCCTGGAGCAACGTCTATTTATGCGGGGCTAAAAACGCAAATAGACTCTGCTGGCGGTAACGCTATTTTAAGCCCAACGGGTGAATTTACTAGCAAACCCGATGTAGCGATTGTTGTATTTGGAGAAGAACCATATGCAGAGGGGCATGGCGATAAAGATAACCTTGAGTTTGAACGTAATAATAAACGCTCTCTTAAAATATTAAAAACATTAAAGCAGCAAAATATACCAGTTGTTTCTGTGTTTATATCGGGCAGACCAATGTGGGTTAACAGCGAGCTAAATGCATCTGATGCGTTTGTAGCAGCATGGCTTCCTGGGACTGAAGGACAAGGCATTGCTGATGTTTTATTAGCGGATGAAAATGGGCAGGTACAGTACGACTTTAAAGGTAAATTGTCGTTCTCGTGGCCTAAATCGCCACTGCAAACGGCTGTAAATAAGGGCGATGCTGATTACTCACCATTATTACCCTACGGCTTTGGTTTAACGTACAAAGATGAAAGTACGCTTGGCAATAATCTAAATGAAGCCTCAGGCGTTGATATTAGTAACCTTGCGCCTCTATCCATATTTAATGGCAGCTTTAAAACACCATGGCGTTTGTTTTTAAATTCAAATAGCAAGCAGCACCAAGTAGCAAGTAACAGTGTAAAGCTTGGCGGCATTACTTATCGCACTGAAGATAAAACCATTCAAGAAGATGCGATGCAATTTAATTTTGATGGCACTGCAACCAGCTACATCGAAATTAATAGCAACTTTACAGAAGATAAAGTGGCCTACATTGAAGCAAATTCAGCCCTTAGCTTTAGCTATAAAGTAAATAAAATACCTAGCTCACAAACATACCTTGCAATGAAGTGCGAACAAGGCTGTGGCGGCGAGCTTGATATTACCAGTGATTTTGAAAATGCTGATTTAAATACATGGCAAACCATGAGTATAGATTTAGCGTGTTTTGCTAAAAAGGGCGTTGATTTTGCCAGAGTAACCAGCCCTTTTATTATTAAAACGGCAGGAGAGCTTAGCGTTTCAGTTGCAGATATTAGTTTTGAACCACAGAGCGCTAAAAGCGCCGTGGTTAAGTGTGAATAGTAGAGTGTTTATAAGTTAAGTTTATTGTGTGTTGTCTCAAAGCCCTTTTTTAAGGGCTTTTTTTAAGAGGAGATTTATGCAGGGCAATATTGTTTTAAAAACTCATGGTGAGGTGGTAACTGGCTAACGCGTTGTTCTATTTGTTGCTTAATACCGTGTAAAAAACGGGTGAGCTCTTCATCGCTCATCATGCTGGCTATTAAATGATGTTGGTTAGGCTCAATACCTTGTCCAAGCATAACTTGCACCCAGGAGTCGACTCTAAAAATATCACCATCGTCTAAAAATACACGGCCAGTTTGTTTAAACAAATCAATTTTATGCTTAAGTGTTTTTGGCACTTCCATGGCGCTACAGTGTTGCCAAAATTCGCTGTCATCGCGATTAGTTACTTTGTAATGCAGCACAATAAAGTCACGAATATTTACAATTTCGCTTTTAAGTTGTTTGTTGTATTCGTCAATGGCGTGATTGGTAATGCCATTAAACGGAAATAAACGCATAAAGCGAATAATACCCGACATTATTAAATGAATGCTGGTGGACTCAAGTGGTTCAACAAATCCACTAGCAAGACCAAGCGCAAGGCAGTTTTTGTTCCAGCCTTTTAAGCGACGCCCAGTTTTAAATTTAATAACACGGGGTTCAGTAAGCGCTTCACCTTCAATGTTATTTAATAATAGCGCTTTGGCTTGTTCGTCATCCATATATTGGCTGCAATAAACTAATCCGTTGCCGACACGGTTTTGCAGCGGTATACGCCATTGCCAGCCGTTTTTATGGGCAATAGAGCGGGTAAGTGGTAATACGGTATCGCTGGTTGATTTTGTTTGTACTGCAATGGCGCTATTGCATGGTAATAAGTGTGACCAATCTTCGTAGCCAGTATGCAATGCTTGCTCTATTAATAAGCCTCTAAAGCCGGTGCAATCTATAAAAAAGTCGCCGTTTATTTGCTCGTCACTATTTAAAAGTAATGATTCTATGTGGCCTGTTTTAGCGTTTTTTACTACTTTTTGTATTTTACCTTCAATGCGTTTTACACCTAATGGCTCTGAAAATTCACGTAAAAACTGCGCGTAACGCGTGGCATCCATATGGTAAGCATAGTTAATGGGGTTTTGCTGATTAAACGCAAATTTACCGGCTTTAGCCGCTTGCAACTCGTAGCAGTAATTGCCAAATGGGTCGTTTATTCCAAGTGCTTTACCTTGCAGCCAAAAGTGATGAAATTCACCCGCCCAACATTCTTTGCCCGTAGCGCCAAATGAGTGAATATAATGCGTGTTTTCATCGCCCCAGTTTTCAAAGCTAATACCTAATTTAAAGCTTGCTTGAGTGGTTTTCATAAATGCTTGCTCGTTTATACCCAGCAATTTATGAAATGTACGAATAGGAGGAATTGTTGCTTCGCCAACGCCTACAGTGCCAATATTGTCAGATTCAACAAGGGTAACGTGTATATTTTTGCCAATTAATTTTGCAAGTGCCGCTGCGGCCATCCAACCTGCAGTGCCGCCTCCAGCAATTACTACGTTTTTAACAGCGTTTGTTTTAGTCATTATGTGGCTGCCTATTATTTGATAAAAGATGATTTAAAAGCGCGCGATTGCTTGGTAGTCCGTTTAAACACTGTGCTATTTTTTCGCGGTTTTGCTGATAATAGTAATCCCCAGCACGCGGGTCGTTAAATGCATTTTGTGCAGATACAGTTTGTGTATTAAAGCCCATGCCATATAAAACGTATTGGTAACTGCTTGATGAAAACACTTCTTCTTTTTCAATAAAATCAAAACGGCTAGGGGGCTGAAATTGCCAAAGTTTAAGTAAGTTTTGCAGGCGCTCGGGCGCAGTATTTAAATTACTAATATCTTGCCAATATGGAGTATCGTCGCGCTCGCTTAGCACATAATGAAGTTTTAAAAATTCAATAACACGTTCCCAACGCGTGCTAAAGCGGTCATTAAAACGCGTTTCAAGCTGGCTCATGTGGGTGCGGTTTTGTGGTAGTTGCTCGCTCAGCATACTAATTGAAAGTTCAACCATGGCAAGTGCAGAGGCTTCAAGTGGTTCTAAAAAACCAGCCGACATACCCACGGCAACGCAGTTTTTAATCCAAAATTTTTGCCTGTAACCAGGGCTGAATTTTAATACACGGTAATTAAGCTGCTCAGCTTGTTGCTCGCTAGTACTTTTAGCTATATAGCTTTTTAAAGTATTAGTTGCGCTTTCATCACTTTGGTATTTACTACTATACACATAACCTGTACCACGGCGTGTGGGCAGGGCTATATCCCAAATCCAGCCATTACTTTGCGCAGTAGAGAGCGTTGCTGAGGCAATTGGCTGATTGATGTGTGCATTCGGTATCTGCGCCGCTACAGCGCTGTTATTAAATAAAATATGATCTTGCGTTATAAGCTCACTATTAAAATGCTCCCCAATTAAACGCGCACGAGAGCCTGAGCAATCTATAAATAAATCACCTGTTATATCGCCATTATTATTTGTTTTTAATGAGGCAATATAGCCATGATCGTCGTTAATAACCTTGGTTACATCGTCAATAATATATTTAACGTTTAGGCTTTTAACGCTGTGATTTTTTAAAAATTCAGCAAATTTACCTGCATCTAAGTGGTAGCCATAGTTAGTAACGGCTGCATATTCGGGGGTTTGTAATTGCTTTGGCGCAAGCGCTGCTTGGCATACAAAGCTTTGCATATTAACTACATCAGCAAACTTTTGGGCGGGCGCTATGCGTTGCCAACTTGCGTGTAAGTTAGTGTGCTCGTAGCCTTGAGGGTTCATAAAAGGGTGGTAGTAGTTTTCTCCCTCGCTGAGGTTGCGCCAATTTATAAATTTAGAACCTTGCTTAAAGGAGGCATCGCATTGGGTTATAAAATCAATTTCTTTAATGCCAATGCGCTGCAACGTGTTACGCATTGAAGGCCATGTGCCTTCGCCTACACCTAGTATTGGCACATTTGCTGACTCAATTAACGTGACACTTAAATGTGGATGCTCAGCAGCTAATAAACCCGCGCTTAGCCAGCCGGCTGTGCCGCCACCTAAAATGACTATTTTTTTTATTGGTTTGGTCATGAGTTAAAACCCTAAACTTGATAACACATAAACTATATCGTTTTAAATACAAAAAAGCCGCTAGTAAAAACTAACGGCTTTGCTTTGTATTACCTTTAGAAGTTGTAACGCATACCAATATTGTAGCGTGCGCCTAGTTGTTGCAGGTTCCACAATTGCACTGAAGTTCGGCCATGTTCGCGGCTGTTTTGCTCAGTAATATTTATACCTTCGACAAAAAACGAAAGCTGTTCGCTGTAGTTGTAAGCAACGTTAAAGTCGATTTGATAATACTCTTCAGTAAAGCCTGGCTCATTTACGTATCGAGCTGCGCTATTTAAAAACTTATCACGCCAGTTGTAAGCAATACGTGCTTGAAAATCATCGTTTTCGTACATAGCAATAAAGTTAGCTGTATCGCTTAAACCTACTAGTGCAAATTGTGTTGTAGTAGGGTCGGCGTTTACATCAAAGTCTATGTCGCCGTTAACTGTGGTGTAGTTTGCTTGCACACCAAAACCGCTTTCACCAAAAAAGTGCTGAAAGGCAATTTCAAAACCATCAATAGTGGCATTTTTATTGTTGGTAGGTACTTGCGCAGTAAATTCTAGTAGTGGGTCATCGCTGTTAGCAATTACATCGTAAGCGGCTTCAAACTCTTCGTAGGTCATAGAATCAAAATCTACGCCATTTTCGGTGGCGGCAACCATTTGAAATAAGTTTGAATCGGTAATAGCTAATCCGCGAGATTCCAACTCAGCCATGGCGGCTTGTGCACGAGGGCCTGCTGTAGCGTCACGTAAACCATAGTAATTTTGTGTCATTGGCGTTAAACCAATAAAGTTTTCGATATCTTTTGTGTAGTAACCAACCGACACATAGCTTGTTTCTGCAAAGTACCATTCAGCCGATACATCAATATTATCTGATTCAAGCGGCACTAAACCAGGATTACCAGTTGAAGCCGTGGCGGGCGACGAACCAGCCAAAATTGTTGGGCCGCCAGGTACGCCCACAGTAGCGGCAGAGCTTAAGTTATCATACGTTGGGCGGGCAATCGTTGTGCTGTAAGAAAAGCGCGCTTTAACGTTTTCAATTACTTCTATGTCAAAGTCAAAACTTGGCAAAAAGTGATCGTAGCTAGATTTAAGCGTGAAATCTTCTTTGTTTGAGCCAAAGCGTACATTGAAATCGTTATTACCTTCCCATGCTACTGCATTTGGTAAATCGATATTAGCTGTTGAGGTAATGTCAGTTGACTCTTGGCGTGCACCAATAACGAGGTTATAGGGCATATCGCCAATGTAACCTGTGTAACTAAATTGCACAAACGCAGCGGTTATGTCTTCTTCAATTGTACGGTTTGTGGCAAATGCGCCATCGGCTGCAAAGTTAAAGGCGTATTGCTCGCCTGCCCAGTAACCTATTTGCGAAGCGCTGCCTGTGTATCCTTGATTAAATGAACCTGATGTATCGTAATCATCAAACTCAGCTAAAAAGTTGGTAGGGTTTAAGTAACCCTCTGGCAGCTCACCTGGGTTTTCAATACCCCAGTTACCCATAGTGTTGCGAGTTAGTGATTGTAGTGAATGGCTTTGCATAGAGCGAGACTCTATACCAAAGTCAATTGCACCGTTTTCAAGCTCGTATTTACCATGTAGCCTAAATTCGGTTACCTCAGACTCTTGGCTTGCAAAGTTTGAGTCTAAAATAGACGTACCCACGTCTGAGGGATCTAAAGTGTTATTACAATTTAAGTTATCTCTACGGCAATCGTTAAAGTCGATGCTCATAGAAGGTAGCTCACGGCTAAAGTCTACTTCTTGTGCGTTAACTACGTTTGCGCCAAGGCCTGCATTAACCCAGCTGCCGTAAGGTGCATCTGGTTTGCTAGTGGCTTTTGAATTGTGCGCATCAAACATAAAGCTCAATTCTGAATTGAAGTAGTACTCTACATTTAAGCCGATTGAATCGTTTTTATTTACTTGATTAAGTTCTTGAAACGCTAAGCCTAAGTCGCGAGTTTGTTGATCGCGGCGTTCTTCTCGGTAGTAAATTGGGGTTTTTACGGTGTTGTCGTCAAAGGTGAGTGCACTTTTATAATTATCCATCCATATTGATTGCTCAGCACGCTCTTCAAATAAATCTTGTTTAGAGTAGGTATAATCAAGCGTGGCGGTTAAGTCATCAATAGGGCTATATTGCAGCGTTAATTGAGCATTTGTACGCGTACGTTCTCTGTCGGCTATAGTATAACGCAAATCTGATGGCATAGAATAAAGCTGGCCAATCTCTGGTGCGTTGGTTAGAACAATATCGTCAGCCGCTTGAGGAATAGTGCCGTCATAAGCCGATGTATTCCATTGATTTACAAATGCGCCTGTTGATGAGCTATCGCGCTGTTGCATGCTTGCCGTTAACGATGCGCCAAATTTAGCTTCGCTGTCGGTCCAGCTAAAAATACCCGAAAGCTCAGGAGTGATGTCATCGCCTACGCGATTAGTTGTATCGTGAAGTGCTTTAACTCCAATACTTGAAACAAATCCAGGGTTGTCGAGCGGGCGAGCAGTATTAATATTAATGGTTGCGCCAATACCACCAGATGCAATACTCGCTTTACCTGTTTTATATACTTCTACCGATTTTACGCTATCAGACGCTAAGTTAGCAAAGTCAAAAGCACGAGAGCTGGGTGTACCGCCACCCGCAGGCAAAGAAGCAGCCGGCATTGTACGACCGTTAAGGGTTACCATATTGTAATCGGGGCCAAAACCACGAACGGTCACTTTAGAACCTTCACCGTTTGAGCGATCAATCGATACACCGGTAATGCGCTGTAGTGATTCAGCTAAATTGGTATCAGGAAACTTACCAATATCCTCAGCAGAAATGGCGTCTACCACACCTGCTGCATCGCGTTTTAAGCGAGTCGATTCTTTAATGCTGCTCTTAAAGCCGGTGACCTGAATTACTTCAACGTCTTGGTTTGCTACATCTTGTGCAAGCAAATCTAAAGATACAGATGCGCTTAAAATCAGAGATATACTGGTCGCTATTTTGGTTTTTCTTACAATATGGTTAGCCATTTGGGTTCCCTCGTACTCATATCTTTATTATTAACAGTTGTATGGAACTGTTTTGTGTAATTAATAACATTGTCAAATGTGTGGAAGCGCTTCCAGATCAAGGTGTGGTGACTATTTTTGTGGAAGCGCTTCCATAAATGCTAGTTTAATTTTCTTAACGGGTCAATATTTGTTTTAACAAAATGAGAACAAATTGTTTTATATTTGTGTTTCAAACCCAAGTGAATTGAGCCTGCACTTTGATTTATCTCTTAATTTCTTATGTCAGATAGAAAGGACGAAGGTAAAAGTGGAGATATTTTACTTTAATATTTATCTGCAAAAAAACGTTAGCAAAATGCAAAATTATACCGTTTTTAAGAACAGCACGGCTAGTATGAATTGGTTTATGAATTGTTCGTAAATAAACCAATTATTGTGTAAATAAATATTAAATAAGTCACTAAATAGTAAAGCAATATTTGCATAACATGGTTAAAAAAAAGATTTATAAAACTTACCATTTTAAATGGTTGCTAGTGCTCAATTTTGCCGCTATTTTAAGGTTAAGTTGTATTAGATGGAATTAGTATGAGTTTCAAATTGATCTCTTTTTGCTATTGTATTCCCGTACTCTTTTTAAATGGTTGCGATGAGGAAGTGAGTTTATTTAGTAGCAGTAAAACGCCATTAGTGGCTAAAAACGAAACCGCTAATTTACCGGCTACTGCTATCGAGCAAAAGCACCTTGTTGTAGAAGGCCTAATAGAGGGAATTGTACCAAGTCACTGTAAACGTGGTGAAACAGCGTATATAAATGCAAAAATGCAAAAGGTTATACGCAACCCAACCGCAAAAGTGACTTATACACTAAAGCCCACTGATAATATTTTGTCTGTGTGTGTGGCCAATGATAACTCAGCTATTACTTATCGTTATGGCACTGAGCAAAAAATTGGCCTTGAGTATACGGCCACTGCGACGCAGCCATTTGGTAGCTACTATCGTCAAATAGGGAAAGTAGGCGAAAGTATTTTGTTTTTTAACAAAGGCAATTACTATTACTACATTATTAATGCTGGTGGTATGGGCAGTGGTGTTTCAGTGAACGTATATAAAAATAAAACGCTTATTGCGGAGTTTTTCTCTGGTAATGAGGCGTATAACGACTTTGTTATTGCCAGTAATTTAGACTTGCCTAAGTCGTTGGCAATAGAGCTTCAACCACATATAAACACAATGCAATGAATGGATTAAGTAAAGCTCATTGTAACATTATTGAACAAGGGCAGTGGTTTTCTAAGCGTGATGCACACTTAAAACAGTTTTTACTAAGCCACGCAAAAACTTTAAGCCTTAGTGCGCACCAATCTCTTTTTTTACGAGGTGATAAACACGACGGTATTTATGCTGTATTAAGTGGTGTGGTGCGTATTAGTGGGGTAAGTAATAATGGTAAAGAAGCTGTTTTAAGCTTTGTTGACACCTCGCTGTGGTTTGGCGAAGTCACTTTATTTGACCGCGGAATGCGCACGCACGATGTTTATGCGCAAACCGATGTAACACTGTGTTTTATTGGGCAACGCGCACTTGAGCAACTGTTAAAACAATACCCGCATTATTGGCAAGACTTTGGGTTACTCCTTGCCCAAAAATTGCGAGTTATGTTTACTAGCATGGAAGATCATGCACTATTAAGTGCCGAGCAGCGCGTTGCAAAACGCTTGCTTATATTGTGTGCGCATTTAGCGCATAGTAATGGCCATACGTTTACGTTATCTCAACAACAATTGGCTGATATGACTTACCTTACACGGCAAACCGCCAATCAAATTCTAAAAAAATTAGCAAAGCAGCAACTCATTGAGGTCGGCTATAACAAAGTGACCATTTTAAACCAATCTGCTTTAGAGCTACTTTGTAATCAGTAAATGTCGGCTCCCCGACAGAGTGATATTTTAAAAGCCTGATATAGTGTAAAAAAACACAATGAAAGGCACACACATGAAAACTCTACAGCAACAGCTTGGTACATACGGTTTGTACCATCGCTCTAAACGCAATGTTTTAACTCATTTTTTTGGTATTCCGCTTATTGTATTTGCAGTGCTGTGCTTGTTAGCGCGTATTCAAATACCCATTGGCAGCCTGCTTATTGATGGCGCGCAGCTTTTTGTTTTTGCAAGCGTGGTGTATTACTTAATGCTGAGCGTATCGCTAGGCTTAATAATGGGTGTACTGTTTACCTTATTGCTTTTAGCAGCACAGCCAATCGCTGCTATGGCTTTTTGGCCTTGGTTAAGTATTGGTGTGGGCGTGTTTGTATTTGGCTGGGTACTGCAGTTTATTGGCCATTACTATGAGGGTAAAAAGCCTGCGTTTGTAGATGATTTAATTGGCTTAATTATTGGCCCATTGTATGTAACCGTTGAGCTTTTATTTTTAATGGGGCTTTATAAATCGCTAGAGCATGAAGTTAACGCCATAGCAGGCCCCACCAAGGCATAATGCTAAGCGGCTTAAATATTTAGTTATTCGAGTGTGCTAAATAAAGCGTTAACCACGTTATAAATCATATATCTGTCGCTATAAACGTTTAAAACTTAATACGATTGCTATTAGCAGCGGATAAAATAATAAAGGCAAATAACCCATGCAATACAACAATAAAACCGTATGGATCACCGGCGCATCATCAGGTATTGGCAAGGAGCTCGCAATACAGTTTGCAGCACTGGGTGCCAAGGTTATTTTATCAGCCAGAAGCGTTGATAAACTTAACGAACTAAAACAAAGCTTACATGGCGATGGGCACATTATTGTGCCCCTTGATTTGTCAGCGCCTGAAGCTGTATTGGCTCAGGTTACTGATTTAATGAGTACATTACCTGCTATCGATATTTTAATTAATAACGGTGGGGTATCGCAGCGCAGCCTATTTTTAGAAAACGAATTTAATGTTTACCGCCAGTTGATGGAAGTTAACTATTTTGGCCTCATTGCACTTACCAAAGCGGTAGCGCCTACTATGGTTGCTATGCGCAGAGGCTCAATAGTCTCAATTAGTAGCGTTGCGGGTAAAGTAGGCTCTAAATTTAGAACGGGCTATTCAGGCTCTAAATATGCAGTAGTGGGTTTTATGGATTGCCTGCGTGCTGAGCTTGCAGAGCATAACATTCATTGCTTAACTATATGCCCAGGCTCTATTAAAACCGCCATTGCACATAATTCGTTAAACGAGCAAGGCATAGCACAAAACAAGCCAGAGCACTCAATAGAAAATGGCATGGATGTAAGCCTAGCTGCTAAAAAAATGATCCTCGCAATTCATAATAAAAAAGACGAAGTGATTGTTGGCAAAGGCCTAAGTGGCTGGGCACCGACCATTAAACGGTTTTTTCCTCGCGTATTTAATCGATTAACCGCTAAAACAAACTATCGGTAGCATCGGGCGATTTAGAGATATAAAATGCTGTAAATTCAATCAATTTAGACAAGGATTCTAAATGAAGTATTTATGGCTTGGCCTGTTTTTTATTGTATTAACTTGGTCCGGAATTAACCCAAAAGATCAGTTTACTTGGCTGCTTGAAGTTATCCCCGCAATAATTGGTTTAGTGCTTATGGCAAGCAGCTATAAGCATTTTAAACTCACCCCCATTTTATATGGCTTTATATTAGCGCATTGTATTGTGCTAATGGTTGGCGGGCATTACACCTACGCCGAAGTCCCTTGGTTTGATAATTTATTTGGCAGTGAGCGTAACAACTACGACAAAGTAGGGCACTTTTTTCAAGGGTTTGTGCCTGCATTATTAGCGCGTGAAATATTACTACGTAAAAATGTAGTCAATGGTAAAGGCTGGCTAAATGTGTTTGTTGTATCGATATGTTTAGCGTTTAGTGCTTTTTACGAACTAATAGAGTGGTGGGTTGCAGTGTTAAGCGGTGAAAACGCAGGAGCATTTTTAGGTACGCAAGGGTACGTATGGGATACTCAATCTGATATGGGAATTGCCTTACTTGGGGCTATTTGCTCGATATTGCTGCTTTCAAAAGTACACGATAAACAGTTAAAAAATGTTAAAGATTATTGATTCAAATTTTATGATTAACAGACAATAAATTATGACTGTAAATACCCACAGTTTCACGATAAGCACAGATAAAAGCAAGCTTAACTTTAACGTTATTTATAACTTTATTGCTAATAGTTATTGGGCTAAAGGAATACCTAAAAGCGTGATGCAAAAAGCCATTGATAACTCAATGTGTTTTGGTGTTTACAGCGCTGATAACGAGCAAGTTGGTTTTGCCCGCGTAGTAACCGACAACGCCACTTTTGCCTATTTGGCTGATGTATTTATTACCCCAGATTTGCAAGGTAATGGCTTGAGCAAGTTACTTATTAAAACGATAGTAGAGCACCCTGAGCTGCAAGGGCTAAGGCGCTTTTTATTAGCGACATCGGATGCGCATGGCCTGTATGCGCAATACGGGTTTAAACCGATAGATAATCCAGCACTGCTAATGCAAATTAATACTGAAAATGTGTATAGTAAAAATAATAGTGAGATCTAATAAATGGGGTGGAGAGTTTAAGAAATTTTCTGTGTGCCTAATTTACCAAGACTATATTGTTCTATACTACCAGCGGAAAAACAAATACCAACATAAAGCCAAACAGTACTCGCTACAATTTGCCAAGTATCTAAACCTGAAGGCGTTACAAATGTAGGAACAGCAATTAATCCCCGCAATAAGCAGATCATTGCAATGGTAATTAAAGCTGATTTGAGCAGAGGAACTTTGCGAATTAAACCAACTGCTGAAAAAGCAAAAATAGTACAAGCAAACATTAAGCTTGCAACGATTATTGTGCCAATTGGAGCAAGTAAAGTTCCTTGAATCGAAGAGTCGATTATTTGTTGAGGTGCCCGAGCAAATGCAAACCAACTAGGACCGCCCAAAATACAGAGTAGGTGCCAGATCGTAGAAGCGGAAGCTATAACACCTGCACTAATTAATAATTTTGATTGAACACTAAAAATCAATGCTTACTCCATATTGTACTGGCACATAACGCCTTGTTATATTTAGTTGGATCATTTAGCTGCTAATTCGGTTTCGTCTTTCTTCATCAAGCTTTTTTAATGTATTGAGTGTAAAATTAGGCTTTAATACTAATTCATGCTCTTTTGCATTACCTTCGAACAGCACCTGTGAATCATCTATTTCCATAAGGAATACTGGCCTAGCTTTGAGCATGGGTTCGGACATTCCAGATGCATGGTAAAAAGCATTAAGCCCTTCAATTTCCCTTGCCCACGAGCAACCTAAATCCTGTTTAGACTCACCATCTCTACCTATTCGATATAAGGTTAAAGCTTGATTCAAAGGCGTGTAGCTTTGAGGAAACTTTGACAAATCAAAGCGAAAACAATCATAACTTCCTGATATTACACTTGAGGTATATAGCTCGTTTAGTGTATCTTTTTTCTCTTTGCCTTCCATAATATTGATTATGCCCTCCTTATGGGCATTCAGAAACATTAGCAACACCTCCAATTTATCGCCATGTTCATTAGTATAAAAAGTTCCTCCGAAATCTTTCTTAGATGCCAACAGCTTATCGATATATGTAAGTTCCTGGGGACTAAGATATTTATATTTTAAGTGTTCGAGATCGATACCGATGGAACTAAGTAGTGTGGATAAATATTGATTCAAATAGTTCTCTCTTAAGAATTATAACGCTCGCCTAAACGGCGAGCAACTTGTTGCGAGTCCAGCGGCCGTAGGCCGCAATGTTTAAGGCGATTGTTAGAGCTCACAGCTTGATGACTGCCAACATATCTTCACCATCTTCATCCAACCCCACTTCCTGAAAGCCAAAACTTGAATAAAAATTTTTGGCCACTGGGTTTTCAGGGTCATAGCAAATTTCTATTTCTTTTACTTTGTCACTGGCTTTGATTTCATTGAGCGCCAAATTTAGTGCAACTCTGCCAATACCAGATTGTTGATAGCGTTGATCCACCATAAAACGCCAGATAGAAACTTTTTCAGGCGTTTCAGATACCCACATAAAAAAACCGACAGGTGTATCGTTTTGATAGATCGCTCTACAGATATGCCCTTGGCAGTAATGTGACTCAACCAAAGACCACATATTACTCGCAACATATTCCTGTTGCTCATCCGTGACATCTAAGTCACATACAGCTTCATAATTTGAACTTGTTACTGCTTCCAATCTAATACTCATCGCGTCCTGCATATTTTATTTATTTGTAATCACAAATTCATGAAAGCCTTCGGTCTCAGGTGGTTCAACTTTCAATACATTCTCAATAGGTAATTTCGCAAAAAGTCTGTCCCAAAACTTTAATGCTTCGCGGTCTTTTTCATAAACGGCTACATGCCAATTTGATGAGCTATTTAACATTAAGTGGCGAACAGCATGCACAGCGATACCTTTTGATCGGTACTTAGGTAGGATAAAAATATCTGACAGCTCAGGCATTTCACGCTCTAATATTTCTGTTGACTCCACAGTCACAAAACCTGCGAGATTGTTCTCAACAACAATTAAGTAAGCGTCACAGTCTTCGTCACCCGCAGCGACATCTCTGAGGTATTCTTCATCAATATCAAATCTGCCTGAACTATCGATATCTTCGTTATCAAAATTACTTTGATGGTATTGATAAAATTGCCAAAGCATTGAAAATGCGGGCAAATCTTTTTTAGTTAATTTTCGGAGTGCTATGTTCATTTTTATCTCTAATAATTTTATCAGAGGACACTTTTCTCTTTTTACGAGCAAAGTATGTCCTCTTATTTATTTTTAATATTAATAACAAATACTGTAACACATTGCGAGTATTAAACTTTAAGTCCTAATGTTATTTAATAGCAGGTAAAAAAGAGGAAATTGTCCTCATTTTCAGACTTAGGAGGAAAAACGCCAGCGCAGTAAGCAAATACAGCGCTAAAGATTTAAAATGAAAACCAAACCCCTTTTTTAAATCATTTAACCGCCAATAAAAACTGCATCGAAAATATAAGTAACCGCTTTAAGTACATTTGTTTATGCAAGCCTATTATAAAAGGTGGTTTTTGGCTGGTGGAGGCTATAAAACGAGGTGATGAATTATTTACTAAACGCGTCTTTCTACTTTTAAAACAGTACAGACACGATATTTATACCAATCGACTTAAATATTTAGCCTTTCTCGCGTGCTAAATAAAGCGTTAACTGCGTTATAAATTTCTCATGTAGAAAAACTACATGTCGAAATTTATGCCTTGTTATCACTCTATTTATCCGTCGCTATAAATGTCTAATTACTTAACACGATTGGTATTATCTGGCTTTTTTGCTTCAAGCGCTTCTATTTCACTCCAGATTTTTTCGGCTTCTGCGCTTAACATGGCGTAGCTTTTAATGTCGCCTTTACGCTGTGCTTGCATGCCTTGCTCAAGCTTTGCATCGTACTCTTTACGTAATTTTTTTGTCGGGTCTGATTTAAATAGTGAAAACATGTGGCTCCTTAGTTTTATAAAAGTATTAGGGCGTGTTGATCTTTGCGGATTGAAATTTGTTCAATCTAGGGGCGATTAAATCGCGGCGCGAGGTTTGTAACCTAGTGGGCTCGATAACTGCTCCTGCGTTATTCTAATGACTTACATCCCTGTAAGAATAAGTAAAAACCGAGCAAAGCTTCCGCGTCCTGCTCACGCCCCTTATCTACATCCATGTAGGCAACAAAGAGTTTATCGCCCCTAGGCAGAACCCGAAGGGCAGCGCATGTTTGGCATTTATGCTGCGTTATAGCCTATTTATGGGGAGTAACCACACTTCATAGGCTCTGCCTTGCCTAAAAACCAAACATACTGCTGCAAATTCAACCATCAAAGATCAACACGCCCTAGCATTACCATACGCTACAAAGAGCTAAATAGTTCTTTTAGCTGAAGGGCGTTTACCTTGTTATATAAAAACAAGGTAAACGCATTATTTGCTATGCTGCGGTTACTAACGGTTTTATTGCTCAGGCTCAAGGCGTTTAATTCCTTGTCCGTCAATGCCTAAGTAAATATAGCCATCACTGCCTTGTGCTAAGCTGCGGACGCGGCCTATTCCTTCTAAAATTTTATATTGCTTTGAAACACCTTTGTTAGATATTTCCAGTGCACTTAAAAACGAAAACTTCATAGACGATAGCAAAAGCTTGCCTTTTAATTGCGGGTACTTATCGCTGCTAACTAATAACATGTCAGAAGGGGCAATGGAGGGGGTCCAGTGCAGTACGGGCGATTGCATGCCGTCTTTTTCTTGTATGTCGGTAAACGACGTACCGCTGTAATTAACCCCATAACTAACCACCGGCCAGCCATAATTAGCGCCCGCTTTAATTATGTTTAGCTCATCGCCGCCACGTGGGCCGTGCTCATGAGACCATAACGTTTGTGTTGTTTTATCAAACCACATGCCTTGCGGGTTGCGGTGTCCGTATGACCAAATAGCGGGTTTAGCGCTTTTTTGATTTACAAACGGGTTATCTTTAGGAATACGGCCATCAGCGTGTAAGCGATAAATTTTACCGCCATCACGGGTTAAGTCTGCGGGTTTTTATCGCGCGAGCCGCGATCGCCAATCGAAAAGTAAACATACCCTTGGTTATCAAACACAATACGGCTTCCGTAGTGCTGGCCTTTTGTGCTGTTATGCTCACCTTTGTATAGTAATTGTGTGTTTAAAAGCTCAGTGCGATCGTCACTAAGCATGGCGCGCATTAGGGCTGTATTACTGCCACTTTTAGCGCCGTGGGTACTTGAGTAAGTTATGTAAAGCCATTGGCTATCGTCTGGTTCGCTATGTAGGGCTAAATCTAGTAAACCGCCTTGCCCGTTTGCATCAATTTGTGGCAAACCCGAGAGCTTAGTTAAGTTAGATGAGTTTTTAGGCAGTAAATAAAGTGCGCCGCTTCGCTCGGTTATAAGTAAATCACCATTACTTAACGGCTCAATAGCCCAGGGGATAGTTACCCCTTTAGCCACACTGACGGCCTTTACATTGAGCGGTAATACATCAAGGGTTTTGTAATCAACAGCCGCCACCGGCGTTGAAACGAGTACAGCTATAAACGCCGTTGATAATGTTTTAGCAATCGTTTTTATAGGTAAAAACACAGTTGTTGTCCTGTCCAATAAATAAGCAAGTAATGCCTACATTAGCATGCTGTTGATGATTTTGCTAAATGTAGTGCTTTAATAAAAACTATATATATTTCAATCATAAAGAGTTTACCCGCAGTGCTGTATGGCTGTTTTTAATATTTTAAACAGCTATTTATTACACCTTAATTGAGGCTTTAGTACAGCGCTTTAAATTAGAGGGATGCGTAAAAATTGCGCTAAAAAAACTGAATATTTACTCTAATACTATTGAAATTAATTTTTTTGGGCGTACACTTGTGCGCTGAAGTTTGGGCGTACACATGTAAGTTCAAATTCAATATTTAATATCCAAGAGATTAATAGTGATGATTACTAAAGTATTAGACCAATTTTCGAAGTGGTTTTTACACCATCAAAGCTTTGCAGGCTACATTGAGCCCATAATGCAAATGGTTAAGCCTGCGTGGCGTGCTGGTCTTTATAGAGCAAAAATAGAAGAGCTGACGCAGCACAATGGTGATTTTTTAAGTATTACCTTAAAGCCTACTCAGCACTGGCAGGCACACAATGCTGGCCAACATATTAGTTTAACGTTAGAAATAAACGGGCGTTTATTAACTCGTGTTTTTACGGTTGCCTCAAGCCCTGAGCAATTTAAAACTACGGGCTTGGTGCGTTTATTAATTAAAACTAATGAGCAAGGGCGTTTTACAAGCCTTTTAAGCAGTGCTTTACGAGTCGGTGAGTGGTGCAATATTTCAGCGGCTAGTGGCGACTTTGTTTATAAAAACACCCAAAACAATGCAACGTTTATAGCGGGCGGCTCGGGTATTACACCTATGCTTGCCATGATTAGTGAGCATTTAAAACATACCACACAAAAAGTATCGCTGATTTATTATGCCAAAGCCGCAGCGCACCAATGTGTAGACGAGCTAAGCGCATTAGCAAACCAGTTTTCGCATTTTTCGTTTTTACTGCTCACACGCGAGCAATCAGATGATATTACTCGCCATGTAAATGTATGGGAAAACCCAGATATATACTGCTGTGGGCCTGCAAACTTCATGAAAACGGTGTGTGACTTTGCTAAAAAACACCATTTAAATTACTACCAGGAGGCATTTGGTTTAACGCTGCCAAGCCAAAATGACGACAGACTGTTTAACGTACAGATTAATAGCAGCGCTCATGTCGTAAATGCTAACAATGCATTGTTAGCACAGTTTGAGGCAAAACAATTACCGGTTAAACGCGGGTGTGGCATTGGTATTTGCCACCAGTGCCAGTGCATTAAAAAGTCAGGCGTGGTGCGTAATTTAAAAACTGGTGAGTTGAGTGATAACGGCGAGCAGTTAATTCAACTGTGTGTAAGTCAACCTGTTAGCGACTTGGAGTTACAGCTATGAAAAACATAAACTTTGATCAGTTAGCCCACGATTTAGATAGCATAAAAATGGATACGCTAGGCAAAGTAGGGCAACAAGATGCAAACTACATTCGCTCGGTTGTTAAAAAGCAGCGGCTATGTGAGTGGAGTGGCCGTATTTTACTTATGCTGGGCTTTATTCAGCCACTTTTATGGGTTGTGGGTGTACTGTTATTAGCGCTGGCAAAAATTTTAGACAACATGGAAATTGGCCACAATGTTATGCACGGCCAATACGATTGGATGAACGACAAGCAGCTTAACTCGCAGCATTATGAATGGGATATTGCTTGCGATGGGCAAAGTTGGCATCGCGTTCATAACTTTGAACACCACACCTACACTAATATTATTGGTAAAGACCGCGACTTTGGTTATGGCTTATTGCGTTTAAGTAATGATTTTAAATGGCGTTTAAAAAATGTATGGCAGTTTATTACGTATATTAATTTGAGTGTGCTGTTTCAGTGGGGTGTGTCGTATCACGAGCTGGCAGCGGAACGTGTGTTTATAGGTAAAAAGAAAGAAAACCGCGAAGGGGGTGTATCGCATTCTACCCTAAAACAGCGCTTTTTTAGTAAAGGTGCGCGCCAATTAATAAAAGATTATGTGATATTTCCTTTATTGGCAGGCCCTTTGTTTTTATGGGTATTAGCAGGCAACTTACTGGCAAATTTAATCCGTAATTTATGGACCTCAACCATTATTTTTTGTGGCCACTTTACCGAGGACACAGAAACCTTTAAACAAGAAGACTGCATTAACGAAACGCAAGGGCAGTGGTACTATCGCCAAGTTTTAGGCTCATCAAATATTAAAGGCCCGCATTGGTTTCATGTTTTAACTGGGCATTTAAGTTGCCAAATTGAGCATCACTTATTTCCTGATATGCCGTCCTCACGCTATCAAGAAGTGGCCCCGCAAGTGCAAGCCGTTATGCAAAAACACGGTATTGATTATCATACAGGTGGTTTTTTTAAACAGTATAGCTCGGTATTAAAACGTATTATTAGGTACTCGTTTAAATAAATAATGTGCCTTTAAAAAGCCGATTAATGAAGGTGCATTAATCGGCTTTTTTGTATGTGCTTAACAATATGGCCAATTTATAAACAGCAGTTGCAAAAATTTCTTTTTGATAATTAAAAAAGCCTCAGTTTTGCTATGGTTAAATGATGCATGAATGTCATACAATGGAGAAAAATAGACCACACAAGAGAGATTAAAATGGCCGCATTCGGTACCGTGTTTATGCCGCAGATGATTCAAGCTCGTTTTTCTGATAACCAATGGAGCGAAAGCTCAATCGTCCCTTCCGATAAACTTGAACTTCATGCGGGCGCGCACGTCCTTCATTATTCAAGCACGTGTTTTGAAGGCTTAAAAGCTTTTCGCCACGAAGATGGCTCTATTTATATTTTTAGAATAGATGCAAACATTGCGCGTATGCAGCAAAGCTCTGCGTTATTAAGCTTACCAAGCTTTGACGGTCAAATGCTAAAAGACATGATTATCGAGATTGTTAAAGAGTATGCTGATGAAACGCCATTACCGCCGGGCTCTATGTACATTCGCCCAACTCACATAGGGACAGAGGCTGCCATTGGTAAAGCGGCTGCACCTTCAATGAGCTCGTTGTTATATACACTTTTATCGCCAGTTGGCGATTACTTTACCGGCGGCGCTACTGCACTGCGTGTATTACTTGAAGAAGATGGTATGCGCTGTGCCCCGCACATGGGCATGGTAAAAAGTGGCGGTAACTACGCCAGTGCACTTGCACCAATTAGCGCAGCACGCGAAAAATACCAAGCCGATCAAATCTTGTTTTGCCCTGGCGGCGACGTACAAGAAACAGGTGCAGCTAACTTTATTCTTATTGATGGTAACGAAATTATTACCAAAGCGCTTGATAGCACGTTTTTACATGGCGTAACCCGTAATAGCATTTTAACCATTGCAAAAGATTTAGGCATGACGGTAAGCGAGCGTAACTTTAGCGTTACCGAGCTTTTAGAGCGCGCTGCAAAGCCAGGTACAGAAGCTGCACTTTCAGGCACTGCTGCGGTGTTAACGCCGGTAGGCACGTTTATTCATAACGATAAAGAATACAAAGTAGGCAGTGGCGAGCCAGGCCCCACAACAGCGCGATTACGCCAAGCATTGAACGATATTCAATGGGGTAAAAGTGAAGACAAACACGGCTGGTTAACTAAAATCTAATTGATTTTAGCAGTTCGCAGTAAAAAGCCACCGACTAGGTGGCTTTTGTGTTTTTGAGTACTTTTTGAAATGTTTAGCGCTTAAAACTTCATTTCTATTTTGCCATACACGTAACGGCCATTAAATCCGTAGGGCGAAAAGCTCGAATAAGCAAACAAGCGAGAAAAAGTAGAGACTTCTGCTACATTTTCGCGGGTAGGATCTGGGTATACATCAAAAATGTTATTGGCACCTAAACTAAGCGTTAGGTTATCGGTAGCGGCATAGGCTACATCTAAATCAGTGATCCACTTAGGCTTTAATACCTCGTTTAGCTCAGGCGTTGATGAAGGGTCTTGGGTTTCACCATAACGCGTAGTTCTTAGTGTGGTACGCAGCGCATCATGGGTCCATGTAGCACTTAAATTGTATTTATTGCGCGGGGTGCTTACTTCAAAGCGGCGCAGCTCTGTACCTGAGAACAAGTTGTCTTGATCAAACCCAGCGCCTAGCAGCTCAGCGGGCGGGTCAATAATATCAGTGACTTCATTTTTGCCGTAGTTATAGCCTAAGTTAAAGGCAATATCGCCATAGCCATCGGTGATTAAGTTGTACGAGGCAACCACATCAACACCACGCGTTTTACTATCTATAGCGTTTAAGAAAAAGCGGCCTTGGTTAGCGCCCGTACCTTCTAGCAACTCTTCTATTGCTGCGCCCGATAAATTATTAGATAAAACAATACGGTCATCAATTAGTATTTGATAGTAATCAACCGATAAGCTGAAATTAAAGTCGGTAGACCAAGTAAAGCCAACCCCGTAGTTAGTGGCTTCTTCGGCATCAAGGCCCGGTGATCCAAGCGCTTTAGCTACATCGCTGCTTGGTGCAAAAGTGCCGGTTTCGGTCGGAACGCTATCAACAAATACGGTAGCAACCGAGGTAAAATATTGCTGTTGTAATGAAGGCGCTCTAAACCCTGTTGAGGCTGAAGCGCGTATGGCTAAATCTTCAGTTAACGAATAGCGCGTTGCAATTTTGCCGTTAAGTGTATCGCCAAAATCTGAGTAATCCTCATAACGGGCTGCCACAGCTATGTTCCAATCATCTGTCAGGTAGGTTTCTAAATCTATGTAAAAGCTTACATTATGGCGGCTGTTGTCACCTTCTGATTCGGGTGTAAAGCCTGGAAATACCTGTGCACCTGCTGCACCAAATGGGCCATCTTCGCCTGTGACTACGCCACCTGGGCCAAATGAGCCTTGTGCGTATGAGGCTTCTTCGCCAGCTTCTATTTGATAGCCTTCTGTGCGGTACTCAGCCCCAATGGCAACACTTACCGCGCTTTCTAAAAAGCTGACATCCACTTCGCGGCTTAAATCAACATTTAAAGTAAGTTGATCGTATGTCAGCGTACCGGCATCAAAGCGTGTTTGGCTAGTGGGGCCATATGACGTATTTAAACTATTGGTTACACCAAATTCAAATGCATCTTCGCCATACACAGCCGATACATCGTAGTTCCAATCACTTATAAAGCCTTTAACACCTAACGCGAGTGAGTAGTCGTTTATATCTGAGGTGATCACAGGTAAAAAACCGTCGGGGTATATTTCTTCTATATTACGGCTATCGCTTGCGCGTCTATAAAAACCAGCGCCTTCACCTTCACGTTTGCTGTAAGAGCCAAATGAATACAAATCTGCATCGTTAGCTAGTTGATACCCTGCATTATAAAAAACCGATAGGTCTTCTACATCCCCATTACCAAAGTTATGGTTATAGCGGTTAACTGTAAACTCGCGGGGGTCGAGCGAGCCATCTTCTAATCGGTCGTAGTTTTCGCGTTGATCGTAATCGGCACGGTTAGTTGAGTGGCGGTCGCGGTATTCAGTCGAAATGTTTAAAAAGCCATTATCACCAAGCTCTAAACCAATATTACCTTGCAAAGTGAGCGTTTGCCCATCGGTTAAAGAGCGATCGCCGCCTTCGGTAAATGCTAGGTTGCCATCGCTACCCTCAGATACCGATTCAAGCTGAGGAACACCATCCATCTCGGTGATATTTGCCCCATAAATAGCCGCAAGGGAGCCGCCACTGCTTGCGCTTTTAAGTACAATATTAATCACACCCGCTATAGCATCAGAGCCGTATTGCGCCGCAGCGCCATCGCGTAAAACTTCAATGCGTTCAATAGCATTAGCTGGTATTGCATTTAAATCTACAGAAGATGAGCCACGCCCCGTTGAACCATTTAAATTAAGCAGTGCGCTACTATGACGACGCTTCCCATTAACCAGCACTAAGGTATGATCGGGTGCTAAACCACGTAGTTGTGCAGGGCGTACATGATCACTGCCATCGGTAAGCGATGCCTGTGGAAAGTTAAAACTAGGTAACAAATTGCTCAGTAGCGCGTTTGTTTCCGTAAGGCCTGAACTGGTAAGCGCCTCAGCGCCAATAATATCAATAGGTACGGCGCTGTCTTCAACTGTGCGCCCTAAACGGCGTGAGCCAATTACGCTTATTTGCTCTATATCTTCTTGTGCTTGAGGTGTTTGCTGTGCCGCGTGGGCAGTAAACGCACCAAATAGCGAAAGCGATGCGCCCACAGCCACTGCTGTACTCACTTTTAAATTATTTAACCTAAACGGTAGGCTTTTATTCATGTTGTTAATCCTCATTTGATCACCCATTGATTTAAAATTTTTGTTTTTATAGCTGCTACTTTTTAATGGAGCTGCTTTGAGAACATAAACCGCATTAACAAAATGAGTCAATTGAATAACATTCAATTAAAATTAAAGGGTATATAGTTACAAGGTTTAATTAACAAGACTAAATGAGGTAAAAGCTATAAATAGGCAGGAGTTTGTAAGTAACTGATGGAGCTTAAAATAATTGGCAACCATGGAGTTTACTTTTAGTTAACAGGTAAGAGCAGTGTGTACGCCTTTAATAATGGCTGTTACTCAGTGTTTTTTTAAATTAAGTGTATAGCCCACCTTTTGTATGTTAAATAAATTAACATATAAAGAGCAGGTTATTTAAGCTGAAATTTGTATAGCGTTTAAAAAGGTTGCGAGTGATTTTTATAATAAAATAATATAAAAATTAAAATTTTATTTTACCGATAAGTATATCTTTAAACATGACCCAATCTCCCCATAAGCTATAAAGAGGGTGCTTAAAAGTGGCGGGGCGGTTTTTTTCAAAAAAGAAATGCCCAATCCAAGCAAATCCATAGCCAATAATCGGTAATAACCACAGCAAGCTATATTGCTGCTTGATTAATGCAATAAAGATGACTGCAAGTACTAGCGTGCTGCCAATAAAGTGAAGCCTTCTGCAGGTTACATTGCGGTGCTCTTTTAAGTAATACGGGTAAAACGCTTTAAAGGAGTTAAAAGTGTGTGGTGTGTTCATAGTCAATGCTCTTATTTTTATAGTTTATTAAATATACAAGGGCCTGCTAGATTTTGCAGGAAAAATTTTTGCAAACAAGGGGCTATTTAATCGCGGCGCTAAGTTTGTAACCGAGTGGGCTCGATAACGGCTTTTGCAAACGCCTATTTATTTGCAATAACCCCTTACACAGGCTCTACCTTTACCTATACGCTTTACAGGATGTGCTCTTCGCTTTTTATTGTACTGGTGAGAATAACCGCTGATAGGTTTTATAAGCGTACTCATCGCTCATGCCGCTTAGGTAGTCGCATATTATGCGCATCCCTTGGTTTTGTTTTTCAGCGTCTATGTAAAGAGCTTGCGTTGTTTCGGGTAATAAACGCAGAGGGTCACTGGCAAAAGCGGTAAATAATTCAATCAGTAAGTTTTGACCTTTAAACTCTATTTGCTGCATTTCGGGGTCGCGTATTAAGCGATTAAATACAAAATGTTTGAGTATTTGTAAAACGCGCTCGTACTGTGGGTCTAGCTTTGCAGTGTACTTTAAAATAGGGCACTCAAAATCACCATGCTGAACATCTAAATGAATATGAATAATAAACATATTTACCAGCTCGCCTATGGCGTCTTTACGCTCAAAATCGTTTTTTGAAAACAAGCGTTGGGTAAGCGAGTCTAATTTAGTGTTTAACCAATCGTAATTAAGCGCGTTTAAGTGGGGTAATGCGTGTGTTTGCCAATCATCTAGTGTGAGCACTTTAGTGGCTATGGCATCTTCTAGGTCGTGCACTGCATATGCTATGTCATCGGCATGTTCCATTATGGCGCTATCTAACGATTTATAACGGGTTTTTGCACGGTACTGATCTACTGGCGTATGGCTTGTTAATAGCGCTTTGTCGTTGTCGCTTAAAGGGGCAATGATCCATTCAAATATTTGTGCATCGTCTTTGTATAAGCCTTTAGCGGGACGCCAATCATCTGCTTTTATAAATGAGCGTGTGTTATTTACCTTCGGGATGGTGTGCCATAAATCGTCTATAAATGCGGGATATTTAATAAAGCCAAGCAACGTGCGGCGCGTTAGGTTCATGCCGTGGCCGTTAGAGTAAGGCTCAAGTTTAGCGACTATACGCAATGTTTGTGCGTTGCCTTCAAATCCACCGTGCTCACGCATCATATAATTTAAGGCAATTTCGCCGCCATGGCCAAACGGGGGATGGCCTATATCGTGGGCTAAACATAAGGTTTCTAATAAACCAGTAGAGGGGAAGTGTTCAAAATCGCTGTGCTGTGCTTTTAAATGCCGCAATATGCCGGTACCAATTTGCGATACCTCCAAAGAATGCGTTAAGCGAGTGCGATAAAAGTCGTTTAAGCCTATTCCCATAATTTGGGTTTTTGCTTGTAAGCGCCTAAAAGCTGCGGCATGAATTATACGAGAGCGGTCTACCTGCCAAGGGGAGCGATTATCGTTAGGGCGATTTTTATACTGTTCTATTATTCGGCTTTGCCATTGCTTATCCATACTGCTTACTCACAAAACGTTGTTATACACGGTATAAGCTCAGTATACCCATGCCCTAATAAATTGCGAATGAACAAGTACATAACCTGAGCTGGTGGATAATATATTTATCGCAAGCAGCCACTTTAGCATTTCTTAGCAAAGCGCGGCCCTTAAAGGGTTACACACAGGGAGTTATTCGCGTTTATATAGTGGCTTAGGTATAATGGGGTTTCGTATGTGTGTGTATTACCCATGCATAATTGTTGTTTGAAAGAGAGACTACATGCTAAAAACCATTTTAAAGCTATTACTAAGCGTATTTTTTTTATGGGCGCTTGCATATCCGTTTATGCAAAGTAATGAGCACGAGGTTGAAGAACAAACCACAGGTGAACAACCTAAAAAAGTAAAGAAAAAAGAAAAACCCCTGCACAATGTTACCTTACCTAAATTTTCTGAATTTGCTGATGTAAAAGAGAAAAAACAGGCATTTTTTGATTTCATTCGCCCACATGTTGAGGCTGAAAATAAAAAAATATTACAGCAACGCGCTAAGTTAGAAATTGCGCGTATGATGCTTGAATACAACGAACCGCTCGAGAAAAAACAACAGCGCGACATCGTTAATATTTTAAAAGCCTATGGCTTACCTGAAACAGTAAACACCCTAATTTTAAGCCAAGCGCTGCGCCGTGTTGATATTATTCCTAAAGAGCTTGCGCTAATGCAAGCGGCGAATGAGTCGGCGTGGGGTACATCGCGCTTTGCGCGCATAGGGCTTAACTTTTTTGGCCAATGGTGTTATTCAAAAGGGTGCGGTATGGTGCCAAGACGCCGCAATAGTGGAGCGGCACACGAAGTTGCTGCATTTAAGTCGGTACGCGCGGCAGTAAGCTCGTATTTTAGAAATATAAACACGCATAATGCCTACAAAGATTTACGCCTGATACGCGAAGAGTTACGACAACAGCAAAAGCCCATTGCGGCAACGGCACTAACGCATGGTTTAATGTCGTACTCAGAGCGCGGCGAGGCCTACATAGAAGAGCTAAACACCATGATTAACCAAAACAGAGCTTACTTTGATGAATAAAAAACGACTTATAAATATTAATGCCATACTCATTTTATTAAGTTTGGCGGCAAGTCCCGTCAATGCCAAAGAGTTTGTTATGTCGTACGATGGCTTTTACGATAGATTAAAAGTGGTTAACAAGGGCGACTTTCAGTATGCACGGGTTAACTTTTACATTAGCGATATTGCCACAAACGAGGCATGTGCTATTAAAAGCGGCACAATTTTAACTGAAAATAACGAATACCCGCTTAATTTTACCGATAAAGCACAGTTACTTTTACCGTTTGATAAGCAGCTCGATACGGATAAAGCCGTTATTGTTGTAGAGCCACAAAATCCTGATCACGATTGTCAGTTAAAATTGCAAATTGAGGCCAGCGAATTTGAAGGGCTTAGCTTAACTAAAGATTCGTTGTATACAATTAATAACGAGTTAGATGAACTTTTAACAGATTTATCGGGCTTTTTTGTTAGTAAGCTTATGTGGTTTTTATTGCCTGAGCAAAAAGGCGTTGCTGTAACGTTTAAAGAGCCTGTGACCTTTAATAACCCTCATATACAGTGCGAAAAATCAATCTGCTACTTTGCAGTACAGGATAACTGGGAAGATGACGTAAATCTGCTTGGTGATATAGAAAACGTAGTTAAAGTAACCCCCTGGATAGCAAAATAAGTTGCAGGGTTTAATAAAAACGGCGCTTAATATAGCGCCGTTTTTTTATGCGTTATTTTGGCAGTGCTTGTGTTGAATCACGTTTTATAAGAGTGGGTTCAAACACGCGGTTTATGTGTAAGTTTTTATACTGATACACATCTTGTAGCACCATTTTTGCAGCCATTTCACCCATTTCTTCTACTGGGTTATCTATGGTGGTAAGTGTAGGGTAAAGATAATTGGCAAATATAACGTTATCAAAGCCAATAACCGACAAATCGTCTGGTAAATTAAAGCCATGCTCACGGGCGTATTTCATAGCACCTGATGCCATTTCATCGTTGGCACACACTAAAGCACTAAACGGAATACGCGTGTTGAGTAGTTTTTCAAGGCCTTTGCTGCCGCCAATTTCGTTAAAATCACCTTCGTAAAACAGCGCCTCATTAAAGGGAATGTTTTTTTCGTGCAGCGCTTTTTTATGGCCTTTTAAACGGTTTCTGGCATCGGCTTTAACTTGCGGCCCCGCGATATAAGCTATATTTGTGTGGCCTTGTTCAACAATAGATTTACTGGCTAAGTAGCCGCCGAGTTCGTTATCTAGGCTAATGCAGTTACTTTCAAGTGAATGTACGTATCGGTTAATAAGGTAAATAGGGGTTTTACCTTTACTTAGCTCAATTAGGTAGTCATCACTGACTGACTCTACATGTAAAATTAGCGCATCGCATTTGCGGCTAATTAAAAATTCAATGCCGTCTTTTTCTTTATCGTCTTCACTGTGACCGGTGGTAATAATAACGTGCTTACCCGCGGCGCGCAGTGCTGACTCTATGCCTGCCATCATTTGAGCAAAGAAAGGACCATGAAGCTCTGAGACCAAAATACCCACGCTGTTGGTTCTGTTTGAGGCAAGCGATTGCGCAATAGAGTTGGGCTTATAGCCCAGCTGCTGCATTGCATCGAGTACTTTTTTAGTGGTTTTTTCACTTACGCGGGTGTTTTTATTCATTACCCGTGACACTGTAGCTAACGATACGCCAGCAAGCTCCGACACTTCATAAATTGTGGCCATGTTATTGTTAACTCACTTATATCCTTTATTTTGGCGGGCAAATAATACCGTACCCACTAAATGTTAACTAGCACTAGTTTTTAGCGATGCCTGTATAGAGGCTAACTGTGCGTTATTGAGCGTGTATTTACGCATAATAAAAGCAACAAACAAAGAGCCAAACGCCGGTATAATAGTAAACGATAATAAAATACCCTGTTGCGTATCAAGGCTCTGCATTGTTTGCGCCTGATAATTATAAAAAGACAGCAGCCAGCCTGCAATTGCACCGCCTAACGCCACACCCATTTTTATAAAAAATATAACGCCCGAATACACAAGGCCAGTAATTCTTACCCCAGTTTTGTGGTGCCCGTAGTCTATGGTGTCGGCCATTTTTGCCCATAGTAGCGGGGTGGCCATATCTAAAAAAAACTTCCACAAAATAAAGGCAGCAAATGCCAAGGTAATGTTATCAGGGGAGATAAAATAGCTCGCAATACATATGCCCGCAGCGATTAACTGCAAACTAATATAGGCTTTTATTTTACAAAATCGCTGAGCCAAAGGCTGAGCACACGCACACCCAACCATACTGGCAACCACTCCTAGGGTCATAAAGGAGGTAATTAAATCTTCTTGCCCTAAATAGTATTTAACGTAATAAACACCTAAGGTTAAACGTAATACTTGGCCAGTGAGTAAAAATAGCGCGGCCGCGCATAGGACTCGCCATTGATCGTTTTTAATCAAGGTTTTTAAGCTTTTAAACAACGACAGGTTTTGCTCAGGCGGTTGCTCTACACGCTCTTTGGTACCAAAAAAACACAGTAAAAATAACACTAAGCCAAGCAAGCTCATTGCCGTCATGGTGTATTGGTAACCTTTGGCATTATCGCCTTGGCCAAAGTATTCAACCATTGGCATTGTACAGCCCGCAACAATAACGCCGCCTAACATACCAAACACAAAACGATACGATTGCACGCTAACACGCTCTTTTACATCGTTAGTGAGCACGCCACCTAATGCGCAATAAGGAATATTTATGGCGGTATACGCCACCATAAGCAAGGTGTAGGTAGTAAAGGCGTAAATAATTTTATCGGTGCCTTCAAGCTCTGGCGTGGTAAAAGCTAAAATACTAATAAGCGCAAAGGGCAAGGCAAGCCACAATAAATAGGGCCTAAAATGGCCAAAGCGCGACTGAGTTTTATCGGCTAAGTTGCCCATCACTGGGTCGGTGATGGCATCAAACAATCTAACCACTAAAAACATGGTGCCTACCACCGCAGGAGAAAGCCCTACTACATCTGTGTAGTAAAGCATTAAAAACATCATAACTGTTTGAAAAATAATATTACTTGCCGTATCGCCAAGGCCATAGGCTATTTTTTCTTTTACACTTATCATGATGTTAGGTTCTCGCTTTTTGATTTTTATTTATGCGATTAATCGAATAGCTTTTATTGGCTATTTACGGCTTTGTATCAAGCTCTTATAAGCTTGGCCACTGGCTTTTATAGTACGTTGCTGAGTTTTATAATCAACGTAAACAATACCAAAGCGTTTTAAATAGCCCTCAGCCCATTCAAAATTATCCATTAAGCTCCACGCAAAGTAACCAATAATATTAACCCCTTGCGCTGTGGCATCGTGCACGGCATTTAAGTGGCTATGATAATAGTTTAGGCGATCTACATCGTTTACTTCGCCATTTTTAATGGTGTCGGGCATAGCTGCGCCGTTCTCGGTTATATAAATAGGCGGTAAGGTGTAGGTGTTATTAAGCGTTACAAGTAAATCGGTAAACGACTGCGGGTAAATTTCCCAGCCCATGTCGGTTAAAGGCCCTTGTGGAGCAAGTGGCTCGTATATATCGCTAGGGTGTGCTTTGTATACTTGGCGCGTATAAAAATTAATGCCCAAGTAATCAATAGATTGTGAAATTATGTCCAGATCGCCTGGGTGGATTTCAGGCTGCTGATTGCTAGGAAGCTGTTTTATAATTTCTGGGTATTGGCCATCCATTATTGGTTTCATATACCATTGATTTAAATAATCATCGGCGTAACGAGCTGCGTTTATATCCTCGGCTGACTGCGTTAAGGGGTAGCAAGGTGTAAAATTAAGCACAATACCATTTTGAGTATTAGGCGAGGTTTGCTTTAACACATCCATTGCCAAACCATGAGCAAGCAATAAATGGTGCGCCGCTTTTTTACCGTACTCTTTGCCCACTAAACCTGGGGCATGTATGCCTACTTCGTAGCCTAAAAAGGCACTGCAAAAAGGCTCATTTAGGGTCGCGTACGAAAATACCCGCTCGCCAAATGCTTGGCTAATAAGCTTTACATAGCGAGCAAATTCATAAGCTGTATCGCGATTTAACCAGCCGCCTTTATCTTCTAAATGTTGAGGTAAATCCCAGTGATATAACGTTACAAACGCTTTAATGTTGCGCTTATTAAGCTCATCAAGAATATTAGTATAAAACTTTACACCCTCAGGGTTTAGCTCACCCGATAAGGTAATAACGCGCGGCCAAGAGATAGAAAGTCTATATGCATCTACGCCAAGCGAGTCTATTAATTCAATATCGTTTTGCCACTGATTGTAATGATCGCAGGCAACATGCCCATTTGAGCTGTCGGCTATTTTATTGGGTGTATCGCAAAAGGTATCCCATATACAGGGCAGGCGATGCTCATACCCGCCTTCAATTTGAAATGATGCCGTAGCCACACCATAAACAAAGTTTTTTGTTAATAGAGGTGAATGAGATGGTAACGATAATTTTGTCATTAGTAACAAACCTTTTTAAACCTTAAATGCATAAATAGCCACTGTATTTACTGCGATGAAGCGTAAGGGCGCGTTTATAAAAAAATAAAACTTGTTGAAATATGTTACATGTTCGTATTTAATTACACGTGAAAGCGCTTACATTTTTAGATTAGTGTTAATTGATACGAAGGTCAACTCTTTAATGTTGCTGGGTTACACGGCAATTTTTAATAACGACTTTTGTGTTAGGGCGTATTGATCTTTGATGGTTGAATTTGCAGCTGTATGTTTGGTTTTAGGCAAGGCAGAGCCTATGAAGTGTGGTTATTCCCCATAAATAGGCGATAACGCAGCATAAATGCCAAACATGCGTTGCCCTTCGGGTTCTTTCTAGGGACGATTAACTCTTTGTTGCTTGGTTTTAACTTAGCCCACTAGGTTACAAACCTCGCGCCGCGATTTAATCGCCCCTAGGTTGAACAAATCTCAATCCGCAAAGAATAACACGCCCTAATTTATAATAATAAATTGCGGAGAGCCCATGGCCAGTTCAGCACCACTGACGACACACACACAGTCGCAAAACTACCAAGATAAAAACTATGGTTTTGCATTAACATCTTTAACTACTTTATTTTTTATGTGGGGATTTATTACCTGCTTAAATGATATTTTAATCCCGCATTTAAAAGCGGTGTTTAACCTAACTTATGTTCAGGCAATGCTGGTTCAGTTTTGTTTTTTCGGCGCTTATTTTTTAATGTCACTGCCAAGTGGCTATATAGTTAAAAAATTAGGGTATAAAAAAGGCATTGTAGTGGGGTTACTTATAGCGGCATGTGGTTGTGTACTTTTTTACCCAGCCGCGGCGCTACATAATTACCCAGTATTTCTGTTTGCTTTATTTGTTCTGGCAAGCGGTATTACCTTATTGCAGGTTTCTGCGAACCCTTATGTAAGTTTATTGGGCGCCCCTAAAACAGCGTCTTCTCGCCTTACCTTAACGCAAGCATTTAATGCGCTAGGCACGACGGTTGCCCCTACATTTGGTGCATTTTTGATTCTTGACTCTGCCTCTGAAGCGTTTTTAACACCGGCACAAAATGCAGAATCGGTACAACTTCCTTATTTACTATTAGCAGGCATGCTTATTTTACTAGCCGGTATTTTTGCATGGCTTAAATTACCAGACATAATGAATGAGCAAAAAGAAGCCGCTGAAAAGTCAGAGACAATTGAAGGTAGTGCATGGCAATACCGCCACCTAACCCTCGGTGCTGTAGGTATATTTATGTATGTAGGTGCAGAGGTTGCGATTGGCAGTTTTTTAGTTAGCTTTTTAGCCCAAGAAAATATTGCTGGATTAAAAGAGCATGTTGCCGCTCACTACATCACATATTATTTTGGTGGAGCTATGGTGGGGCGTTTTATTGGTGCAGCGGTAATGCAAAAATTACCCGCTGGTAAAGTACTTGGCTTTAACGCAAGTATGGCTATTATTTTGGTGGTTATTGCCATGAGCACGTCGGGCCAATTAGCAATGTGGTCAATACTACTGGTTGGTTTATTCAATTCTATTATGTTCCCAACTATTTTTAGTTTAGCGTTAAATGGCCTGGGTAAGCATACAGCGCAGGGTTCTGGTATTTTGTGCTTGGCGATTGTAGGGGGTGCAATAGTGCCTCTTTTACAAGGTGCACTTGCTGATAGTGTGGGTGTTCAACTTTCGTATGTTTTACCAATTTTTTGTTACTTATTTATCGCGTTTTATGGTTTAAGCGGAAGCAAACCAGTTCAAGCTCAGGAGACTCTATAATGAAAACCCCTTTTTCACTTAATAAAATAGCACGTGCCTCATTAATTGCATCAGTAGGCATTTTAGCGGCTTGTTCAAATGACGCGACAACCTCTCCTGAAGCTAATAATGCGTTGTCTAAAACAGAGAAAATTTGGCCAAAACTTAATATTGCCGTAAAACAAGACCCAGAAATTGAAGCTAAAATAGCCGATTATTTAAAAACGATGACACTTGAGCAAAAAGTAGCTCAAATGATTCAACCAGAAATTCGTGATATTACCGTTGAAGACATGCGCAAATATGGCTTTGGCTCATATCTAAATGGGGGCGGTGCGTTTCCTAACGGTGATAAACACGCAACACCAATGGACTGGGTAAAATTGGCTGAAGATTTTTATCAGGCGTCGGTAGATGACTCTATCGATGGCAGTAAAATACCCACAATGTGGGGCACCGATGCGGTGCATGGTCACAATAATGTAATTGGCGCGACCTTATTTCCGCATAATATTGGTTTAGGTGCGGCAAACAACCCGGCATTGATTGAGCAAATAGCAGCTATCACTGCGGTTGAAGTAATGGCAACGGGTATTGATTGGGTATTTGCACCTACAGTGGCTGTTGTGCGTGACGACCGCTGGGGCAGAACCTATGAAGGTTATTCAGAAGACCCTCGCATTGTACGCGATTATTCTGCTGCCATTGTAAATGGTTTACAGGGCAAAGCCGAAGGCGACTTTTTAAGTGATAAACGTGTTATTAGTACCGTTAAGCACTTTTTAGGTGATGGCGGCACAGTCGATGGCGATGACCAAGGTAATAATATCGACAGTGAGCAAGATTTGTTTGATATACATGCCCAAGGTTATGTAGGCGGCTTATCGGCGGGAAGTCAGTCGGTTATGGCATCGTTTAATAGCTGGCATGGAGTTAAAAACCACGGCAACAAATACCTGTTAACCGATGTGCTTAAAACCCGCATGGGCTTTGATGGTTTTGTGGTAGGGGATTGGAACGGCCACGGTCAAATTGAAGGCTGTACAAACGAAAGCTGTGCACAGGCTGTTAACGCGGGGCTTGATATTTTTATGGTGCCAACGGGCGCTTGGAAGCCGCTGTACGAAAACACCATAGCGCAAGTCAAAGCTGGCGAAATCAGCATGTCGCGCATTGATGATGCAGTAAGTAGAATTTTACGCGTTAAATTGCGTGCCGGTTTATTTGATAAACCAAGCCCGGCTAAGCGTCAGTTTTCGGGTAAAACTGAGCTAATTGGTGCGCAGCAGCACCGCGAAGTTGCGCGTCAGGCAGTACGCGAATCACTTGTTTTACTTAAAAACAAAAACAATATTTTGCCTCTTGATGCAAACCAAACTGTACTAATTGCCGGCGATGGAGCCGATAACATAGGTAAGCAGTCGGGTGGTTGGAGTATTACTTGGCAAGGGACGAATAACAAAAATGCTGATTTTCCTGGTGCCACGTCTATTTACGCAGGTCTTGAAAAACAAATTACTGAGGCGGGTGGACGTGCCATTTTAAGTGTGGATGGCTCATATGAGCAGCGCCCAGATGTAGCCGTTGTGGTATTTGGTGAAGAGCCTTATGCAGAAGGCCATGGCGATAGAGATAACCTTGAATTTGAGCGCGGTAATAAAAAATCGCTCGCGTTATTAAAGTCGTTAAAAGAGCAGGGTATTGATGTTGTATCGGTATTTATTTCGGGTCGCCCTATGTGGGTTAACAGTGAATTAAATGCCTCAGATGCATTTGTTGCAGCATGGCTACCAGGTACAGAAGGCGGCGGTATTGCCGATGTTATTTTAAAAGCCAAAGATGGCAGTATTCAACATGACTTTAGCGGCAAGCTTTCGTTTTCATGGCCTAAAACAGCAGTACAAGCAACGGTTAATAAAGGCGATGACGATTACAGCCCATTATTACCGTACGGCTTTGGTTTAACTTATGGCGATAAAAATGTATTGGCTGATAATTTAGACGAAGACTCTAAATTAGATAACTCAGCGCTCACTAGTATGGATATTTTAGTTGGCGCACCGGTTGCTCCGTGGCGTTTATTACTTAAATCTGGCGATGAGCTATTAGATGTATCAAGCAGTACTCATCAACTGGGTGCACTTAAATACCGTACTGAGGATAAAACAGTTCAAGAAGACGCGCGCCAATTTAATTTTAGTGGCGAGCAAAAGGCAAGTGCTGAAATAGTCACAAGCTTTGCAGAAGATACCATTACGTATTTAGAGGCTAATGGCGTTATTAGTTTTGATATTAAACTCAATGAGCCATTAACCGATGACGTAAACCTTGCTATGACTTGTTCAGGTGAGTGTGGTGGTGCGATTGCTTTGAGTAAAATGGTTGATCAATCCATCAAAAATAAATGGCAGTCGGTGTCGGTAGACTTACGTTGTTTTGCTAACCAAGGCGTAGACTTTGCAAGCCTTACAAGCCCGTTTAGTTTACATGCAAGCAGTAAAACCTCAGTGTCGGTAGCAAACATTCAGTTTGTGCCTAATAAGGCAGACTCTGCTGGGCTTAAATGTCAGTAATCATTTTGTTTTAGTGTGTATGTCAAAGCCCTTCAATTGAAGGGCTTTTTTTATGTGCAAACCGGTTTGTTATTTATAAAAGGGTTTTGTGCAGATTCATATATAACTTTGTCGCGTCCTGTGGTTTTAGCAATATACAAGCGCTTATCTGCCGCACTAAGTAGCGATTTAAAAGAGCTTGTTTGAGTATCGCTGCACGCCACTCCAGCGCTTATTCTTAAATAAATGGTGTTGCCGTAATAGCTAAAGGGCTTGTTTTTAATGTTTTTTCTGAGGGTGTTTGCCGCGCACTGTGCCTCATTTAAAGTGCAGTGGCTAAGTAAAATTGCAAACTCTTCGCCGCCTACACGCGCGGTAACTGCGCTGTTAGAAAAAAGCGCTGCAATATGCTGCGAAACCCATTTAATTGCCTCATCACCTGCATCGTGTCCGAATTCATCGTTAACGCGCTTAAAAAAGTCTATATCGACCATAATAATGCTAAGGGGATGCTCGGCATTATTTTTACTAAATAACGTATTGGCCACTGCATTTAAACCGCGTTTATTTAATAGCTGGGTTAATGGGTCGCGATTAGCAAGGGAGTTGAGTGTATGCTCTGTATTGGCAAACACTAAAAAAGGCAGCAATAGGGCGGCGCTAGTGGCAAGTATTAAGTGTACAGCTAAAGTAAATTGCAAAACAGAGGCAAAATTAAAGTTGAGCGCAGTAAAAAACGGCAACAGTAATAAAACTCCCTGTATTAGCATAACGAGTGCGTGCATTAATAGGCAAAGCAATAGCATACGTTGCTGTAATTTTGCTATAAAGCGGGTGCTTAAAACAATATACGAGGCATACAAAAATAACCCTGCCACAGTTAAACTAACCAATATTTTCTCTACAGCGGTGTTGTAAACTACGAGCAAAAAAACCGCAGCCACGATGAGTAAATAGCTAACTTGCTTGCATATGCTTTTATTTAAAGGGCTGAGTGCTTTTAATCCCATA
This sequence comes from Pseudoalteromonas sp. 2CM41L, assembly GCF_023161905.1. Taxonomy (NCBI): domain Bacteria; kingdom Pseudomonadati; phylum Pseudomonadota; class Gammaproteobacteria; order Alteromonadales; family Pseudoalteromonadaceae; genus Pseudoalteromonas; species Pseudoalteromonas sp. 2CM41L. The sequence continues at coordinate 186,863 of NZ_JALNTN010000003.1, forward strand.
ATTAAAAAAAGTGGGCAAGCAATAATAAATAAACTGGCAAAGTAATGGGTAATAAACGGCCATGCAATGGTCACGCGTAAGCTTGCGCATAGTATGGCGAATGTAAAGGTGGTACAAGCTAGGCCAAAATATAAAAAACTAGTTTGTTTTTTATATTGATAAATAGAGATAAAATACAGCCCAATTATAAGGTTTAAAATAAAAGAAAGGCTTATAACGGTTGGTAAGTGCAGCATAGAAAGGTTCTTTTATTATAAAACGACTATTTTAATGGAGACTAGATACTAAAGCTTATATTAATTACAGTAACCTAGCTTAAAGTAGTATTTTTATAACCTTTATTAGGTGTTTCTATGCTGAATACACCTACTTTATTAAACTTCTTAGAGCCGAATCTATATCCGTAAAATGAAAACGGTAATTATGCGCTAACGCTTTTTTGGGTATTACATATTGCCCAGTAGTGAGCAAATCAGACATTTCACCCATTAATATTTTTAACACAGGGCTTGGCATGGTTAGGGCCGCAGGGCGAGACAATGCTTTACCTAAACTTTTGCTAAATACTTTATTGCTAACAGGGGTGGGTGCAGTAGCGTTAATTGGCCCGCAAAGCGATGTGTGTTTTATAATAAATAAAATCAGTTGAATCATGTCATCAATATGAATCCACGACATACCTTGCTCCCCATCACCAATGGGGCCACCTGCAAAAAATTTAAACGCAGGAAGCATTTTACTTAAAGCGCCGCCGTTTTTGCTAAGTACAATTCCCGTGCGTAATAAGCACACCCGTGTTTTATCACTTTGCGCTTTTAGTGCCGCGTGCTCCCACTCTTTACATAGCTGATGGCTAAATTCATCATTTACATCGTCGGTGTCCTCATCTACGGGGGTATCGTCTTGGCGGCCATAATAGCCAATGGCACTGCCAGATATAAATGTAGCAGGGGGCGTGCTGCAATTTAAAATAGCATCGCTGATTTGCGTGGTAAGGTTTATTCTGCTGTTTTTAATTGTTTGTTTTTGTGCTTGCGTCCAGCGTTTGTTGACGATAGGTTCGCCGGCTAAATTAATCACAGTATCTACATGGTTAAAATTAACCTCATCAACGCTGCTTACTACATCAATATTATGACCAAGCAATACATGGGCTTTGGTTTTATTTCGGCTCAGTACGGTTACTTTATGATGATGGAGCAAAAAAGGCGTTAAGTGTTTACCTATTAGGCCTGTAGCGCCTGTAAAAAAAATATGCATAAAAATCTTACCAATTTTAAGTGTACGATTTGTTTAAAATGTATACTATTTAAACTATCTTAATGCAAATTATTACGTTAACTAAAAAACAACGATCACTTTGTAAATATTTCATTTAATTAGTTTTTGCCTTACACTAAAGCGAATTTCATAAGAAAAGGATTGGCGCGTTGGCAAGTTTAACTGGCGTAAATAAAAGCTTAATAATATTTGCAGCCCTGGTGGTTGTATTAGCCGGTATTAAGGCCGCAAGTGTTATTATTATTCCCTTTATTTTGGCGGCGTTTATTGCCATTGTATGCAACCCGCTGATCACATTTTTTGGTCGCTATCGGATCCCTAAAGGGGTTTCTGTGGTTATTGTGGTGCTTATCATTGTGGGCTTAGGTGTAAGCTTAGGCGGCCTTGTAGGACAATCAGTTAACGACTTTTCTCAGCAACTTCCTGAATATAAAGCCCAGTTACAAGAAGAGTTTGTGTGGCTGGTCGATCTTGCATCGCAATACAATATCTTAATCGATAGAGATCAAATTCTCTCTATGTTTGACCCAGGTAAAATGGTCGATGTAGCCACGAATATGCTTACCGGCTTAGGTGGCGTAATGGCAAACATGTTTTTAATAATTTTAACTGTGGTGTTTATGCTTTTTGAAGGGCCTGCATTAAGCAAAAAAATTCATATGGCACTTGCCGACCCAGATAGAAAAATGGAGCAAATTGACCGCTTTTTGGTTTCTATTAATTCGTATTTAGCAATTAAAACATTAGTGAGTTTAGCCACCGGTATTATTGCAGCATTTTATTTATGGATTTTAGATGTTGACTACTTTGTGCTGTGGGGCGTGTTGGCGTTTATGTTTAATTATATTCCTAATATAGGTTCTATTATTGCCGCAGTACCAGCTGTATTGTTAGCACTGATAACACAAGGACCATTAACAGCCGGGCTTGTAGGTGCAGGGTATTTAATTATTAATACGGTAATGGGTAACATTGTAGAGCCTAAATTTATGGGTAAAGGGCTTGGGCTTTCTACCTTGGTGGTGTTTTTGTCGTTAATATTTTGGGGTTGGTTATTAGGCACTGTAGGCATGTTGCTATCGGTACCGCTTACTATGATTGTTAAAATAGCCCTAGAGGCAAGTGATGAAGGGCGCTGGGTTGCCACGCTACTTGGTACTGGTGAGTCGATAGACGATAAATAATATCAATTGGTTTTAATAGCTTAAATTGCGTATTTGATTAAATAATTGATACAAAAAAAGCGATTAATACACAGTATTAATCGCTTTTTTTATAGGGGTTAATCCCCGTTTAAAGTGGCTTTTTAAGTACTTGAGTAAACTGTTCAATAAGTGCAAGTTCACATAATTTGTAATCAATAGCGGCTTGGCTTGCATTTGGCAGTTTTAATATATAGCGCCATTGGCAGCTTGCTTCAATATACTTTTGATGGTTGTCGACGCTGCGCTTAAACAACATCAGTATTTGCGTATTTCCGCTTTGCTCTTCTAATTTAGTGAGTTCATATTTACGTTTTTGAACCCAAGTACCCTGATTGTATTTAGCCTGATTTATTTGGGTGTCTAAACACTGCGTATAGCGTTTAGTTTGGCTTGGCGTTGCGTTTTGCTCAAGCGTACACTGTGCTTGCGCACTGGCATTAGTACTTAGTGCTAATAGGCTCGCAAGTGTGATTAAAAGGCTATTTTTTATCATTGTAATTAAACTCTAAAATAAATTGTGCGCCGCCCAAGGTGTCCGACTTATTAATCGTTAAGTGACCGTTATAAGATTTAACCAAATCAGAGACTATCGCCATACCAACACCGTGGCCGCTTTCGTAAGTATCAAGGCGGGTACCACGGGTTAATAAAGACTCGCGTTTATCCTCGGGTACACCGGGTCCATCGTCACTAATGCCTATGCACAGTGTTTTACTTTGAATGACTTGTATTTCTACTTGTGAGCGACACGCTTTACAGGCGTTATCAATTAAATTACCCAGTAATTCCATTAAATCTGTTTGGTCACCTAAAAAGTAATCTTTATCGGTCACGGTACAATTAAATATAATGTCTTTATCGCGGTATACCTTGGCCATTGCACTTAAAATAGAATCAACCACTGGTTTAACTGGGGTTTGTTTTTTCCATGTATCTGAGGCGCCAGTAGCTGCACGCTTTAACTGATGCTCGATCATCACATTTATTCTATCAAGTTGCTCTTGGGCATCGGCATCATTAGCAAGCGGGCTTGATTTTAATACCGCAAGGGGCGTTTTTAATGCATGTGCTAGGTCACTTAAAGAGGCTCTGTAGCGCTCTTTTTGACGTTGCTGCGACTCTAGTAATAAGTTTAGGTCTGATTTAATTGTTTGTAGCTCTACAGGGTATAAGCCTTTAATTTCTTGAATATCGCCCGACTCAATGGCTTTTATTTCTTTATCAAGACGTTGTAACGGCCGGCCGCTCCAAATAAACCCAATTGCCATTAAACCTGCAATCGCAATACCCATTATAAACATCCAATCGACTAGGGTTTGCTTAAAGCCATCCATTAACCTTAGCAATGCATCGTTTCGTTTGAGTAATATAAAACGTGCCTGCTCAGATTGGTCAATATTATTTAAAATGACCGTTAGGCTTAATTGCCAGTAAACCGCATTGTTGTAAACCACACGTCTAAAGTCGGCCGCACCTGCTTTAGGCTCTATGTACTCGGGTTTAAAGTTTACGTTTACAGCCGACTCTGAGTGCCAAACAGGTACATCATCGCGGTAAATCATGGCGTAGGTATCTGAATTTAAGTTATTAAGCTCAGGCGTTAAAATTGTGCTGGGCATAATAATGCCGCGCTCAGTAAAGTCGACTTCAGAAATAAGGGAGTATAAGTGGGCTTCTAGATTTTTTTCGGTGGTTTCGACTAATGAGGCGTAATACGCTTTACCAATCGAGTAAAACAAAATAGGCAGTGCCACCAATAAAACAAAGACAAGGATAAATCCTTGCCTTATTTTAAGCGATATTTGCGATGCTACCACTGACTTTTAAGCCTGTAACCACGCCCACGTAGTGTTTCTACTGGGTTTAATGTGCCTTCAGGGTCTAATTTTTTACGCAGACGAAGTACAAATACTTCGATAACGTTAGAATCAAGATCGAAATCTTGGTCGTAAATGTGCTCAGTAAGTTCTGATTTAGAAATTACTTTTTGCGGGTTAACCATTAAATACTCAAGTACTTTGTACTCATAAGCCGTAAGGCTAAGTTCTTTGTCGTTAACCCAAACTTGTTGTGAGCGAGTATGAATTTTAATTGGACCCGCTGTCATTTCAGGGTTTGCTTTACCCGCACTGCGGCGAATAAGTGCGTTACAACGCGCAATTAATTCTTCAACATGAAACGGCTTGGTTAAGTAGTCGTCGGCACCTGCATCTAGTCCTTCAACTTTGTCTTGCCAGCGGTCGCGCGCCGTTAAGATTAAAATAGGGATTGTCACGCCTTGTGCACGTGCTTTATTGATTAGCTCAATACCGTCAATTTTTGGTAAGCCTAAATCAACCACCGCCATATCTAGCGGGTATTCTGTAATATGGAATAGGCCAGCTTCGCCATCGTGACATAAATCAACACTGTAACGTTCTTTCTCTAAAGCATTACGTAGGTTGTCTGCTAAGTGTAAATCATCTTCTATAACTAAAATTCGCATTTGCTAATCCTTTTTCACTTCGCCGGTTTTTTTATTTATATGTAAATCAACGACGTGGCCGTCAGATTTGAGTATACGTACAGTATAAAATTTTGCTTGTTCTGTAATTTTTAAGGTTTTACCGTCAGTTTCTTCTTTTGCAAGTATTACGGCTTTCTTTTTGCTGATCTCAGTTTTTTTAACTGCTTTGGTAACAGTCGAACTTGCGTGTACGGCGCCACTGACGCTAATACAGGCAATTAAACCAAGGGTTAATAATACACGCATGACGGGAACTCCTAGATCAAACCCAGCTATTCTAATTAACTAAGCTACTAAAACTCAAGTAAAAACGTCCAATATGCGCTTTTACGTTCGCCAGCTTAATTAATTAGCAGTGAACCAACCCTGAATTAAATAACGTTTTAAATTCAGGGTGTTCGTTACGCTGGTAATACTTTTTTATATGGTTTTACAACGGTGTTTGCGTAAACGCCGGCTGCAACGTATGGATCAGAGGCTGCCCATTCACGTGCTTTTTCAAGTGAATCAAATTCTGCAATGACTAATGAACCTGTAAATCCAGCATCTTGCGGGTCTTCACTGTCGATTGCTGGCAGTGGGCCGGCAACAAATAAACGGTTTTGAGAGTCGAGTTCGCTTAAACGTGCTAAGTGGGCGGGGCGGGCTTCTTTTCTAAGCGGTAAGCTGTTTTCAACGTCGGTTGAATAAATCATGTACAACATAGTAATTCTCAAAAAAATGTTAAGTTTAATAACGCAAATACTAGCACAACGTTGATAGTTGGTGAACAAATTACCGTTAAAGCTAGGTTTACAGTTATTAATTATTTTTAGTGTGTAATTGCTTGAAAAGCGCGGCACAACACTGGTAGAGTCGCTTGAATAACTTAAAAATAACAAGGTTAATACATGAGCAATAATAGAGAGCATTTTAGCTCCCGTCTTGGCTTTATACTGGCTGCAGCAGGTTCGGCAGTGGGTATTGGCAACTTAGTAGGTTTTCCTGTGTCGGCAACTAAAAATGGTGGTGGTGCATTTTTACTTGTATACGCTTTGTTTGTTGCTTTTATTTGTTTACCAGTAATGATGGCTGAAATGGCCATGGGTCGTAACGCGCAAAAAGATCCACTTGGTTCGTACAAAGCGCTGGCAAATAACGACAAAAAATGGAAGTTTGCAGGCTTTTTGGCTGTATTAACGCCGTTTATGATTGCCGTATTTTACATGGTTATTACCGTGTGGATTTTTGGTTACTTAAGCCAAACCGCCATGGGTAATTTAGATGCATTGGCAGATCCGAGCCATTTTGGCAGCTTTATAAATAGCTACACTGTTTTTGGCTACATGGCAGTGGTCGTTATTATTGTTAACCTTATTTTATTGGGTGGGGTTAAACAAGGCATAGAAAAAGCCGCTAAGTTTTTAATGCCGGCTTTATTTGTTATGTTGCTCGCCCTTGTAGCGTATGTATTAACGCTTGATAACGCCATGGCTGGTGTTAAATATTATGTTATTCCTGATTTTTCTAAAATGAGCGCCAGTGTGCTTAATGGTGCACTAAGCCAAGCGTTTTTCTCACTATCGCTAGGTATGGGCATTTTAATGACGTACGCCTCTTACATATCTAAAAAAGATGACATTGTTGGCAGTGCAAAAATGGTGGCTATTACCGACTCATTAGTGGCATTTGTTGCCGGTTTAATGGTTTTACCGGCAATATTTAGTTTTGATCCTAATACCGACCCTGCCGCTCTTTCTGACTCGTCTGTATCGATGATATTTGTATACTTACCTAAAATTTTATTAGCACTACAAAATGATATTGGTTACTTTGGCGCGTCTGCAGTGGCGTTTTCGTTCTTTTTATTAGTGTTTTTTGCAGCGATTACTTCGCTTGTATCAATTGTAGAAGTACCTACAGCGACCCTTAGCGACCGCAAAGGGGTCAGCCGTAAAAAAGCCTTAGGTATTTTAACGCTAGCCACCGGTGTGTTAACTATATTATGTACTATGTCGTTTGGTATGGTTGATAGCCTAACGTCGTTTACTAGTTACGGCAGCGGTAATAAAAGCTTTTTTGATATTGTGTATGATGTATTTTACGACACTATATTGCCACTGAATGGTTTAATGGTGTGTTTATTTGTTATGTACCGCTGGAAAAAAGCGCGCCTAACAGATGAGCTAAGCCAAGGCTCACCAAATTACGCCGGTAGCTTTATGGAGAAATACGTTAACTTTTCGCTTTCTACGTTTATTCCGGTTATTTTATTAGCCATATTTATTAATACAGTAGCGACTAAGTTTTTTGCCTTTAAGTTATTTGGTTTTTAGGCTAAAAAAGTTTTCAAAAGCCGCGTATTAACGCGGCTTTTTTGTGTTTAAAATAGCGGCTTAGCTTGTTAGCTGATAGCTCCTGAGTCTAATGAAGTGCCAATCCCCAGTGTAAACATCCACAATCCCCATAAGCTATGCTCAATTACACACACTATGGTTGAGCGGCTTTGCGCGTAAGTAAACGAAAATAATAACCCGCCTAAAAATGCTAAGCCTACAGCCACCCAATTGGCATACACAATATGGGCAAGGGCAAACACCGTTGCGCTTACCACTATACGCACTCTTTTTTTGGGCATAATGCGTTTATAGCGATGAAAAAAGTAGGTCCTGAAAATTAGCTCTTGTGGTAATACCGACAGCAGCGGGTATAGAAGCAGTAAAAGTAACCAGTTATAAAATGAGTGCAGCGGCATACTAAACCAGTTTTCTTGATGAATAATGCCGTAAAACACGCCTGAAAAAAGCGCACCTAAAAAAAAGAAACTAAATAAACGGCGCTTTACCGCAGAAAACTGCCCCAGGCTTGTAAGTCTAAATCGCTTAAAGTGAGGGTCGTTCAGTAATAACATGCAGCACACACTCATTAAAACAATCAGTGCAGGTATTAGCCAGTTTGCTAGGTAGCTACGAAGGGTAAAGCCTATTAAAGGCAATAAAACAAATATTAGGGTAAATTCAAACCAGCGGTATTGATTGGCGTTCAAGGTCGTCTCTGATTGATTTTTTTTACACGCTATCAAGCAAAGACGACATTTTTATGACGAAGGTGTTTTACTTTGCGGGTTCTTCTTCATCAGGGAAGTATTTATACAAAGCAAAAATAGTGATCAAAATACTCACAAAAGTAATGGCCATTAAACCAAACACTTTAAAGTTAACCCAAAAATCGAGTGAGAAATTATACGCAATGTAAATATTCAGCACTGCAATACCTGCGGTAATGGCAACCCACATTAAGTTAAGCTTATTCCACACCGGCTCAGGTACTTCAATCGCCTGTTTAGAGTCGTTGGCGTTTTCAAGGATTGAGCTAAGGGCTTTTTTAACAAGATTTTTATTCAGTACGTAACGGCTAATTAATAAGGTAAGGCTTAAGCCGGCATAAATTAACGTGGCTTTCCATTTTATATACTGCTCATCGTGGAGTACTAAGGTTAATGTGCCAAACACCGCTGCAATAGCAAAAAATAGCCATTGGCGGGCAGGTACATGGCCGTGCTTAAAGTAGCTATACGCAACTTGAATAAGCGTAGTGACCATTAAAAGGCCTGTTGCCCAGTAAATATCAACTAATTTAAATACCGCAAAAAATAATATTAGCGGGATGTATTCAATCAATGCGTGCATATACTACCTAAATTATACAAAAAGAAGTCAGGGAAGTTTTTACCACATAATACTAGGCAACTACAAGGTTGACTTGTTGCCCTGTAAGCCTTAGCCTGCGTGGCTTTAATTATCCATCATCATATTCCCACGCTTAACCAACACTGATTAAGTGTGCATTTAGGAGCCTACAATGAACAAAGCACAACTTGTTGCCCAAATAGCAAAACGCAGTGAACTAACAAAAAAAGACACACAAGCAGCCCTTACTAGCTTACAAAAAGTAATTACTAAATCGTTATCTGAAGGCGACCAAGTGCAAATTAATGGATTTGGTACATTCGCTTTAAGCTACTACCCAGCGCGCACTGGGCGTAACCCGCAAACAGGCGAAAGCATTGAAATAGAAGGCGCTAACAAACCCGTATTTAAACCTGCCAAAGCATTAAAAGATCTCCTTTAAATAGCAACCTGTATTGACCGGTACCAGTGATCAGTACCAGCGACTAGTTCCTTCAACTAATTGCAGCGAATAGCCCAGTTACCTTTTTAGGTTTAGTTAGCGCTATTAATCACAAAGTTATAGTTCGGCGCACCCCTCTAATAGGGGGCGTCTAGAAAATAAATACCCAGTTTTTAGTTAATGCCTAACTACTTCATCTTATAAGCAAAGCTTGTGTGCTGGTTTTTAATACGCACTTTAAATTAAGCTATGTAGATTGTTCAAACCCTCTAAATGATTTACATAGCTTTGATAGCTTTAATTTATATTCATCTTTATTTTCAATAGGTTAAATTTGGCATCGGTTATGCTTTTAATAGGGAGATTGAAACATTTTATTAAACGCAATAAGGAGATCTATATGTCTACATTACAAACAAGCACTCGTTTACAAGGCAAAAAAATTGCTATTTTAGCCACCGATGGCTTTGAGCAAAGTGAGCTATTATCTCCACGTGATGCTTTACTCAATGCCGGCGCCGATATCGATATTGTGTCGGTAAAAGAGGGTGAAATCACCGGCTGGGATGAAGATAAATGGGGCGACAAAGTAAGCGTAGATAAACTTGTTACAAATGCCAGTGCCAGCGATTACGATGCGCTTATGCTGCCAGGTGGTTTATTTAACCCAGATACGTTACGCCAAGATAAGCACGCAAAAGCGTTTATAGATGGTTTTTTTGGCGCTGAGAAAAACAAACCCGTTGCAGCTATTTGCCATGCTCCTTGGTTACTTGCCGAAATTAATAAACTACGCGACCGTACTGTTACATCATTCCCGAGCATTAAAAGTGATTTAATCAATGCTGGTGCAAACTGGGTTGATGAAGAGGTGAGTGTAGACCAAGGTTTAGTAACAAGCCGCAGTCCTGCAGATTTAGAAGCATTTAATGCAAAATTTATTGAAGAAATTTTAGAAGGTAAGCATCAAGCTCACTAAGTGTAGAGCTTAATAAAAAAGGGCATTTAAAATGCCCTTTTTTAACGCGTAAATTTTAAGCTTTTACAGTGCGGTGGCCGCTTTCATATCAGCTACAAACGCTTTTAACTGCGTTGTCATCGCGTCTAAATCATTAAGGTTTGCTTCAATAATTTTAACAACGGCTGAGCCTGAAATAGCACCAGCTGCACCGGCATTTAGGGCGGCTTTTACATCATCGGGAGTAGAAATACCAAAGCCTAATAAAGCAGGGGCTGCATGGTATTCTTTTAATTTAGTTACTATGTTACCCGCTGGCATTTGCGCTTTAGTATCAGTGCCGGTAACACCCGCACGCGATAATAAATACGTGTAGCCACGGCCGTAAGATGCACATTGGCGCAGAGTATCGTCATCGGCATTGGGTGTGGCAATAAATATTGGGTCTACACCGTTTGCCATGGCTGCTTTTCTAAACATTTTAGACTCATGCAGTGGTACATCAGCAACTAAAATAGAGTCTACGCCCGCCGCTTTAGCATCTTTATAAAATGTTTCTAAACCGCGTTTAAACACAAGGTTTGAATACAATAATAAGCCAATTGGAATATCTGCATTGTAATCGCGTATTTCTTTAATAATATCAAAGCAATCTTGCGTGTTAATGTTTACATCGAGCGCACGAATATTCGCAGCTTGAATAACGGGGCCATCGGCTATTGGGTCCGAAAACGGAATACCTAGCTCCAGTGCATCCGCGCCGCCATCAATTAAGCTTTTAATAATGGCAATACTTTGCTCTTTACCTGGGTCACCAATGGTAACAAATGGCACAAATGCACCTTGTTTTTGCTCATTAAGTGCAGCAAAGGTTTTACCGTAACGATCTGTATTTAACTGGCTCATAGCTGACCTCCTTGTGATAAAACGCTGTGTACGTGGGTTAAATCTTTATCGCCACGGCCACTTAAGTTAACCACTAAAATGCTTTCTTCTGTTTGCTCTTCGGCGTATTTAAGTGCATAAGCAAGGGCATGGCTTGATTCAAGAGCTGGAATAATGCCTTCGTTTTTAGCCAGTGCTTGGAACGCGTCAAGGGCTTCTGTATCGGTAATACCCACATATTGAGCACGGCCTGTTTCGTGTAAAAACGCGTGCTGTGGTCCAACTGCTGGGTAATCAAGACCGGCAGATACTGAGTATGACTCTTCAATTTGGCCATCGTCATTTTGCATAATGTACGTATAGGTACCGTGCAATATACCTTTTGTACCTTTACAAATTGTAGCGCCGTGCTCGTGGGTATCTAGGCCTTTACCAGCAGGCTCTACACCAATAAGTTTTACACTTGGCTCGTCAATAAAGTCAGTAAACATACCAATGGCATTAGAGCCACCGCCAACACAGGCTAGTACGGCATCCGGTAAGCGTCCTTCTGCTTTTAGTACTTGTTGTTTAGCTTCTTCACCAATGATTTTTTGATACTCTCGTACAATTGTTGGGAATGGGTGAGGACCCGCAGCGGTACCAAGTAAGTAGTGAGCTTCTTGGTAGTTTGCAGACCAGTCGCGTAGCGCTTCGTTTACCGCATCTTTTAATGTGCCAGAGCCGGCGGTTACCGGAATAACCTCTGCGCCCATTAATTTCATTCTAAATACGTTAGGCTGTTGGCGCTCAACGTCTTTAGCACCCATATAAATGCGGCATTTTAAGCCAAGTAATGCACAGGCTAGGGCTGTTGCCACGCCGTGTTGGCCCGCTCCAGTTTCGGCAATAACTTCTTTTTTACCCATACGTTTAGTTAGCAACGCTTGACCAAGTACTTGGTTGGTTTTGTGTGCGCCGCCGTGCAGTAAATCTTCACGTTTTAGGTAAAGCTTTACTTTAGGGTTTTTAATTAAATTACGCGTTAATGTAAGCGGCGTAGGGCGACCGGCATACTCGTTTAATAATTTTGTAAACTCAGCCTGAAATTCAGGGTCTTTTTGTGCTTTGTTAAATTCGTTCTCTAACTGCTTAAGCGCAGGGACAAGTAGCTCAGGTACAAACATACCGCCAAACTCGCCAAAATAAGCTGGATTTTGCATTATAACCTCAATAATTTCTGATGCTTGTAAAAGCATTTTGTAATTTGATAGGGCACTTTTTACCCGCAGATTCTTCAACGCCTGAATTTAAATCAAGGCCTAGGGCACCTTGAAACAGCGCGTCTTTTATATTGTCTGGATTTAAGCCACCCGCTAGCATAAAGGGGGTTGTTGCGTCGCGCAGTACTGCCCAATCAAATGCTTTACCTGTACCACCGGCTTGTGTATCGCTGTGGGTATCATAAAGATGGCGGTCTACGCCCGTAGCTGGGGTTGGCAATGTATCTTTAATTGCCTGTGCTTTCCAAATTTCACAACCTTTAGGTAACTGTGTACGTAATGCGGCAATGTAATCGTCACTTTCTTGACCGTGTAATTGTACTGCGGCAAGTTTTAGTTCGTGCGCGTATTGTACCACTTGCTGCGGGCTTGCATTAACAAAAACACCGACAAATTTAAGTGGCGCACTTTGGCTCAGCTCAATCGCACAATCTAAATCAACATAACGAGGCGATTTAGGGTAAAAAATGAGTCCACCGTACACTGCGCCGTTGTTGTAAGCGGCCTGTACGTCTTGTGCTCGGGTTAAACCGCACACTTTGTTATCACCTAAAATCACTTTTTTGCAGGCTTGTTCTAAATCGCGCTCAGCCATTAAAGAACTGCCAATTAAAAAGCCGTCACATAATGGCGCTAAACGTTTAACATCTTGATGAGTGTAAATGCCCGACTCTGAAATAACCACTTTATCTTGTGGGATGAGTTTACGTAGCTTTTCAGTGGTGGCTAAATCAGTGCTTAAATCGCGAAGGTCACGGTTATTAATACCAATAATTTGCGCATCAAGTGCAAGGGCACGGTGCACTTCTTCTTCGTTACTGACTTCGGTTAATACCGACATGTTAAGCGAGTCGGCAACTGCATGTAGCGCTTTATATTGTTCATCATCAAGTACTGAAAGCATTAGTAATATAGCATCGCCGCCATAAATACGTGCCATGTAAACTTGGTACTCATCAATAAAAAAGTCTTTACAAATAAGTGGTTGCTCTACTTGGCTACGTACAAACTCTAAATAATCAAAGCTACCTTGAAAGTATTTAGTATCTGTAAGTACGCTCATGCAGCTAGCATATTTTTTATAAACAGAGGTGATCTCGGTTAAATCAAACGGCTCTCTTATTAGCCCTTTTGAAGGAGATGCTTTTTTACATTCTAAAATAAACTGCGTACCCGGCTTTGCTAACGCTTTATAAAAGCTGCGGCTAGTTGGCACTGCTAGGTGTTTAAAGCTCTCTAGTGGGCGCGCGGCTTTACGCTCTATTAGCTCTTGTTTTTTATCAGCAACAATTTTGTCTAATACATTAGCCATGACTTACCTCAATAATTGCATTTAATGTGTTCATGGCTTTGCCTGAACTTAGTAATGTTTGTACCTGTTGTGCGCCTTCTTTTAATGACTGTACTTTACCGCTTAGGTATAAAAGTGCAGCCACATTGACCACGATTGCAGCATTGTGCGCATCACTGCCTTTACCTTGTAAAATAGTAAGGCTCGCATTTGCGTTGTATTGTGGGCCTTCACCGGCTAGTTGTTCAAGTGAATAGTTTGCAAGGTCAAAGTCGCTTGGGTTTAATGTGTACTGCGTTATTTCGCCATTGTTTAGCTCAACTACGTTAGTTGGGCCGTGCAGGGCTATTTCGTCAGTGCCAGAACCATGCACTATCATCGCGCGCTTAGTGCCTAAAGTTTTAAGTGTTTGCGCCATTGGCATACATAAAGACTCATCGTAAACACCCAGTAATTGCACGTGTGGTGCAGCAGGGTTAGCAAGCGGGCCTAAAATATTAAAAATGGTACGTGTTTTAAGCGCAGTACGTACGCCCATCGCGTGGCGTACACCACTGTGATAATGCGGTGCAAACAAAAAGGTAAAATGGGTTTGCTCAAGGCAATGTGCAGCCTGTGCTGGGCTCATATCAATATTAATGCCCAGTGCTTTTAATAAATCAGCAGAGCCCGAATTACTCGATACACTGCGATTACCATGTTTTACCATATTAATACCTGCGGCAGCTGCAACAATAGCCGCGGTAGTACTAATATTAATCGTGTTTGAGCCATCGCCCCCGGTGCCGCAGCTATCGGCAAGTTGCGTGCAAGCGGTTGTAAAGGCAACGGCGTTTTCTCGCATTGACGCTGCAGCGCCGGCAATTTCATCGCTTACTTCGCCTTTTATTTTAAGGCTAATTAGCAATGCAGTGAGCTCTATTTCGCTCATGTTACCTTGCATTATTTGGTCAAATAATGCATTTGATTGGGCATAGTTTAACGACTTGCCTTGAATAAGTTGCTCAATAGCGTATTGAACATTTATGGTCTCTTGTGCTTGGGTACTCATAATGTCCTCTATTAGTTGGTGCGCGTTAAGTACGCAACACTTTGTTGAAGTAGCATTGCACCATTTGGCGTAAGTATTGACTCAGGATGAAATTGATAACCTAACGCTTTATCGTCGTGGTGATATATGGCCATAGGAATATCGTCAAATTGTGCAATTACCTCAATATTTTCAGGTACCTTGGTTGCCATTAATGAATGGTAACGGGCTACGGGCATGGTGTTGCCCATTCCTTCAAACACCGGATGCGGGTTTAAATTAATGATTGATGACTTACCATGTACGGTTTCACCCGCGTGGCCGATTACTCCGCCATAACTTTGTGTAAGTGCTTGTTGCCCTAGGCAAATGCCCAGCATGGGGAAGTGGCCTTTAGCCAGTTCGATTAATTCCATTAAGCAACCTGCATCACTGGGTGCACCAGGTCCTGGCGAAAGCACTAATAATACTTGCCCAGGCTCTTGACGCATTTTATTAAAAATAACATCTGCACTTATGTTATTTCTGTATACCACAAGCTCACAGCCCAGCATGGTTAGTTCATCAACAAGGTTGTAGCTAAACGAATCAAAGTTATCTAAAAAGTATATTTTCATTGGGTTTGCTGTGCTCATTTTATACCGCCTCATAAGTCGATTTTATGGCGGTGATCACCGCTTGGGCTTTAGCGCGGGTTTCGTTAGCTTCGGCTTGCGGATCAGAATCGTAAACGACACCTGCACCTGCTTGCACATACGCGGTATTATTTTTAACAAACGCTGAGCGAATAACAATGCAGCTATCCATTGCACCATCGCCTGTTAAATAGCCTACTGCGCCACCGTAGCTGCCACGGCGTTTGCCTTCGGTTTGGCGTACAAGTTCGGCAGCGCGTACTTTAGGAGCGCCTACCAGCGTGCCCATGTTCATACACGCTTGGTAAGCGTGTAGTGCATCAAGCTCAGGCTTTAATGTGCCCACCACGCGAGAAACCAAGTGCATTACTTGCGAGTAGCGGTCTACTTTTAATAGCTCTTTTGCATGGCGTGTGCCGGCTACACTAATGCGTGCCACATCGTTACGAGCTAAATCAACCAGCATTAAATGCTCGGCACGCTCTTTTTGATCGTTTCTTAGTTCAAGCTCAATACGGCTGTCTAAATCTGGGTTGATTGCGCCATTGGCAAATTTTCCACGTGGGCGAGTACCGGCAATAGGGTAAACTTCAACTTGTTTGCTTTGCACCTCGTATTTAAGCGCAGACTCAGGTGAGGCGCCAAATAAAGCAAATTCTTCATCGCGCATATAAAACATATAAGGGCTTGGGTTTTGCTTTTTAAGCTGGCTATATGCGTGCAACGAATCAGGGCAGGGCAGTGAAAACGTACGCGAAGGCACAACCTGAAAAATATCACCATCAACGATGTTCTTTTTAAGCTTAACCACTTGCTCGCAGTAAGTTTCATCGCTGATATCAACACTTACATCGCAGGTGCCAGTTTGCATAGGCGCACTAAACTCTTCTGCTTTGTCGCATAGGGCATTTAATCGTTCTAGCTCTTTACCTACCTCAAAACAATTAGCGTGTACGTCTGGGCCATTAAACACATTACCAATAAGCTCGGTGGTTTGTTTTTGATGGTCGATAACCACTAAGGTTTCGGCTAAGTAAAACACGTAGTCTGGGCAGGTGTTTTCGCCATCGGGTACGTCGCTTAGCTGCTCAAAATTAGCCACCATGTCGTAGGCAAATACACCGCCTAAAAATACCGAAAACGGGTTTTCGGTGGTGCTTTTGATACTGTTTATACAGGTGCGTAGTGCGCTAAATGCATTATCGGCAACCAGTTTACTTGCTTCGTCAATGTCATTAGAGCCGCCTTTATAAACAAGGGTTAGGCTTGTGTCGGTTAAGGTTGCATCGCAGCTTTGCACATTGGCTCTTAAGTACGGCAGTAACTGTTTACCGTTATTAGATTGAGCACTTACCGTGACGGTTTTACCTTGGCAAACAATGCGCAGCGCGCAGTCAACTAAAATTAAACTTTTAACACTGTCTTTAGAATCAATTTCGGCTGATTCAAGCAGTAGCGAGTTAGGCTTATCAAGTGCCGCATAAAGTGCAAGTGGGCTACTAATGTAGTCGCGCACTTGCGTTATGCTAGTAACTTCGCCTGGTGTGGTAGTTATATGACTAAAAATCAAACCTCATTCCCTCAAAAAATAAAACCCCGCAATGCTTTTGCAATGCGGGGTTTGAATAACGATATCTAAATTACAAACAGATCATTACCGTCCCGCTATATCAGGCGCCACCACCAACGATGTGTAAGAGTAAGACCGTTATTCATGTTTTTTTGCCTCAAAATAAAAAATTAAATACGTAAAATTTAGTTATAAAAAAACCCGCATAGTTGCGGGTTTTGAATATTTGCTAGACACGACAATTCATCACCCAAAAATTATGAGTGCCACCACCAAATAGTGTGTTGGATTGAATTGATCATTTTTATTAATTCTTAATGTGTCTTAAAGTGGCTACAGTAAAACGTATTTAGCGCTTTTGTGTCAAGTGTTTATTTAAAACAATTTAGTCAAAAAAGTTGTTATACTTATATAAACATCTATTACCCTTAAATTTAAGCAGTTTTCTTTTGATAAAATACGATTTACACAGCCATACAACGCATTCAGACGGACATTTAACAGTTGAGCAATTATTAAACCGCGCCGTAGAAAAAAACATTGATGTGTTTGCGATAACCGATCACGACACTGTGGCTGCTATTACGCCGGCAAAAGCGTTTATCGAAACAGAAAACCTACCGCTTAAGCTTATATCTGGCGTAGAAATTTCTACCAAGTGGGAAAGCTTTGAAATACATATTGTTGGGCTAAATATTGATATAAATAACAATGCCCTTACATCATTGTTATCGGCGCAGCAGCAAAAGCGTGACGAACGCGCCATTGAAATTGGCAAAAGGCTGGCAAAAAACGGTTTTGATGGCATTTACGAGCAAGCCAAGGCGCTGGCAGAAAACGCCCAAATAACACGTGCTCATTTTGCGCGTGCATTGATTGAAAGAGGCGTAGCTAAAAATTTTCCTGGGGTATTTAAAAAATACTTAGGGCGCAGCAAAACAGGTTATGTTCCAAGCAATTGGTGTGATATGCAAACAGCTATTAGCGCCATTCATGCTGCGGGCGGGGTTGCAGTACTTGCACACCCAGGGCGTTACCAAATGTCTAATAAATGGTTACGTAAGTTACTTGTGCAATACAAAAGTGACGGGGGCGATGCCATGGAAGTTGCGCAGCCGCAACAAGCGCCTACTGAACGCCAATTTTTAGGGCAATTGAGCCAAGAGTACGGTTTACTGTGCTCGCAAGGTTCTGACTTTCATTTTCCAACTAGTTATTTAGAGCTAGGTAAAAACTTATACTTACCCAAAGACTGCCAAGGGGTTTGGCAAGTGTGGGAAGGGCAAGAAGGAGCATTATCATGAGTCAATTAATTCATATTCACCCAGCAAACCCACAGCCACGACTTATTCGCCAAGCGGTTGATATTATTAAACAGGGCGGGGTAGTTGTATACCCAACAGATTCGGGCTATGCGATAGGGTGTAACCTCGGTAATAAGCAAGCAAAAGAGCGCATTGAGCGTATTCGTGGAATAGAAAAACACCATAACTTTACGCTGGTATGCCGTGATTTATCTGAGCTGGCAACTTATGCCCGTGTAGATAACCAAATGTTTAGGCTTATTAAAAATAATACGCCAGGGCCATACACCTTTATTTTTAAAGGCACAAAAGAGGTGCCAAAGCGTTTATTAAACGATAAGAAAAAAACCATTGGTATGCGCGTTATAGAGCATCCAATTGCATGTGCATTACTTGCAGAGCTTGGGGAGCCGTTAATGTCGTGTTCGTTAATTTTACCAGGAGAAGAGTTCACAGAATCAGACCCAGATGAAATTTTAACGCGTTTAGATAAACACGTAGATTTAATTATTGACGGCGGACACCTTGCAGAACAAGCAACCACGGTTATTGACCTATCAGAAGATGATATTCACATTTTGCGTGTAGGGTGTGGCGATACCAGCCCGTTTGAGTAACCTCGGTGAGTGATACAACACAGGGCGAAAAAAATACTCAAAGTGAGCCAGTGCAGCAAAAGCTGCCACTGGCTTTTTTGCATGGCAAAGCCGTTGTAGATAAACCTGAAGATTTATACATTCCGCCCGATGCACTTGAAATTATTTTGGAAACCTTTGAAGGCCCGCTTGATTTACTGCTGTATTTAATAAAAAAGCACAAGTTAGATGTGCTCGAACTCTCTATTTTTAGCATTACTGAGCAATATGTCAGTTATGTAGAAATGATGAGTGAGTTTCAGTTAGAACTTGCCGGTGAGTACTTAGTAATGGCAGCGTTATTGGCACAAATAAAATCGCGTCTGTTATTGCCTGTGCACGAGGAGCTCGAAGAAGAGGAAGACCCCCGCGCAGAACTAATCAAGCGTTTACAAGAATACGAGCAGTTTAAAAAAGCAGCCGGAAATATAGATGCCATCCCCCGTGTAGGCCGTGATATTTTTGTTGCACATGCAACTATGCCGGTTATTGAAAATACCGCTCAAAACCTGCCAGAGCTTGAGTTAAAAGATTTAATGTTAGCTCTGAGCGACGTGATGGCGCGCGCCAAAACATTTGAGCATCACCAAGTGACCGCAGAAATCCTCTCTACCCGTGAGCGGATGAGCCAAATTTTAGCCCAGCTGAGTAACGCAAAAAAAGCGCTACCGTTTAACGATTTATTCACCCTTAGTGAAGGGCGAAGCGGTGTAGTGGTTAGCTTTATTGCTATGCTTGAGCTTATAAAAGAAGGCTTAATTAGCTGTTTGCAAGTCTCACCTGATAGCTTAATTTACATAAACCTTACTGACACACCAAATAGCTAATTAGTAAAACTGTAGGTCAAGTTGTATGTGCGTATATGCACAGATGCTGTTTGTATACGCTATTTTAGTTTTTCTTCACCCTCTATATTCTTAAATTATTGAATTTAGAGGAACCCACATGTTTAAAAATACGCCCACATCTTATGGCCTTATTGCCATTATTTTACACTGGTTGATGGCTTTTACCGTGTTTGGTTTATTTGGCTTGGGCTTATACATGGTTGAGCTAACCTATTACGATAGCTGGTATAAAGGCTCACTGGATTTACATAAAAGTATAGGTATAACGCTCGCCGCAGTGCTTATTTTTAGAATTTTGTGGCGCGTATCCAGCCCGAAACCTCGCCCCCTTAGTCAAAATAAAACAGTAAACCACATTGCACATACAGCGCATATTGTTATGTACCTAATTTTAGCAGTCATTGTAGTGACGGGTTATTTGATTTCTACCGCCGATGGCAGAGCAATCGCCGTTTTTTCGATATTTAATTTACCTGCTTTGGATTATAACTTTGATGGACAAGCCGATATTGCCGGAAAAATTCATTACTACGGTGCGTGTACATTAATTGGCTTGGCTGTTTTGCATGCACTGGGGGCATTAAAGCACCACTTTATTGATAAAGATAAAACCTTAACGAGAATGATCAAACCAAAGGAATACTAACATGAAAAAACGACTAGTAAGTGCAGCTCTATCGGGTGTAATGATGTTATCGGCTACTGCAAATGCAGCAGATTATGTAATTGATACGCAAGGGGCGCATGCATTTGTTACCTTTAAAATTAAGCATTTAGGCTACAGCTGGCTGCACGGGCGATTTAACCGTTTTGATGGCAGCTTCAGTTACGACGCTAAAGCGCAAACAGGGTCTAAAATTTTAGTAAATATAGATACAGCAAGTTTAGACTCTAACCATGCTGAGCGTGATAAACACTTACGAGGTAAAGACTTTTTAAATGTAGATAAATACCCAACAGCAACATTTAAAAGCACCAATGTGAAATTTACCGATAATGATACAGCCACTGTAACGGGCGACTTTACTTTACATGGCGTAACTAAACGCATTACGTTTAAAATGGATAAAGTAGGTGAAGGGCAAGACCCTTGGGGTGGCTACCGTGCTGGTTTTGAGGGCGAAACCAGTTTAAAACTCACCGATTACGGTATTGATTATAATTTAGGCCCGGCGTCTACCCATGTTGATATTGGACTGTCTATTGAAGGTGTGCGTAAATAATAAAGCGTAAATTAAATTAAAACGCCACTTTAGTTAGTGGCGTTTTTGTTTTTTGTAGCGTGAATTCTTGATTCTAATAAGGGTTTTAAATGTGGGGGCAACCAGCGTAACATTACTTGGTGGTATTGCTCGGTTTGCTTAATTTTTTTTAATTGCTCATCTAATAGTTGAATATTTTTAGCACCTTGCTCATTTTTAGTGCAGCCAATATAGCCATAACTTAACGGTGGCGCTTCAACAATCGCTCGCTGAGTTAGGTTTTCTTCAAAGTACATAGATTTAGCTAAGTAATGGTGCTCACTTGGGTAACCTAATAAAATATCTAAGCGCTTTAAATTAAGCATATAGGTAAGGCTGGCTAAACTATTTCGCGTTGGGCGAATAACAATATCAACATCGGGGGTGTTATTTATTACACTGTCGAGTTGCTCGCCGTATGAGCGGTTCATAGATACACCTAACGTGAGCTTTTTTTCTGCTAGTAAATCCTGCAACGACACCGGCTCTGAGTTAGGCACTTCTAGTGAATGCGCCAAACCTTTATGCATAGCAATGGAAGGTGAAAGGCCCGTGGTTGAGCTTTGCTCGCTAAAGTGAATAAACTTTTCTCTAAATGCATTTTTATAAAGTGATAGGGCACAATGTGTGGCTGATTTATTGGCTAGTTCTTGCGTTACTTTGCCAGAGGGGATAACAAGGCGATTAAACGTGATGTGCTCAAGTTGTTGCTCGAGTAAGGTTATAACGCTTTCATCACGCCCTTGGTGTTGGTATTTTCCATTTAAAATGTAATAGGGCGCAAAGTCGTGCGTTAGCCAGTTAATCGTGTGGGCGTAACTGACTGAAGAAATGCTTAAATATAAGGTGATACACAAAAATGCACGGAGCATTACTACAACTACCTAAAACAATGAAAGTATCGCTATTGTAGTCAATTAAGTGCAACAAAGTAAAATGCCAGCTACAAAGCTGGCACATTTTATTAACATTAACTGCTTAAGCAGTTAATTGCTCGCAATGATTAGTTGGCTTTTAACCATTTTACAAATTCGCGCGCTTCGCTTGCTTTTTGAAACATTGCGTTTTTCAAACCTTGTGTATCACTAAAAATAACACGTTGTTTGTTTACAGAAATTGATTGCACCGGATGGGCAATTTGGATCATAGATCCATTGTATTTATAAGACATAATAAAACTCACTTTATTCTTGTTATTTACTCTGCGCTATTTTTTATAGCCAAATGCAGTTAATAAATTAACGATGTTGTGTTTAGCTTCATTACAGTGTTGACGATCTTTATGACACTTTTGCGATGATATTAAAAAAATCATCAAGGTATTAATAGGGGTTCTCGCCGTACAATAACTTAGCTTTCAAATATACGTTTTGCGGGGCTTACTGGATCAGGGTAAAAAGGTTAACCGCGGTGGTTTTTTAAGACCAGAGAGGAAAGGTAACCTAAATAAAAAATGTGTGCAAGCTATTTATTTAAAAATTATTTATACTTAATTTTATCAACTGCTTAAACGCATGGATTTTAACCCTAAAAAGGTAAGTATGAATTACATAATAGTCAGCGATATTTATGGTTTAACAGCACCTTTAATGAGGTTGTTAGATATTATGCAAGCCAATACAGAGGTTATAGACCCCTACAAAGGAGAGCTGCAACCCATTGATAGTGAAAAGTATTATTATAATAAATTTATAAATTCCTGTGGCCATGACAATTACGTAGCTAAGCTCTTAAATGTATTTAATAACCTTACAGAGCCAACAGCCTGTATAGGGTTTAGTGCAGGCGCAAGTGCCGCGTGGCGCGCACAGTTATTAACAGGCAATCCACACCTAAAAAAGCTGATTGGCTTTTACCCTTCACAAATTAGAAATCATTTAGATATTGCGGCAAAAGTACCTTGTACGTTTATTTTTCCACATACCGAAATGCATTTTAATGTAGATGAAGTGATAAGTGCTTTAGCCAGTAAAAGCCAAGTTACGTGTAACAAAACACCGTTTTTACATGGTTTTATGAATGCTTACTCAACTAATTACGATGTAAAAGCATATGATGAGTATTGCGCACTTATTAAAAGCATTTAAAGTGTATTTAACTGCGTTTTAGTAATAACAGGAAAGTCGGTACGCGTATTATATTGCGCGTACAAGGTAGTAAAAATGCTACTGCGTGAGAGCTTATCTAGCTCTTTTATGAGCGTTTTGGCACTTGTGCGCGCAGCTCTGCAGCATAGTTGGTATTGTTTTATTATAGCGGCAACGCTTTTACCTTGTTTGTGAAGGGCTAGATCGGCTTCTACAAAAAATGCTGCCCCTGTCCAATAAACCCGCTGTTGTGCACGTTGCTTCCACATATCACTTGAAAGTTTATTAAGTGGCTGTTGCTTTGTTTTAGTTTGTAAGCGTGCTCGCTCAAACCCTGCGTTTAGGCGCTGAACAAATTGCGCTTGGCTAATGACACCGCTGTTGCGCATTATCACGTTTTGCATGTAACTGGCAAACCCCTCGCTTAACCAAAAGCCAGAGTAAGGCAGTAGTGGTAAATATAAATGTGAAAGCTCATGGTAAAGCGTCCAATCTTTTGTAAAGGCATTTAAACTTGCGTAGCGGTCAATATGCAGCTCTAATCCATCGGGATTATTTCGTTTTACGCTCGCCCATGGCACGGGTTCAAAAGCAAAATATTGTGGCTTTAAATAAATAGGGAGGGTACTTTGTTGCAATGGCCCTAAAGTATTTTGTGTTTTTTTAAGGCTTTGATTTACCCATGTAGCTACCGTTTTTTGACCCTTAGTAGTCAGTGCGTCTAAATTATGAATAACCACATCAACAGCTGAGGCTTTTAAAGAGCACATTAATAGCAATAACAGCCCAAATAACTTCATTTATACCTCCTAAATACGCGCTTGATACTAGACCCACTATTTACGTAATTAAGCACATGTTATTCGTTATTTTTTTAACTAATATCAATTATAAAAAGCAAATTGCATACATGCTCAATCAAGCATGATTTAATCAGGTAACACTATTTTTAGTATAGGTATTAACCATGGCTTATCAGCATATTAAAATCCCTGAGCACGGACAAAATATTACTATTGATGCTAAAGGCCAATGGCATGTGCCTGTAAATCCTATTATTGCTTATATTAATGGTGACGGGGTTGGGCAAGAGGTCACACCGGCCATGCAGCATGTGGTGAATAATGCCATTACACACTGTTATGCAAAGGAGCGAAAAATTCACTGGATGCAAGTATATAACGGCGAGCAAGCAGCAAAATTATATGATGGTGATTGGTTTCCAGAGGAGACGATTAACGCAGTACGTGCGTGTAAAATAGCAATTAAAGGGCCGCTAACTACACCTCTTGGCGGCGGTTTTCGCTCATTAAATGTGGCGCTAAGGCACGAAATGGATTTATTTGTAAATATGCGCACTGTTAAAGGGTTAAGTGCATTGCCATCGCCGTTAAAAAATCCATTTTTAACTAACATAACAGTGCTGCGTGATAGCAGCGAAGATGTATATTCAGGAATAGAGTGGCAAGCGGGCAGCGTAGAGAGCGAGAAAATGCTCGACTTTTTATGTGAAGAAATGGGAGTAACGCGCCTAAGGTTTTCTCAAGAGTGTGGCATAGGTATAAAAAATATATCTAAAGAAGGCTCTGAGCGCCTAGTACGTTATGCAATTAATTACGCCCTTAAAAATAACAGCGAATCGTTAACGCTTGTGCATAAAGGGAATGTACTTAAATTTACCGATGGTGCCTTTAAACGTTGGGGGTTTGCCTTAGCCCAAAATGAGTTTAACGCTACCCCACACGAAAACGGGCGCTGGCTTGAAATACCACGCGCTAATAAATCGCCTTTAATTATTAAAGAAGTGATAGCCGATAACATGCTGCAACAATGTTTAATGAACCCAGAGCAATTTGATGTGGTAGCAACCACAAACCAAAATGGCGATTTTTTAGCAGATATGCTCAGCGCACAAGTTGGCGGAGTGGGCATTATGCCGGCTGCTAATTTAAATAACGATGTGGCATTTTTTGAACCAACCCATGGTACGTTTGAGAGAATAGCAGGGCAAAACAAAGCAAATCCAAGTAGCAGTATTTTAAGTGCCGTTTTAATGCTTAAGTTTATGGGCTGGGATGAGGCAGCAACGCTGATTGAACAAGCGCTCGAACAAGCACTCAAAAGCAGTAATGTAACCTTTGATTTAGCGCAAAATATTAATAACTCGACAACCCTAAGCTGCAGTGATTTTGCACAAAAGGTTATCGAGTATTTTTAAGCAACTCCATTACTAGGCCGCTGTGGCTGTTTTTGCCTTGTGTACACATGGGCGATTAGTAAGCTGTGCAGCGCGGTGGTAAATATCGTGTGCATTAGGTTCATCGCACTGAGTACCGCTAAGCGTATCCATTAATGCAACTACAATAATAGCCGGTACTTGGCAGCAGTATTCATCAAGTACTGCCTCGGTTGTTTGTGCATCTACATGGCAAAGCGGGTGGTTTTTACGCTGATACGCATGCAGTAGCGTATCTACTTCTAAAATGTCATCTGGTTGGTGCTTTGTTTTACGGCACTTACAACCAAACTCATCAACCAAGGTAGCAAGTGCTTGGTATGTCTCAGCTGCATTGGTTTTAGTGCATAACTGTTGGGTAATAAACTGATGTAAATTAGCGTCAATAAATAACCCGTCTTGTTGTGTGAAGCTTGATGTTGTCATAATCATTACTCTTAGTTTGTTGGCTTAACTTCACTTTAGCGCTAAGTGTATTATTAATGAAATTGTTGTTTTCAATAACTGACATTGATTTTATCAATAGTAAATGACAACAAACCAAAAACCACTTAGCATGCTTAATTAAAGTGGTGCAAAAACCTATAAAAATGCACAAAACTGGGACACACTAGATAATAATTAAAAGCATAATTTAATTAGATGTTTGATTTTAAATGTTTTTTATTTTTGTGGTGGGTTGGCATCAAGGTTGCTAAATATAAAGGGTAGGGTTCACTCCTATTTCTACGATTTCAAAAGCGCCATGGTATTTTCCCAAAGTTGAATACCATGGCGCTTTTTTATTTTTAAAAGAGCAATGCGCATATAATAGTTGTGATAAAAACGACAAAATAAAGTTTATGATGCCAGTTTTTCTTATAATTTTTACGATACTGTTTGATCATAATATCAACATCTTCTTTAGAAAAAACATGTTCACACCGATAGCACACGTGCATTCCCTTTTTAATAAATGCGTCACATTTTATACATCTATAAATATAGCTAAGGCGGCTTTCGCATAGGTAAGGATATTCTTTTTTATTTTTCATAATTGTTATCTTTGAGCGTTTTTTTTTGCTTTACTATCGTTTCTATACCGTGCGCGACGGTTATACACCCTAAGCCTATTGCACCAAAAATAAAAAAATAGAATTTTTTAGGGCTCGATTCGATAGAAGCAATTACCCGTTCCCCTCCTTTATTATGTATAACGCCATCATTATAAGTAAAGTAGCTCCATAGAATGAAAAACAAGCCTAGTAAAATAGTTACGTATGCTTTGGCTTCTTTCTTCGAGTTTTGCTCTGTTATTTCTAATTGCTTTATAACCTTAGGATCCACTCTCTTTGGGTTGTTTAGCTCTTCTATTAGATGTTTGTATCTTTGCGGGTATTTGTTTGCATCAATAGTTTCAAGTGCTTCATGTAATTCTTTAAGTGAATAATTAGAGTAATCAATGTTGATAGTGATTTTCCTTAAATCTTTTTTAATACATTTTGAGCTGTAATCAGAATTTTAAATTAAAGAAAATTACTAATTACCTATCAGCAATTGTTTTAGCAAACTCAAGCAACTCACGGCGTAACCACTGGTGTGCGGGAGCATGGTGAAGTAGTGGGCTCCATATCATTTTTACCTCAATAGGGACTATTTGAAACGGTACTGGGCTAATGACTAAATCGGTATGCGTGGTTAATAATTTAGCCTGCCTGCGCGGTAAGGTGGCAATAAGTTGCTCTGATTGGCATAGCAAACTTGCAATCATGTAGTGGCGTGTAAACACCCGTATTTTACGTGTTTGTTCTAGCTGCCAAAGTGCTTCATCAACCCAACCTAGTTTTTGCTTGCCAGATTTGTTGGTAACGGCGGCTTCTGGCCCCCAGCCTGCACGGTTTACCCAAACATGTTCTTTTTGCAGGTAATCATCAAGGCTTGAATGCTGTAAAAAGGTATTTTTAGGGTGGGTTAAACAGCAGTAATTATCGCGCCAAACACTGGCTTGATGAAACGAGCGAGGCAAGCCATTAAACCGGTTTATGGCTAAATCAATAGTGCCTTTTTCCATATCTTGCAGGTTTACATCGCTTGGACTCAGTACATCAAAATTAACCCCCGGGTTTTTAGTTAACTGCTCAGTAATAAAGGGAGCAATTAAGGTCGACTCCATGTAGTCGTTTGCCATTATTCTAAAAGTCACCTCTGCCGTTGCTGGGTTAAATTGCTCACTGGGCTGAGTAATCGCCTCTGCCATTTTTAAAAGAGACTCTATTTCAGGCTTTAAGCTAAGTGCTTTGCTGGTGGGGGTCATAGAGCCTGCGGCACGCACAAGTAGTGGGTCGTCAAATAAATCACGTAATCGTTTAAGTGCGTTACTCATAGCAGGTTGTGTTAGTGCGAGTTTATTAGCCGCTTTTGAAACACTTTTTTCATCAATGAGCACATTTAAGTACACTAATAAGTTGAGATCGACGTTACGTATATTCATATGATCAATTTTATTTATATGCTTTATTAATTACCTAAATTAAAGCCTGCTTGCTAAGGTGTAAACAATTAATAAAAAATAACCGCTATAAGTGGTAAAAATAAAAGTGTTGTAACCATGTCAAAATCGTTAACTAATCAAACCAATAATGCGCTACAGCAAGTTATTGCTACTAAGTTGGCCCGCGCTGTTTTTGCAGGCTTTGAAGCAATGTTTGCGCAGTTTTTAAATATTTCCCTAGGTGCGCAAAGCCGGTTTGAACAACAAAAATATCACGATGTGCAAACTGCCATGCGCGAACGCTTACAAGTGTACGAACGTGAAGTAAAAAATGTCAGTGAAGCTGTAAGAGTTATTGCTTACGCTGAACTGACTTGTCCGCACACATGGCAACTAGCTAAAAATATATACGGCGATATGGTACAAAATCATGAAAACAAACCTATAGCACATACCTTTTTTAATTCTACCTTTGGTGCAATTTGGGACGATAAAAAAATTCGTACCGTACATTTGTTTGTATTAAAAGCAAAATACAGAAGCGAGCCGCGCTCGTATGAAAACTTAGTTAGGAGAATATCGTTTAAAGATGGGTTTAACCACGCTGTAAAAACGCTCATTACCCGCCAAGCTTTTAGAGTGCCTTTTAGTCATTTAGACGCCGATTTACAGGCATTGCAAACAACGTTAATGGCCGGTGCAAAGCAACAATGCAAACAAGTGTATGAGCTTATAAATTTAAACGACGGGTTTATAGAATACGCAAATTCATTATTTTTTAGAAACAAAGCCTGTTACTTAATAGGGCGCTGTATTGCTAAAAATGGCGATAATATGCCTTTTGCTATCGCCATATTAAATACTAATAAAGGGTTAAAGCTTGATGCCGTAATGATGGGCGCCGATCAGTTAAGTTTACTGTTTGGTTTTGCTCGTACCTATTTTATGGTTGATACCGACCAACCCGCGCGTTACGTAGATTACTTAAGCGTGCTGATGCCTCATAAAAAACGCTTTGAGTTATTTAACGCCATTGGCTTTATTAAGCACGCTAAAACAGAGTTTTATCGTTACAAAGTTGATACCACTAAGAATAGCCCTACTAATTTTAAATACGTGACAGCACCAGGTACTCCCGGCATGGTTATGCTGGTATTTACCATTGAAGGGCTAGACTACGTTTATAAAGTAATAAAAGATAAATTTAGTGCACCAAAAACAGCCACCAAAGCGCAAGTAAAAGCCAAGTACAACTTTGTAAAGCAAGCCGACCGAGTAGGGCGCTTAGTAGATACACACGAATTTAGGTATTTAGCGTTCGACCTCAGCCGCTTTAGCGACAAGTTACTTAAGCAAATGAAATCACAAATTGGCAGCAGCATGGTTATATCGGGTAAGGCGCTTATTTTAAAGCATGTGTATGTTGAGCGAAAAATGACGCCGCTTAATTTATACATTAATCACTGCTCTAACAAAGCATTACAACAGGTTATGACCGACTACGGTAAAGCGATTAAAGACTTAGCCGGCGCAAATATATTCCCAGGCGATATGCTAATGAAAAACTTTGGCGTAACCCGTTGGGGGCGCGTTGTTTTTTACGACTTTGATGAAATTTGCCCATTGACTGATTGCCACTTTAGAGATGTACCTAGCGCACAAAACGACCTAGAGGAGCTAAGCGCCAACAGTTATTTTGATATAGCAGAAAACGATATTTTCCCCAGTCAGTTTAAGGTGTTTTTTAGTGCAAACGAAACGGCATTTAACTATTTTAACTGCGAACATAACGATCTGTTTTTAGCCGATTTTTGGCAAGCTTGCCAACAACAAATTAAATCAGGCTTTTTACCTGACGTATACCCGTATAAACAAAGCTGGCGGTTTAAATAAAAATAACTAACCCCATGTCTAGCTAGGGCCTGTTTATCTTTCGAGGTTAAATTTGCAGCCGTCTGTTTGGTAATTAGGCAAGGCAGAGCCTATGTAGTGTGGTTGTTCCCCATAAACAGGCGCTGCCCGAAGGGTTTCTGCCTAGGGGCCATTTACTCTTTGTTGCCTACATGGATGTAGGTAAGGGGCGTGAGCAGGACGCGGAAGCTTTGCTCGGTTTTTACTTAGCCCACTAGGTTACAAACCTCGCGCCGCGATTAAATGGCCCCTAGATTGAACAAATTTTAATCCTGAAAGGTTAACAGGCCCTAATTAAAAGGCTAAATACGGAGCATTAATGAAATATATTTCTCATAAGGGTGGCACCCTTGCATTTAGTGAAACCGATAAACCGGTTTTAAAAAGCCACGAAGTGCTAGTAAAAGTGTCTGCTATAGGTGTAAATCGCGCTGATTGCATGCAGCGCCAAGGTAAATACCCAGCGCCAGCTGGGGATAGCCCCATTTTAGGTTTAGAGTGCGCAGGCACAGTGGTTGAGCTTGGTTTTGATGTTGATAAAAGTTGGCTTAATAAACGTATTTTTAGCTTGTGCGCAGGCGGGGCTTACAGCGAATACGTTGCCGTAGATGCTAAACAATTAATGGTATTGCCAGATGATTTAACCATGGTTGAAGGTGCAGCTATTAGCGAAGTGTACCTAACAGCATTTGGTGCGCTTTTTGAACTGGGTAAATTACAACAAGGCCAAACAGCGCTTATTCATGCAGGGGCAAGTGGTGTAGGCGGTGCGGCGATTCAAATGGCTAAAAGTGCAGGTGCAACGGTGGTTATTACTGCCGGCTCAGATGAAAAATGCGAGCATGCAAAAGCCCTTGGCGCCGATCATGCCATTAATTACAAAACAACTGACTTTGTAGAATATATGCAAGCAAATGAGCTTTTAGCAAATGCAATTGTAGACCCTGTTTCGGGCAGTTATTTAAATAAAAATGCGGCTATTGCAGCCATGGATTGCCAAATTATTATGCTCGCTTTTTTAGATGGGCGTTTTGCTGAGGTTGATTTTGCAGCGCTATTACGCAAACGTATTTCGTTTCATGCATCAACACTTAGAAACCGTAGCATTGAGTTTAAACGTCAATTACGCGATGACTTAGTTGCGCGTTTTTACAATGATATTGCTACTAAAAAGTACGACTTTAACGTTTATAAAACATTACCGTGGAGCGATGCAAACGAAGCGCATGCTATTTTAGAGCGTAATGAAAATGCCGGTAAAGTGGTATTACTTGTAGAATAACCACCCAATGTAACACTGAGGCGTGTGTTGGCGTTGTTAATGCATGGCTCAGCTAATATAATTTAGTAAATATAAAATACGTACAAAACACACAAGGTTAAAAATGAACCCAATACTAGCAATACTTAAAGAGCACAATGTAAGCGACGAAAAAGTAAAAGCATTGTTCGAAGCCTTTACACAAAACCCAATGATGGCAATGGCATTAGTACAAGAGCTTGGTATTCCGCCTGAAAAACTACAGCAGTTAATGGCCGTGGTGATGACTCAGCCGCATTTAATTAAAGAAGCCACCGACGAACTCGGCCTAGACTTTGAAAAAGTAAAAGAAGCGAAAGACAAGCTAAACCAGCAATAAGCTTCACAAATTACCCCTTACCAAGGCATAAGCCTTGGTAATTCTACCTAAAATCACCACACTTTTTGTTACATTATTCATTGAACTGCTTGGTATTAAGCTAGTCATACTATTACTTATGATAGGTAGGGACTAGGTATGAAGCCACTTTATAAATTTTGGAAAAATAACCGTTCGTTAATTTTATTTATTGCGCTGATGAGCGTGTTTAGAAGTGCAGTTGCCGATTGGTATGAAGTACCGACAGGCTCGATGAAACCCACCATTTTAGAAGGCGACAGAATCTTAACCGATAAAATGGCTTATGATATACGCATCCCTTTTACGCATATTCCTTTAGTTAAATTAGCCGACCCACAAACAGGCGATATTATTGTATTTGACTCACAAGCTGCTGATAACCGGTTAATTAAACGCGTAATTGGTGTGCCAGGCGATACGGTAGCGCTTTATAACAACGAGCTAGAAATTAATGGCGTTAAACTTAAATACAATAACTTGCAAAGCAATATTGATTCTTTAGATAAAATAGAAGATTTAAATGGCCATAAACACACGATTCGTGTTGCACATACGCCTTCGCAGCTATCGGGTTTTAATAAAATAACTATTCCTGAAGATTATTATTTAGCAATGGGTGATAACCGCGACCACAGTGCTGACTCGCGTGTTATTGGTTTGATCCCTCGCAGCGAACTACTTGGCAAAGCAGAGCGCATAATTGTGTCGCTTGATTACGACGATTATTACTTACCTCGTAAAAACCGCTTTTTAAAACCCTTACTTTAAGGCGGTTTTGGGCGCTAACCATACGCCGATGTTAATCGCTTAGCTCTACAATTTTTTGCGCAATATTATAAAGCGAGCAGTGCGAGTCCATTGCTTGCTTTTGCAACTTTTTATGAGCTTGCTCTTCGCTAAGGCTTAGCTGCTCTATTAAAATATACTTTGCCTGATGTATTATTTTTTGTTCTGTTATTACCCGTTTAGCATCAACTAAAGCCTGATTTATTTGCTTGATATGTTGGCTTTGCTCCATGATTAGGTCGTACATGCTTTTATTACTATTGAGTTTATTAGCAGCGGTATTTTGGGGGGTATTTTGTTTAAACGCGAGTTGCCCGTCGGTCATTGGTATGTATTGTTCTTCAAGGCTGCTTATAACTTGTTTATTTGAATTTAAAGTGCGCTGAGCCTGAGCAATTTGCATTGCTGCAGAGTCAATAAGGTAGTCACTGAGGTTTTGCTCAATTTTGTGCATAATATCGATACGCGTTGTTGTTACCTCGTACCACACCTCACTAAGCTGAGAAAGCGGCTGCGCATTTTCGTCATCTAAATTTTGTAAAAGCCCGCGTAGCTGATCCACTTGCTTATTTACGGGGTGATCAGTTAACGAGCGATAGCATTTTAATACGTGTTCGTCGGCGTATTCGTTAAAAAACGTAAAGCTGTGATGCTGTTGTTGAACAAAATGAGCAAGCTGTTGTTTTTGCTCCACGGTAAACTTACTTGATGCAAACGCTTGCGCGCCACAGGCACGTTCTTGTCCGGCGTATTCTTTACCTTGCATAAAATTAAAATAAGCCACTAGCAATCGTGTAACGCGCGGGTCGCTTGCGCCATCGGCGGCTTCTAAAATTATATTTAGCAAACACGAAATAAGCTGCGTATACGATTGAGTTGCATGCACTGGGGTAATTTTTTGATTTGCTATTTGTTGTCGCAGCTCTGGCAGCGCCTCTAACGATTGCAAACTATGGGTAATTAAATTGTACAAACGGGTGTGGCCCGTGTCGGCGTTATCGGTAATAAAGGTCGTTTTAATTGAGTGGTAAAACTGCGTTTGGGTTTGCTCTGTTAAGCTAATTTGTTGTTTTAACTGCGAGGCAAAACGTTTGCGATTAGAGGCTAAATAAATATTGCTCATGCCGCGCTCTTTTTGTAACTGATGTATAAAATCACCCAGTTTAGTAAGCGATGCACAGCTTTTTTGAAGCTGCTTTAAGGCATGAATTTCTTGGTATTTTGCTGCTAATAAAAACTGTTTTGTGAGAGGATTGCTAGATAACATAGGACTTGTTCCACACTTTTTTGTATATAAAGTGCAACCACTGTTCCAATCATTTAAAAATTTTTCGATTGAATTTAAAATTAAATTAAAACAGCCGCTTAAAGCCATACTTGTTATTTGTTCCCATTTTAAATTATCTGTCCTTATTACAGGAATAAACCTTTTTGGTGCAAAAATAGTTGTTTTTGCACTCGATTGCGCCCTTCATGAATTAGGGGAAAAAAGTGTTTACTCTGTAAACTGCACAGAGCAAACACCAGAGGGGGAATTTATGCGTTGCTACATTGCAGCAACGCTGGGCTGATAGCCATTTGATGATTTATTACCTCGCCAACCATAATTAGCGTAGGGCCTGTTAATGTATGCATCGCACTTTCGCTAATAATTTGCCCAAGCGTGCTGGTTATTATTTTTTGCTGGTTGGTGGTGGCATTTTCTATCAATGCGATAGGGGTTGTTTTAGGCCAGCCAACCGATTGCAAACCAGTACTTAATGCGTTTAAACGTCCTAAGCCCATATAGACGACTAGCGTGGGGTTGTTAGAGCCTTGTACATAGGTGTAGTTGTGCCAATTAGGGAGTTTATTAGGATCGGCAAATTGCGCCGTTAAAAATGTAACACTTCGGGCCACATCACGAGCAGTAAGCGGTATGCCGGTAAAAGCCGAGGCTGCACACGCGGTGGTAACGCCCGGGACAATAGCAAAATTAATATTGTGCTCTGATAGGGCGTTGGCTTCTTCATTAATACGCGCAAAAATACTCGGATCGCCACCTTTTAAACGAACAACTTTAAACCCTTGTTGTGCGTATTTTACTAATAGGTCACTAATGGCAGCTTGTGGCATAGAGTGCTTGCTTGCGCGTTTACCTACATACACTCGCTGCGCATGTTTAGGCAGTGTATTTAAAAGCGCTTCACTAACTAGGCTGTCGTACAATACCACGTCGGCTGCTGCAATCAGGCGCTGCGCTTTTACAGTTATAAGCTCAGCATCGCCCGGGCCTGCCCCTATTAAATACACGTGGCCGTTTTTTTGATGTTTAGCTTTGTGCTTTGCATCTTGAGTGAGTTTATTAACAAACTTGTTTAGCCATGGGCTTTCAATACCCGAAAAATACGAAAGAACACTCATTTTATTGCTCCTTATGCTAACGCTGTAATGGCTTTTGGCTCAGCGCTAACAAAGACATTGCCATTGTCTATTTTGGCTTCAAATACGGGGAGCTGTATTGCCTCTGCTTCTAGGCATTCGCCAGTATTTAAACAAAAATGTTGCTTATACAAAGGGGAGGCCACTACTAATTTTCCATCAATAGAGCCAATAATGCCGCGCGATAGTACATTGGCTTTGCCTATCGGGTCGTAGTTGCTAATGGCTAACACAGGCTCACTATTTTGTGGAACATAAAATATGGCCACTTGCTGGTTGTTTACTAATGCGCATACGCCACTATTAGCAACTAGGTCGTCGGTTGTTCCAATTTTATGCCAATACATCAGCTTGCTCCTGCTCAATTTCCATTACGGGGATACGGTTTGTCGAATTTTGCTGGTTACGTTTTTCAGACTCTGTTGCGGGGCGAATTTGGTTGCGCTCTTGTACAAATAAAATATTGCTATCGGCATCTGGGCTATTAATAAATTGGCGGAACCGCTTTGAGGCCTCTGGACTTTCGACTGCTTTTTTCCATTCGCAGGCGTAAGTTTTAGTTATAAGCGCCATTTGCGTTTCAAGCTCATGGCAAATACCTAGGCTGTCGTCTATTACTACGCTTTTTAAATAATCTAACCCGCCCTCTAAATTTTCCATCCACACTGAGGTGCGCTGCAGTTTATCGGCGGTTTTAATGTAAAACATGATCACGCGGTCAATGTATTTAATGAGTGTTTCGGTATCTAAATCGGTAGCAAATAAATCAGCATGGCGCGGGCGCATACCGCCATTTCCACATACGTATAAGTTCCAGCCATTTTCGGTTGCTATTACGCCTATATCTTTGCTTTGTGCCTCAGCGCATTCGCGGGTACAACCCGATACGGCCATTTTAAATTTATGCGGGGCGCGTAAACCTTTGTAGCGGTTTTCAATCGCAATCGCGTGGCCAACACTGTCTTGAACGCCATAGCGACACCACGTACTGCCAACGCACGATTTAACAGTTCTGAGCGATTTACCATAAGCGTGACCGGTTTCAAAACCGGCTGCAATAAGTCTTTCCCAAATAATAGGGAGCTCTTCAAGGCGTGCGCCAAATAAGTCGATACGCTGCCCACCGGTTACTTTACAGTACAGGTTAAAGTCTTTGGCAACTTGGCCAATAACGATAAGTTTGTCGGGGGTAATTTCGCCACCCGCTATACGGGGAACGACAGAGTAAGAGCCATCTTTTTGCATATTTGCAAGGTAAGTGTCGTTGGTGTCTTGTAGGCCAACATGAGCGGGTTCTAAAATAAACTCATTCCACGTTGAAGCTAAAATAGAGGCCACTACAGGTTTGCATATTTCACAGCCGTGATGACCGCTGCCATGTTTAGCGAGCAAATCATCAAAAGTTTTAATGCTTTCTACTTTTACTAAATGCAGTAACTCTTGGCGCGAAAAAGCAAAGTGTTCACACACATGGTTGTTAACTTCAACCCCACGGCTTTGAAGTTCACTGTCGACTACCGATTTTAATAATGCGGCACAACCACCACAGCCGCTGGCGGCTTTGGTACAAGCTTTAACTGCAGATAAATCGCATGAGCCGCCATCAATTGCACCCACAATGTCGCCTTTGCTTACATTGTGACACGAACAAATAGTGGCGGTATCGGGCAGGGCATTTCCCGCTAAAACAGGTGCTCCTTCGCTATCAGGTAAAATGAGGCACTCAGGGTGTGCGGGTAATTCCATGTCATTTAACATGTACTGCAACAGTGTGTCGTAATCGCTAGTATCGCCAACAAGTACTGCGCCTAATAACTTGTTGCCTGCCTCATTTAAAATAATTTTTTTATAACAATCACGAATAGGATCTTGATAAATTAACTCTTTGCAATCGGGGGTTTTAGCGTGGGCATCGCCA
This sequence comes from Pseudoalteromonas sp. 2CM41L, assembly GCF_023161905.1. NCBI lineage: Bacteria > Pseudomonadati > Pseudomonadota > Gammaproteobacteria > Alteromonadales > Pseudoalteromonadaceae > Pseudoalteromonas > Pseudoalteromonas sp. 2CM41L. Next base: position 223,114 of record NZ_JALNTN010000003.1, read on the forward strand.
ATTGAGCCTACCTCTACCCCGAGTAGCTTTAATTTTGTGCTCATATCGGCGCCTAAAAACTCAAGTTCGCCGCCTGTAAGTTGGCTTGCAACCACGCGAGCCATGTTATAACCCGGAGCAACTAGACCAAAAAGCTTTTTGTCCCACAAGGCACATTCGCCAATAGCATATATATCTGGGTTTGATGTCTGGCATTGGTTATTAATTACAATACCGCCACGTTGCCCTAATTCAAGTTCGGCTACTTTGCCAAGCTCATCGTATGGGCGAATACCGGCCGAAAACAAAATTAAGTCGGTTTCTAAAAACGTGTCATCTGAAAAATTTAATCTGTAACGGCTCGTTTCGCCTTTTACTATTTCGCTGGTGGCTTTAGCGGTATGCACGCTCACGCCCAGTTTTTCAATTTTGTTTTTTAACAGCGTTCCACCTTGTTCATCAAGTTGTACCGCCATAAGTTGGGGTGCAAACTCAACTACATGAGTATCAAGCCCAAGTTGCTTAATTGCATTGGCTGCTTCAAGCCCTAACAAGCCGCCACCTATCACTACGCCACTTTTACTTTGTGCAGCGCTAGCTTTTATTTGTTCTAAATCTTCTAGGGTACGGTAAACCAAGCAATGGGGTTGGTCATTCCCTTTAATTGGCGGCACAAACGGGTACGACCCTGTTGCTAAAATAAGTTTATCGTAACTAAATTTATCACCGGTTTGAGTGCTAACTACCTTGTTTGTTTTATCTATTTCATTAACCCACTGGTTAGTATGCACATTTATATTTAACTGCTGATAATTATCAAAGGTGGTTAGGGCTAAATCGGCGGCTGTTTTACCATCAAACACGCTGGATAAGTAAACACGGTCATAAGCTAAATTTGCTTCTCCACACAGTACGGTAATGTGCGCGTCAGCGTTGCTTTGGCGCATTTGCTCTACAAAATGGTGCCCAACCATCCCATTACCAATAATGAGTATTTTTGTTGGTGTTTGCATTGGTATCCCCTCAATGACGGTTTAATTTAAAAACAAAAAAGCCCGCCACAGTTACAAATTAATGCAACTGCGAGCGGGCTTCTTTGCCTGTGGTCATAACAACCTAAATGTGTGTCGTTTTAATAACGAACGGTATGGTTATCATATAAGCAAAAACACGGCCATTTTTATAAGTGTTTGTTTTTTAATAGCTACATTACTTTTAAATGGTTTTACTTACGCATATTTGAGTTGTTTTGGTGCAGTGCCAGCACTATGGGAGTGCACAAAATGAGGCTACAATGTGGTGTTTAGTCAGCAAAAGTGCATTTGTGCCGTTAACTAAAAACGAGGGGTAAGCGTTTAGGCTATAAATAAAAAATGCGCTTTGTTATTTTGAGATAAAAATAACAGTAAGCGCATTAATTCTGTAAAGCGGCTTTACTTGCTTTGTTTTGCTAGGGTTTCTACATCGGTATCTTCAACAGGTTTAAAGCTGCCCGTTGCTTCATCGTAGGTTTTAATTTCTGCAGATTCTATATCATATACCCAACCGTGTAGCTTAACTTGACCAGTTGCAATTTTTGCAGCCACAGCAGGGTGTGTTTTTATATGCTGTAATTGTTGTACTACGTTTTCTTCAATTACTAAGCCTAGGTGGTCGTTATTGTTTAGCTCTGCGCAACCGCATTTTTCTTTTACAACTTCAGTTGCTACGCGGCTGTGGCCAAGCCACTCTTTAACGTGCGGTAAGCTTGATAAACCTTCAGTATTTATAGCGCCTTTCATTGCGCCACAATCCGAGTGTCCACAAATAATAATGTGCGATACGCCCAGTGCAGCCACCGCAAATTCAATTGAGGCTGTCATACCGCCGGTTTGATTACTATGTGGCGGGATAATATTGCCCGCGTTACGACAAATAAATAATTCACCGGGTTCAGTTTGAGTCACTAAGTTAGGATCGATACGCGAGTCGGCACAGGTGATAAATAACACTTCTGGGTTTTGACCATTGGCTAGTTTTTGAAACGCTGCTTTTTTTGATGGGTAAACTTCTTTTTGAAACTTAGCCACGCCCGAAATAATATGTTCCATGTACAACTCCTATTGGTGTAATTTAATCGTGTTATTTATAGCTTTATTCGCCTGACAAATTAGCGCCATTATAACTTTGTTCTTGTTTGTTTTGTACTATTACACTGTTTAATAAATTTCATACTCGCGAACAAAGGGCGACACACGTGCATGAAGTTATTGGCGAATACATGAGCGTACCTAGCAGAGGCTTCGAGTAAAATAAAAGGCGGTAAGTGGCGAAAAAAGGGGGGTGAGAAGGTTAGTAGCTTAACTTGCTTTAAGTTTATGGGCTGATTTTAAGTTATACATGCGCTGATCCGCTAAGGTTAAACACTCGGTATGGCTTTGGCACTCATCGCTAGATGCTATGCCATAACTAATACCAGATTGCGGCCATTGCTGCTGAATAGTGCGATGTAATGCGGTGAGCTTCTGGGTAAGTGTGGTTTTTAGTTGGGGAAGGTGTGATTTGTTTTTGACTTTACATAACCAAATAAATTCATCGCCCCCGGTTCTAAATACGGTGCCGTCTTGCGCTAGATGCTGTGTCATTAATTTTGCTGCATTAATTAAAAACGCATCACCTTTGGCGTGCCCAAGCGCATCGTTTATTTTTTTTATTCCATCACAATCTATAAACACAATTATGTAAGCACTATGTGCAAGTTTAATCAGCTCATCATTTAATAGTAGTCGGTTGCCAACTTGGGTTAGAGGATCAAAGCGAGATTCATGTAACAAGGTACTAAATTCGTGCTGTTTTAACTTTAGCCACTCAGACAAAGACAGCACAATACACACACAATCTATTGCTAAGGCTAACAGCACAAGTATTTCTGATGAGGTCGCATTTATTAAATCAAAATGAAATGCAACGAATACTACTAATGACAGGCTATAGAGCATATTTCCAAATAAAAAATACTTGGCTCTAAAATCGTTCAGGCTAAGCATGGCAAACCCGGTGGTTAAGCTAAGCATAACCCATACGGCTGCTAAAAAGTGCGCGATATAAAACACTAAATAAAAGGGCATAAATAGGCTGCAGATACCGCATACAAATGCGCTAACGGTAAAGTATTTTAAAGCACTCCCAAGCTTATTGGCTTTTTCTTTATCGAAGTTAAACAGGTAGTAGGTAAATGCTGCTGCGCAACTTACAGCTAAGGCAAATAAATAAATACCTAAGTAATGTTTATTAAAAGAGGGGCTGGCATAAATTGTATTTACAGCGCCCGAAGCAAACGCCCAGCCAAGACCGTGCAAACCGACATACCCAGCACAAAACAAGGCCACTTTTTGCTTTACTCTTAAAAACATTACAAAGGCCATCATTGCTAAAGTGAGCATGACAGAAATAGTAATAAGGCTTAATGAGTTTATATAAAACTGATGATGCAAAAATGCACCTTCGCTTAAAATACTTAAATCAACCGGCGTTGGATAGTGTTTGGCTTCTAAATATATCCATAAATAGCCACTGCTTGGCGCATAGAAGGGCAGTTTAAATGCTTGTCCATGCATTAAAATAGCCGGTTGATTAACGTGAGATTGCGAAAAATCAGCAAGCTTAACTATATCCCCCTGTTCGGTTTGCCAATAAGCTAAACCAACGTCGATAAAGTTGGCTTGCGGCAGCACATACCAATCTCCAGTGGTGGGGTTATTTAGCGCAATTTTTGTTACTACAGCGCCATTTTTACCGAGCAGGTTACTCGTTTCACTAGCGTTTTTATAAGATGTAATTACTTGCTGTGCAGAAGGAGGCGCATTGAATGCTGTGACAGGGCGCCACAGGTTATCATCCTCTAGGGTAATGTTGTTATTAAGTGTATAAGCATATACTAGCGGGCTAAACAAAGCACAGAAAAAGAATACTGTTAATATACCAACCCGCACCATACCTAAACTCACTTTAAAAACCCACTAAGCGATTATAATCAAATTGTAAACAAATAGTATATAAATCAAACAAAATTATCGCCTTTAAGTAATGGCTTAATTTGGCTTTAAATAACAAACTGCATTAATAAATAAGTAATACGAGGGCGTTTTTGTTTAAACGAATTTATAAACACCGCGGGTGTTTGTAGTATTAGTTAGGATTTAAAGTAGATAGTGCTCTAACCAACTGAGCTATGATTGAACTATTAATTGCTTAATTAAATTGATTCAGTGGAATGAATAAATTTGATACGACAGAGTGGATTCGAACAACTGATTTCGGCGTGGGCATAGAGAGCAGGTAGCGCGCTAACCAACTGAGCTACAGTGGTACAAGTAGTATCTTAATTATATTTATTCAGAGGGAGGAATAGTTTTGGTACGACTGAGTGGATTCGAACCACCGACCTCTACCATGTCAAGGTAGCGCTCTAACCAACTGAGCTACAGTCGTACAAATAGTATCTTAATTATATTTATTCAGAGGGAAGAATAAATTTGGTACGACCGAGTGGATTCGAACCACCGACCTCTACCATGTCAAGGTAGCGCTCTAACCAACTGAGCTACGGTCGTATTACCTAATTAAGATGCGATAAATTTAATTATCAGCGGCCGCTAATATATAGCGTGGTGAGTGGTGAATCAAGCAAGTTTGTTGCTTTTACGTTTATTTGCCGTTTTTTTATTCATATTGGGCTGATTTCACACGTTTTATAAAAGTTTTGCCACCAGGTAACGTGTTTTTTGGCTGAGCCTTTAAGCTGGTTTAGTAGATTGTTTTGTGAATCCAGCGCTATTAAAGTATTTATTTGCTTATTTGTTATGGCTTGGTCAAACCTCAGTTGGTTATACAAAGGTAAAAGTGTTTCAAGGTAGCCTGCTAAATTAGCCTGATAAGGCTGTATTTCTTTAAGGAAATACTTTTGAAACACGTTACTGACGATAGTGGCTATTTTTTTATTTTTTCCTGCTGGGCATATTTCATCAATGGATTGCGATTCAATAAATTGCGTGGCTGAATTATTAAACGCTATTTGCAGGCGTGCAGAATAAATGAGTAATTGGTTAAAACGGTACTTATTAAGCTGCTCTAACGCGTTAAAAATGTCTGCGGAGTTAATTTTTAAGTAGTGTTTATTGAGTATGTGTTGTTTTATGAGTGCAAGCTGCTGCATGGCCGCTACCGTGTCGCTAAACCCTGCAGGGGAAGCAGAAAGCTCTGAGCTGCTAGCTTGCCACGTGTTTTTTAGCTCAAATTCGTTATACAACATTAAATTAAAGTAGTGGTTTAGTGTTTGCTCTTTATGTGTTTTTGCTTTTAACAGGGTTTTATAAACTGCTGAGTCGGGCTCAAGCGTGCTTAAGCACTGCTGTGCATTTTGCACAAACTCTATTTGATACTTTAAAACACCGGCATGTCCGGCCGTTTTACCTAGCTGATTGTTGTGCTCACTAATAAGTAAGCTGAGCTTACAATGGCTTAAGCTGGCAAGTTCAATCAAGCTAATGGTGGTGGTGTTTAAAAGCGTATTAGGGGGTAAAAGTGGGCTAATTGCTTCAGGTTTACTTAAACTTGGGGCTTGGGTTTCAAGGGTATTACTTAAGCGTGCTATGTATGTTTGATAAGTGTTACTAGGCGCTTTTGAACACCCAGCAAGCACGGCGCAACACACAGCTAATATATAACTTAACCATGTTTTGCTCGGTATTAATGTTAGTGCTTTTTTATACAAATGGCGCCTGCTTTAATCGCTTATTAACGGTGAACATAAGCCATACAGCAGCAACGGTTAAACCAAAAATAATACCTATCCAAAAACCGTGCGGCCCCATGGCGGGCACAATTAAATCTGTTCTTCCCAGTACGTAGCCTAAAGCAAAACCGATTAACCAGTAAGATATAAACGTTATATACGATATAGGCTGCGTATGTTTTAAACCTCTTAAAATGCCGTTCGCAGCGACTTGGAGTGCATCAGGAATTTGATAAATACATGCCAAAATCATAATTGAGGTCGCTAATGCAATAACGGCTGGGCTGTCGGTGTAAAGTTGGCTTATTAAATCGCGGCCAATAAAGGTTATAAAAGCTAAAAATAACGCAATAGCAATGGCTAATATGTAGCTGGTTGATATAGCAGTTTTTAATTGGCTTAAATGGTTTTGACCAAATAAATTACCAATACGAATACTAATGGCGATAGATAAGCTCAGTGGCATCATAAATAATAACGCGGTCACGCTTCCCGCAATTTGATGACCCGACACAGCAACAGCACCTAAGTGTGCAATAAATAATGGTATACACGCAAATAGCGTAATTTCAAAAAAGGTGGCCAACGAAATAGGTATACCTAATTTTGTAATAACCCCAATGGTTTTAATATTGGGCTTTTCAAAATTTGCCAGCAGGGCTTTTGCATCGATTTTTTTACTAAACTGGCAATACGTTACTTGTGCAACAGCCATTACAGTTAGTACCAATGCCGTAGCAATGCCACAACCAGCGCCGCCGTAGGCTGGTAAGCCAAATAAACCATTTATAAAAATATAGTTAGCCGGAATATTAACGCCAAGGCCCAGTAAACTGATATAAAAAGCGGGTTTTGTCATCCCCATGCCTTCGGTCATATTTCGATAAACGGTAAAAATTAAAAAGCCAAAGGCTCCCCATTTCACAAAATGGATATAGTCGTACGCAAGGCTTGCGATAGCGGGGGTTGTATCGAGTTTTAAAATCACTATATCGGCTAGGTTGGCTATACCAAAACCAATTGCGCTTAAAATAGCGGTTAAATACAGAGCTTGCTGAAAATAGTGGCTAATGCCTTTTTTATCATTAGCGCCCGCAAATTGGGCAATAATACCGGTTAACGCGAGCAAAATAGCTTGCAGTGCCAGTAATAACGGGTTCCATATACCGGTTGCAATCGACAGCGCAGCTAAATCTGTTGGGCTTACTTGGCCTGCCATAATGGTGTCGACCACCGACATTAAAACGAGTGTTACTTGTGCTAAAAATACAGGTACGGCAAGGGTGATTAAACGTTTGGCTTCCCAGCTACTAAAGGTCATAAAAACAGCTATTTGATAAAACAGGGCGCAATTGTAATCGATTGTGTTTCAAATAAAAATCACTGTTGTGAATGATTTTACGAGTTGATACGTTAAACTAGCACTTTGTATTAATTTTAAGTGATTTTATGTTTACAGGAATCGTTCAAACTCAAGCTACTGTTGTATCTACCACGCACACAGAAGGGGTTTTACGTTTAGTTGTATCGGTAGGTGATGAATACGTTAAACATTTAGATTTAGGCGCGAGCATTGCAATTAATGGCTGTTGTTTAACAGTGGTTAAAGTTGAATTAAGTAACCACGATGTAGTGGCGCAAGTACATTTTGATGTAATTGATGAAACACTATTACTAACTAATTTAGGCAAGCTTGCACTAGGTAGTTTAGTTAATTATGAGCGCTCAGTAACCTTTGGTACTGAATTAGGTGGGCATATTGTGTCGGGGCATATTCACTGCACTGCCCAAATCGGGCAAATAGTTAAGCAACAAAATAACTGTAAAATTCAGTTAAGCTTACCTACTAAATGGCAAAAATATGTTTTGTACAAAGGCTTTGTAGCAATAAATGGCGCAAGTTTAACCGTGGGCGAAATTGACGAGCAGGGGTTTTGGTTACACCTGATCCCCGAAACGCTGGCCATTACAAATTTAGGTAACGCTCAAGTGGGTGATGAACTAAATATAGAAGTTGATCAGCAAACTTATACCATTATTAACACGGTAGAAAATTACTTACGCCACCAAGGCTAAAAAATTTGTTCATCGTCGCTGTCTATGTGTAACTCTAATTTTTTATGAGCATGGTCTATGTGCATGTTTAAATGAATAGGGTTACAACAGGCACTGCATTCTTCTACGTAGTCTTGATCCCCCATACTTGCGTCAATGTCTAGGTGTATGTGGTTGCCACAGTGTGGACACGTGATACGTTGTGATAAAAAATCTTTCATAATCACTCCAATAGTACCAAGGTAAGAATTAACTTATTGATACACATTAATTAAGTTGTGCAGTTATACTAGCAACAACTTGATGGCTCAAAACTGAACTAAACAACAAGGTATTGAGCCTAAATAACATCCTTTTTAAATATAGTGCTGAAGCAACGATTATGACAGTTATTTTACGCCTTATGAGGCGTTATTATTTAAAGCGATAGCAGCTCATCAATATGCTGCTTAGCCTGAGTAAGGTAGTGCCCTGCAAATATATTTGCGTGATTTAAAATAGGGTAAAGTTGGTATATAGCTTTGCGCTTTTTATAGTTTTCGCTTAATGGGTATTGCGCGTTATAGGCGTTATAAAAATCATCAGGTAAGGGGGCAAATAGCTCGCTCATTGCAATATCTACCTCGCGGTCTCCGTAATAACATGCGGGGTTAAATAAGGTCGGTACATTTTTAATAAAGCCCATATTTCCTCGCCAAAAGTCGCCATGTACTAAAGAGGGCTCCACAATATGGCTGTGCAATTGCTCTTTTACCAAATTAATTAATAGCTCAGGCTCTACAAGCTGAATGCCTTTTTCGGCTAATAGTTGCAGTTGCCAACCTATGCGCTCTTCTGCGTAAAATAAGTCCCATTTTTTATGCCATTGGTTTGGTTGCACGGTAGTGGCTAGGTAATTATCTACATCAAAGCCAAACATTGCTTGGTCGTGCTTTTGGTGCAGCATAGCCAGTTGTTTACCCATATCATGCCAATGCGTGTGGGGCTGTTTATCAAGTACTAACCATTCAAGTACAATAAACGAAAATTCAATATTAGCACCTGTTACAATACAGTCGGGCACCATAAAAACACTATTTTGGGTGAGCTGCTTAAGTCCTATCGCTTCGCTTTCTAGGCGATCTAGTTCGCTTTTAAGGGCAATTTTAACCAGGTAATTGTGTTTTCCATCGGTGAGTTGATAGAGTTTATCGGTATTTGTACTTTGCAGCTGACGTTTGTAAGTATGTTTAAAGTCATAATGAATGGCTTGGCTAATGTGCTCGTTTACTGTTTTCCACATATCAATTGCTCGCCTTTTAAACAGATACTTAAACTATGGCAAAAAAGTATTAATTTAACAAACTAATCGTTGTAAAATTAACGATATAAAAAATGCTAATGGAGTAACAATGAACAAAAGTTTTATCACCAATTTGCTTGCTGTCTTGTGTGTAGTTATAGGCTACTTTTTTAACCACGCTATTGTGTTATCGGTGGGGTTATTTGCGCTATCTGGCGCTGTCACAAACTTATTGGCTGTTCATATGTTATTTGAAAAAGTGCCTTTGTTATACGGCTCGGGTGTTATTGCTCTAAAATTTGAAAGCTTTAAAGTGGCTATTCGTAATTTAATTTTGACTGAGTTTTTCTCTGAGCAAAAAATTAATAACCTACTTAGCAAAGCACAACCTAATATCGACTTTGAGGGCATTATTACTAAGGTTGATTTAAACCCTGCATTCGACAACCTACTTCAAGTAATAGAGCAATCACAGTTTGGCAGTATGTTAGGTATGTTTGGTGGCACAGCGGCTATAGAGCCAATGCGAGAAAAGTTTATTGAAAAAATGCAGCTATCACTTGCGCAAATTAGCCAAACAGACGATTTTAAAGCGCTAGTAAACGATACGTTATCGCAAGGGAATAGCGCACAAAGCTTACATGCTACGGTACTTAAATTAGTTGATGAGCGTTTAAATGAACTCACCCCAAAAATGGTTAAAGACATTATTCAAACTATGATACGTGAGCATTTAGGTTGGCTAGTAGTATGGGGCGGTGTGTTTGGCGGTTTATTTGGCTTAATTGCGGCCATTATTTAATAACTAAGCCTGCTTACAAAGCAGGCTTAATTTTGTGTTAACGCCATACTATTTTGGCCCTGTGATGATTACTTTTTCTGGGTTGTACGATTTAGCTAAGTCTTTAATTGAAGTGCGAGTACTGGTATCAATATTTAAATAATTTGCGCTTTTATCAAGATTATACAAAGTAACAAAGTCGCCCATTGATAAGTTATTACAGTGCAGCTTTTTGCTCATTACCGCTTTGCTTATATTCAAATCGCGTGACGCTTTACGTACTACGTACGATTTATTAGCTGCAACAGCCATACAAGCCTGTGTACCTGGCGATGAATCGGCCGCGACAAATTGGGTGGCTAATGCTGGTTTTGCAATTAGTAAAGTTGCGCCTAGTACCATTGTTGTGCATAAAGTAGCTTTTAACGTGTTCATAATTAGTCCTCATTGTTTGTGGTTCAGCTTTATTATTGAGCGATTTAAACTAAAAAGCTGTTAACCAAACGCAACAAGGTGTAAGCAGGTATGTTTAAAAATACACACTTAAGCTAGGTGACTGAATTTAAGCCCTAATAAATGTGTTTTTTGACACACTTAGGCAAAATTATTTTATAGCTACTGACATATTCTCTCAGCCTGCTATTATCGCCCCCATTATTTACGCGCTTAATTTTTAGGAGAACCAGTGAGCAAAACGTTAGCCAGCTATTACCAGCAAGCGTATGCCTGCGAACACAAGCATTTTAACCAATGTTTTTATTGTGGATGCGAAGCCACAGAGCGCGATCATTGCCCGCCGTTACATATGCTACAGAGCATTATTGATTTAGGCGAAGAGGCCGACTTTGTCTCTATTGCCGCGTGTTATGAGTGCCATGCCTTATTACATAATGAAAGGCTAATGACGATAGATGAGCGTTTTACAAAACTTAAAAAAAAGCTCTCTAATAAGTACGCTAAGGCGCTGCGTGTTTATAACATGTGGGAAGAAAACGAATTAAGCGAAATGAGTGACGAATTTGCGCACAGCATTCAAGCGGGTATGAAATTAGGTAAAGAGGCATCTGAGCGTTTAGCGTTTACAGGCTTTACATATGCCACCGAAGAAGCCCGCGTGACCGTACGCGAAAAAACCAAAGAGTTTGATGTTGAAGGCACCGTTTTTACCGACTTTAAAGAGGCATTAAATTACTGTATTAACGTACTTAAAGTTCACAAAAGTGACTTTTATAAAATATTGGTAGAGGATTATAACGGCGACTTTAATAGGGCACTTAGCCAGTACCGTCATCGCCATGATAAAGTGACAGCAGCAAGCGATGGCAATACATTAATTAAGGATTTTGCTAAGCAACATAAGCAAAACTCAGACTTTGTAACTCGCACCGTAAAACACTTTATAAACAAAGAGCCATCGCTTACAACCGAAGGCGCACTTGAAAAGCTGTATAACAATTATATAAAAAAATAATTACAGCCGTTTAACTCATTTAATCGCTTTTTTACCTGTTTTTTTAGCTTTATTACGCCGCTTTAGCTAAAGTAGCAAAAAAACAGGAGAACCTAACAACATGCAAAAATTTGCTCCCTCATTGTTAGCAGTTGGTTTAGCTGCTGCCCTTGTTGGCTGCCAAGAAAACGGCCCACAAGATGCAAAAATCACCATTAATAAAAACCCATACCCAAGCACCTACACACCGCTTGCAAGTAAAAGCACATTAATTACCAATGCAACAGTACTAACTGGCACTGGCGAGCGCTTAGATGACGCCGATGTGTTACTTGTTGATGGTAAAGTACAACAAGTAGGTAAAGACTTATCGGCCAATGCAGATGCAACCATTGATGCACAGGGAAAATGGGTTACCCCAGGTATTATTGACGTACATTCTCACTTAGGTGCTTACCCAAGCCCATCGGTTGAGTCTCATCAAGATGGAAACGAAATGACCAGCCCAAATACTGCTGAGGTGTGGGTAGAGCATTCGGTATGGCCTCAAGATCCTGGCTTTAACCGCGCGCGCGAAGGCGGTATTACTTCACTACAAATTTTACCAGGCTCAGCTAACTTATTTGGTGGCCGTGGCGTAACACTTAAAAACATTCCTGCGCATACCATGCAAGCAATGAAATTCCCTGATGCGCCTAATGGCTTAAAAATGGCCTGTGGTGAAAACCCAAAACGCGTATATGGTCGCCAAGGTACTTTGCCTTCAACCCGTATGGGTAACATGGCTGGTTACCGTATGGCATGGGCAGAAGCACAAGAGTACAAACGTGCATGGGATAAGTACGACGCCGATTACGAAGCAGGTTTAAACCCAGAAGCACCAGTTCGCGATATTAAGCACGATACTCTTCGCGCGGTAATTGAAGGTGAAGTGTTAATTCATAACCACTGTTATAAAGCTGAAGAAATGGCGATGATGATCGACCTTTCAAAAGAATTTGGCTATCACGCAGGTACGTTCCATCACGGTGTAGAAGCTTATAAAATTGCAGATTTATTGGCTGAAAATGGCTCGTGTGCTGCACTTTGGCCAGATTGGTGGGGCTTTAAAATGGAAGCCTACGACATGGTTCAAGAAAACGTAGCTATTGTTGATGCGGTAAAAAATTCGTGCGCCATTGTACATTCTGACTCAGATACCACTATTCAGCGCTTAAACCAAGAAGCGGGTAAAGTAATGTACCGTGCAAACGAAAATGGGTTTGATATTTCGGAGCAGCACGCGATTAAGTGGATCACCTCAAACGCGGCTAAATCATTAGGTATTGAAGATAAAACTGGTTCGCTTGAAACAGGTAAGCAAGGCGATGTGGTTATTTGGAACCAAAACCCATTTAGCGTTTACGCAAAAGCTGAACAAGTATTTATTGATGGCGCAAAAGTTTACGATAGAAACGATAGCGCATTTCAAGCACAAAGTGATTTTATGTTAGGTCAACAATAAGGAGCCCAGAATGAAAAATTTATCACGTTCGTTTTCGCTATCTCTGGTTGCTGCCGGACTATTAGCCTCAGGTGCAGCCAATGCACAATCGCTTGCTATTATTAATGCCACGCTGCATACCGCAACCGAGCAAGGTGTTTTAGAAAACGCCAGCATTGTTATGGATAACGGTAAAATTACCGCTATTAATCCACAGCAAGTACAAGCAGATAAAGTTATTGATGCAAATGGGCAAATTGTAACCCCAGGTTTTATTGCTAGCATTAATCAACTTGGCTTAGTAGAAGTAAGTGCAGTTGCAGGCTCACGCGATGCTGGCGAAGAAAAAGCAGGCATTGATTTTGATGTAAGCCTTGCTTATAACGCTCACTCAAGCCTTATCCCGTATGCACGTAAAGGCGGTGTAACCCGCGATGTAATTACCCCGCATGGTGGCGATAGTATTTTTTCGGGCTTAGCAAGTGTGGTTGATTTAAGCGGTGATTTACAAGGCGACATACAAAAACAAGCTGCATTAGTGGTTTATTTAGGTGAGCGCAGTAAGGGCTCGCGCGCATTTACATTGCAAACGCTAATTAATAAGCTTGAAGAGCACCAAACAAAAGCAGCTAAAAAGCCTAAAAAAGACGACGACAGCACCCCAAGTACTGAAGATAAAGTAATGGTTAAAGTACTTAGCGGCGATATGCCACTTGTTGTGGGTGTATCTCGTGCGGCTGATATTATTGAGCTACTTAAAGTTAAAGAGCAATTTGGTATTAATTTAGTGCTCAATGGCGCACAAGATGCCGTTGTTGTTAAAGAGCAGATTGCTAAAGCGCAAGTACCAGTAATTATGAGTGCTATGGATAGCTTACCTTCAAGCTTTGACTCTTTACATGCCAGTTTAGATAACGCAGCCGCGCTTGAAAAAGCTGGGGTAAAAGTTATTTTAACTGTGGGCGGGGATGCCAGCCATAATATTTATCAACTTCGATTTGATGCAGGCAATGCCGTATCATATGGAATGAGCCAACAAGGTGCATTAGAGGCCGTTACATCTAATGTGGCGAGCGTGTTTAATATTAACGCCGGCAGTATTGAAGTTGGTAAAGCCGCTGATGTAGTAATGTGGAGCAACGATCCATTTGAGCTAAGTAGCCATGTAAGTAAAATGATTATTAACGGTGAAGAAGTATCTACGCAGTCGCGCCAAGATAAACTGCGTGAGCGCTATACCACTGAGTCATCTATGCCGCGAGCATATACAAAATAATTAATATAGCTTTAATTATCCAAAATTCAGGTTAATTATTAAAGGCCGCTACTTTAAAGTTAAAGTAGCGGCCTTTTTATATAAAATAAAGACACAAAAAAACCGCTTACTTTAAACGTAAGCGGTTTTTTTATTTAATCTAAAATTATACTAATTTAGATAAAATTTCGTTAAACGTTGCACTTGGGCGCATTGCTTTAAACGCTGCATCATCATTTGGTTGGAAGTAACCACCAATATCCATTGAAGGACCTTGTGCATCGTTAAGCTCGCTTACGATTTGCTCTTTTTGCGTTTCTAAATCGCTCGCAATTTGTGTAAATTGCGCTTTAAGCTCGCTGTCTTCGTCTTGCTTAGCCAGCTCTTGTGCCCAGAATAAAGATAAGAAGAAGTGAGAACCACGGTTATCAATTTCTTTTACTTTACGTGAAGGCGACTTGTTTTCAGCTAAGAACGTACCTGTTGCTTTATCTAGTGTGTCAGCAAGTACTTGTGCTTTTTTGTTGCCTGTATTCACGCTTAGGTGCTCAAGCGAAGCCGCTAGTGCTAAAAACTCGCCTAACGAATCCCAACGTAAGTGGTTTTCTTTTTCGAACTGTTGAACATGCTTAGGTGCTGAACCACCTGCGCCAGTTTCAAATAAGCCACCACCGTTCATTAGTGGCACAATAGAAAGCATTTTAGCACTGGTACCCAGCTCTAAAATTGGGAATAAATCTGTTAGGTAGTCACGTAATACGTTACCCGTTACAGAGATAGTGTCTTTACCTTCTTTAATACGCGCTAATGAGAATAAAGTTGCTTCAAGCGGTGCTAAAATTTGAATGTCTAGGCCATCAGTATCGTGATCTGGTAAGTATTTGTTTACCTTTTTAATAAGCTCTGCATCGTGAGCACGGTTTTCATCTAACCAGAAAATAGCTGGTACGCCCGTCGCACGTGCGCGGTTTACAGCAAGCTTAACCCAATCTTGGATTGGTGCGTCTTTAACCTGACACATTCTCCAAATATCGCCTTGCTCAACAGTGTGCTCAAGTAATGTTGTGCCATTTGCATCAACAACACGAATAGAACCATCCGCTTTTGCTTCAAACGTTTTATCGTGAGAACCGTATTCTTCTGCTTTTTGAGCCATTAGGCCTACGTTTGGTACGCTACCCATAGTGGTAGGATCGAACGCGCCGTTTTCTTTACAAAAATCAATTGTAGCTTGGTAAACGCTTGAGTAGCTACGATCTGGGATCACAAAGCTAGTGTCTTGTAGTTTACCGTCGTTGTTCCACATTTGACCGCTTGAACGAATAGCAGCAGGCATAGACGCATCAATGATCACATCGCTTGGAACGTGTAAGTTAGTAATGCCACGGTCAGAATCAACCATTGCAATAGCAGGACGCTCAGCGTAAACCGCTTGAATGTCTGCTTCAATTTCTTCGCGCTTAGCATCATCTAATGTTTGAATTTTAGAATAAACGTCGCCTAAACCGTTATTTACATCAACACCTAGCTCTTCAAAAAGCTCGCCGTGTTTAGCAAATACGTCTTTGTAGAAAACTTTTACCGCATGACCAAAAATAATAGGGTCAGATACTTTCATCATTGTCGCTTTCATGTGAAGCGAAAATAATACGCCTTTTTCTTTAGCTGCATCAATTTCTGCTGCTAAAAACGCTTGTAGTTTAGCTGCGCTAATGCGCGATGCATCAATTACTTCGCCAGCAATTAGCGGCGTGCTTTGTTTAAGTACAGTCACATCGCCATTAGTCGCTACGTGCTCAATACGTACATCAGTTGCTGCATCAACAGTTACAGATTGCTCAGAACCAAAGAAGTCACCTTCGCTCATGCTTGCAACGTATGATTGTGAGTCTTTGCTCCACGCACCCATTGAATGAGGGTTATTGCGTGCATACTCTTTAACAGAACCTGGTGCACGACGATCTGAATTACCTTCACGCAATACTGGGTTTACAGCACTGCCTTTAATTTTGTCGTAAGTTGCTTTAATTTTAGCTTCTTCATCATTTTTAGGCTCAGCCGGGTACTCTGGTAGTGCGTAGCCTTTTTCTTGAAGCTCTTTAATGACAGCGCGTAATTGCGGTACAGACGCACTGATGTTTGGTAATTTGATGATGTTTGCTTCTGGTGTTTTTGCAAGTTCGCCAAGCTCTGCAAGCGCATCGCCAATGCGTTGCTCTTCAGTAAGGTAATCAGCGAAGTTTGCAATTACACGACCTGCTAATGAGATATCGCGAGTTTCAACTTCAACACCTGCCGCATTTGTATAGGCTTGGATAATTGGTAGCAACGAGTAGGTTGCTAGCGCCGGAGCTTCGTCCGTTTTAGTGTAGATAATTTTTGATGTCATCATCATTCCTAGATAGTAGGCCGCAGTGGCCGTATTCAACAATGCAAAGAAACTCATTAGCGCATGGTTGCGTTAACAAGCAGTTTGTTAGGTGTCGGTACTCTTAATATGCCAAAAGGCAGAATAGTCACACCTGACTAACTGATTTTTATAGGTTGCAAAGTACACGTATTTTAGCCGCGTAAAAGCATAAGCTAAAATGTAACCGCGTAATTTAGCAACAAGAGTGTAACAAGCTTGTTTAAAAAGGGCTAGCGCTTGCGCTTTTGAACAGCCTTAATTAGCAGGTAACAGTTAGAACATTGGGGTATATAAAATAAAATCAAGGAAAAGGGTTGAATTTAGCATGTACAGGAGCAATTTAGTAATAAGAAGAGAGTTGAATGGTAAGTGGGGAATTAAGCGAGGATCTAAATTAGGTCGCTCGCTTTAGTCGAACAAATTTTTGATCACTCTAAAATGTCGCCGTTAGGCGCAATGTTTTTAGCGTGTAAGCCCTTAGGGCCTTGTTCTAGCTCGAATGTTACATCCTGACCAGCTTTAAGTGTCTTATAACCGTCCATTACAATCGTTGAGTAATGAGCGAAAATATCATTCTCGCAGCCGTCTTCTACGATGAAACCAAAACCTTTGGCGTTGTTGAACCATTTGACTTTACCACAAGCCATACTTCTACATCCTTCTATAAGTTGACTAATTTAGTTATTCTAAACCGTATAATTTGCTAGACTGACTAAGGATTAATCAATCTACTTCTGACTGTAGTTTATTTGGCCAGTCAGTCAAGTGTTTTGTGGTATTTTTTTAACATTTAATTTATTTTTTATTCAAGTTTGCTTGAGTTCTAAAGACAAGACTATATTTAATTATGAGTGGTATGAAAGATTCAGGTGTCATCGACACAGTTCGCGATAGTGAAAAGCAAAAGCTGCAGCCACCGCGAAAATACAAAGTTGTTTTAAATAACGACGACTACACGCCAATGGACTTTGTAATAGAAGTTTTAATGACGTTTTTCAATATGGATAGCGATAGAGCAACTGATGTGATGCTACAAGTTCACGAAAAAGGTAAAGGGATATGCGGTGTATTTAGCGCCGATGTAGCCCATACCAAAGCGGAACAAGTTAACCGTTATGCACGGGATAACGAGCATCCACTGCTTTGTAGTTGTGAGCAGGAATAAATACCAATTAGGTGATCAATCATCTCATTGTTGTGGTATAAAATAATTATCTCAGTAAGGGGTTGCCAATGCTAAACAAAGACTTAGAACTAACGTTAAATGCCGCGTTTCGTGAAGCGCGTACACGCCGCCATGAGTTTATGACGGTAGAACACCTTTTACTTGCGCTTTTAGATAACCCTTCAGCAGGCGAAGCGCTAAACGCCTGCGGTGTTGATATTTCTGGTTTAAAAACCGAACTATTAGAATTCATAGACGAAACCACACCGGTTATTCCCGATTTAGAAGAAGAACGCGAAACCCAACCAACACTGGGCTTTCAACGCGTGCTTCAACGTGCGGTTTTTCATGTTCAATCATCTGGTAAAAACGAAGTTACAGGCGTTAACGTGCTCGTTGCTATTTTTTCTGAACAAGAAAGCCAAGCGGTTTATTTACTCAAGAAAAGCGATATTTCTCGCTTAGATATAGTGAATTTTATTTCTCATGGTATTTCTAAAACGGATGATGAGTTAGGAGATGACACTGACGATATTCATGAAGAAGTACAAGAGGTTCAAAACGAAGAGGCAAGTAAGTTAGATAGCTTTACCACTAATTTAAATGCCCAAGCCAAAGACGGTAACATTGACCCATTAGTAGGGCGCGACAGCGAAGTAGAGCGCACCGTGCAAGTTTTATGTCGCCGTAAAAAGAATAACCCACTACTTGTTGGTGAAGCAGGGGTAGGTAAAACAGCCATTGCAGAGGGTCTTGCGTACCGCATTGTTAATGAACAAGTGCCTGAAGTAATTGCCGATGCTGTTGTTTACTCGCTTGATATGGGCGCATTGCTTGCCGGTACTAAGTACCGCGGCGACTTTGAAAAACGCTTTAAGAGCTTATTAAAAGAGTTACAAGCAAAACCTAACTCAATTTTATTTATTGATGAAATACACACTATTATTGGTGCAGGCGCTGCATCGGGTGGTGTTATGGATGCCTCTAACTTACTTAAACCGCTGCTTTCAAGCGGGCAGTTACGTTGTATGGGCTCAACCACTTACAATGAGTATAAAAATATTTTTGAAAAAGACCGTGCGTTAGTACGCCGATTCCAAAAAATTGATGTACTTGAACCAAGTGTGGCCGATACCACTAAAATTTTAAATGGTTTAAAAGAGCGTTACGAAGAACACCATGGTATTCGTTACACGCAAAAAGCATTAAAAGCAGCTGCTGAGCTAAGTGCTAAATACATTAATGAGCGTCATTTACCTGATAAAGCCATTGATGTAATAGATGAAGCCGGTGCCAACCAGCGATTGCAGCCAAGCTCTAAACGCAAAAAAACCATTGGTGTATCAGATATTGAATCAATTATTGCTAAAATGGCGCGTATCCCAGCTCAAAGTGTGTCATCGACCGATAAAGAAACGCTTAAAAATCTTGATCGTAATCTTAAAATGTTAGTGTTTGGGCAAGATCAGTCTATCGACGCGCTAACATCTGCGATTCGTTTATCTCGCTCTGGGCTTGCAAACGAAGATAAGCCAGTGGGCTCGTTCTTATTTGCGGGGCCAACGGGTGTAGGTAAAACCGAGGTTACTAAACAGCTCGCTAAATGTATGGGTGTTGAGTTTATCCGCTTTGATATGTCAGAGTACGTTGAGCGCCATGCAGTAAGCCGTTTAATTGGTGCGCCTCCTGGGTATGTCGGTTTTGAACAAGGTGGTTTACTTACCGAAGCCGTTATTAAAAACCCGCATGCAGTTGTATTATTAGATGAAATTGAAAAAGCCCATCCAGATATTTACAACATACTACTGCAAGTAATGGATCACGGTACGTTAACCGATAACAATGGTCGTAAAGCTGACTTTAGAAACGTGGTGGTGGTTATGACAACCAATGCCGGCGTGCAAGAAACCACACGTAAATCGATTGGCTTTACCGAGCAAGATCATACGCACGATGCAATGAGTGAAATTAACAAGGTATTTTCACCTGAGTTTAGAAACCGCTTAGATAATATTATTTGGTTTAACCACCTTGAAAAAGACGTTATCTTGCAAGTGGTCGATAAATTTGTAGTTGAGCTGCAAGCACAATTAGATAAGAAGTCAGTTAACCTTGAGCTGACCTCTAAGGCCCGAGAGTGGTTAGCAGATAAAGGCTACGATAAAGCAATGGGTGCACGTCCAATGGCACGTGTTATTCAAGATGAGCTTAAAAAGCCATTGGCTAACGAAATACTCTTTGGTGAACTGGTTGATGGCGGTACTGTTAAAGTATCAGTTAAAGATAAGAAAATTAACTTTGACTATGAAAGTAATTTAACACCCGCTTAAACAAGTGTATTCACTTATCATACCAATGCGCAAATTATGCGAATGGGTATATAAATTAGCCTGCGCGATACGCGTGGGCTTTTTTATAGGCAACAAAAAACCCAGCAAAAGCTGGGTTTTTTGTTTATTAAATGTAATTGCTAGTCAGTACCATCAATTACATTTAATAAACGCTTTAAGCTAGTTATTCACTAGCCAAAAACTAAATCTCGTTTACGCACTTAGCGAGCACGGAATACGATACGTCCTTTCGATAAATCGTAAGGAGTCATTTCTACCGTTACTTTATCGCCGGTTAAAATACGGATATAGTTTTTGCGCATTTTACCTGAAATATGAGCCACAACTACGTGACCATTTTCTAGCTCAACTCGGAACATTGTATTTGGTAAAGTATCAAGGACTGTCCCTTGCATTTCGATTACGTCTTCTTTCGCCATGTTTAGCGTAACACCTCTTTAATAGTTAAACGCTGCAGATTTTGCCCAAAATACGCCAATAAGTAAAGGCGCAGCGGGCATTTTTGCAAATTAAATAGCCAACCACTGGTCATTAACGTGTTTTTGCGCGGGTAAAAACTGAGTTTTGTATTTCATTTTGGTGCATTCATCGATTTGGTAGCCCAAATACACAAATTCTTTATTTTGCTGTTTGGCAAATTCGAGCTGCTGTAAAATCATCACAGTCCCTAAACTGTAGTGCTCAAAGTCGGGATCGAAAAACGTATAAATAGCCGAGACAGCGTTATCCATGCAATCTGTTACGGCCACTGCAACTAAAGTGTCTTGGTGCCAAAGCTCAATAAACGTTATTTCTAACCAGCTACAAAATAAAAAGCTTTGAAACTGTTCTAAGTTAGGCGGAAACATAGTGCCGTCGCTGTGGCGCATTGAAATGTATGTACTATAAAGTGGATAATATTCTTCGCGCTTAGCGTGTGTGTATTTAACTTCAAAGTTTGCTTTTACTTTATTTAGTTTTCTTTTTTGTGACTTTGAAGGGAGAAACTCTTGGGCTAACACTCGCACCGAGTTACAGGCGCTACACGAAGGGCAGTGCGGTCGATAAATTTGGTTACCACTGCGCCTAAAACCGAGCGATAAAAGCATCTCAAATTTATGCGTGCTGTAACAGGTCGGGTCAAGTATTACCAATAATTGCTCTTGCCTGTCAGGTAAATAGCTACAAGCAAACTCTTGGCTAAGGCCAACGCGTGCAGGAATGTGTTCACTCATAAATTGCTGTTAACTCCTGTGGTTGCCACATGGTTGAGTTGAGGGTGTAAGCATTTGCTCGTTTAAGTTTAGTCAAAAATTCTGAGCGAGGGATCACTTTTGCGCCTAAAGAGGTTAAATATGGGTTTTCTAGTTGGCAGTCAATAAAATGTGCGTTATGGCGTTTTAACCAATTAACTAACGCCCACATGGCCAGTTTTGAGCAATTAGTTTGATGATGAAACATCGACTCGCCACAAAAAACGCCATTTTGCATAATGCCATACAGCCCACCGGCAAGTTCGCCGTCTTGCCATACCTCAACACTATGCGCAATATTAGCGTCATGTGCAGCAATATAAGCGCTTAACATATCGTTTGTTATCCATGTGCCTTCGGTGTCTATACGTTGCTCACAGCACGCTTCTATCACCTCAGCAAAGGCATTGTTAATAGTTACTTTAACAGGGTGCTTTTTTAAATGTTTACGCAAGCTTTTACTTATATGAAAGTCATTTAGCTCTACAATGCCGCGTTCACTTGGCGACCACCACATAATGGGCTCACCTTCGCTAAACCATGGGAAAATACCCATTTTATAGGCATTACTTAAGCGCTTTACAGATAAATCGCCGCCTATGGCAAGCAGTCCATCGGGGGAGGTAAGTGCATATTCGGGATTTGGAAATGCTATATCGGTTTCACTTAGTTGGTATAGCTGGTTTCTCATAGAGGGCTTAACTTATTAATTATCATAAAAGTGTAACTATATTTTAGGCATAAAAAAAGGCTGAACTAACAGCCTTTATTAATTTTGTAGCGTTTATAGGTTATCTAAGAAACGCTCTGCATCTAGGGCTGCCATACAGCCTGTACCTGCAGACGTAATTGCTTGACGGTAAATATGATCAGACACATCACCTGCGGCAAATACGCCAGGTACGCTTGTTTGTGTAGCGTTACCGTTAAGACCAGACTCAACTACTAAATAGCCGTCTTTCATTTCTAGTTGGCCTTCAAACATGTCGGTATTTGGCTTATGGCCGATAGCAATAAACACACCCGCTAAATCAAGCTCTTCGGTAGCATCAGATTGCGTATCTTTAATGCGTACGCCAGTTACACCCATGTCATCGCCAAGTACTTCGTCTAGCGTACGATTGTAGTGCATTACTACGTTACCATTTTGTGCTTTTTCGTTAAGACGATCAGCAAGGATTTTTTCACTGCGGAAGCTATCACGACGGTGAATAACGTGTACTTCATCCGCAATGTTAGATAAGTAAAGTGCTTCTTCTACAGCAGTGTTACCACCACCTACAACGGCAACTTTACGCCCTTTATAGAAAAAACCATCACATGTAGCACATGCAGATACACCACGACCTTGAAAATTAGTTTCAGACTCTAAGCCTAAGTATTTAGCCGATGCACCAGTGGCAATAATTAATGCATCACATGTGTAAGTACCTTGGTCGCCAGTAAGCGTGAACGGGCGCTTAGACACATCTACTTTATTAATGTGGTCAAACACAATTTCCGTTTCAAAGCGCTCAGCGTGCTCTTTCATACGGTCCATTAATGCAGGGCCTGTTAAACCGTGCGCATCGCCTGGCCAGTTTTCAACTTCAGTTGTGGTCGTTAATTGGCCACCTTGTTGAATGCCGGTAATTAAAACGGGGTTTAAATTTGCACGTGCGGCGTATACTGCGGCAGTGTAACCCGCAGGGCCAGAGCCTAAAATTAGTAACTTAGAGTGTTTTGCTTCAGTCATGATCTTTTCCTAAACGTTTAATACTGAACTTAATGGCTTCGATTCTAAGAAAAACAAGGCACAAGTAAACAAATTATGTGAATATTTTTTTCTGACAAAATTAAAAGCTGTGCAATATTATGTACTGACTTTGTCTTGAACGATAAAAAAGCCCGCGTAAAGGCTAAAAAACAAACAGATGAGCAACAAAGCTTCGTTAATTCATGACCCGTTAGTATTTTTTTGATATGTTTTACCTAATTTTATTTGTCACTGATAGATTATGTGACCTTAGTGAATAGGCAACTATGTTATTTTGGCAGGAAAAACCCGCATTTGGGTTGACTTCAAAAGACGTTAACGTCTTAACCAACGCACAAGAGTACCGTACGCAATTGCTACGTTTAATTAGCAATGCAAAAAAAAGAATCTACATTACGGCACTTTATTTACAAGATGACGAAGCAGGGCGCGAAATACTTGAAGCGCTGCATCGTGTGTCGTTGGCAAACCCCAACCTTGAAATAAAAGTGTTGGTTGATTTTCATCGTGCTCAACGTGGTCTTATTGGTGCAAAAAAATCAGACGGTAACGCAAGTTTATATTGTGACTATTTAGAAAAATTTAAATCAAACGTACAAGTTTACGGTGTGCCAGTTAAAGCCAAAGAGTTGTTTGGTGTGTTACACCTTAAAGGTTTTGTTGTAGATGATACTTTATTATACAGCGGCGCCAGCTTAAATAACGTGTACTTACAATACAACGAACGCTACAGGCTCGACCGTTACTTTTTAGTTGACCAAGCAGCACTGTGCGACTCTGTGGTTGATTTTATTGAGTCTAAGCTAATAGGCTCGCAAGCCGTGCCACGTATTGATACACGCCCGCTTAGGCGCCTAATAGACTTTAAGTTTGAACAAAAGCAATTAATGCGCGAGCTAAAGTCGGCCAGTTATGCAAACCCAACTACGCCCAATACCGACCCACTCGGTGTGCGTTTGTTTTTAGGTTTAGGGCGTCGTAATAATAGCCTTAACCGATTAATTAAAAACTTGTTTGATACCACAGAGCAAGAGCTTGTACTTTACACACCGTATTTTAATTTTCCGGCGCCGCTTATGCGCTCATTACGTCGATTATTAAAACAAGGTAAGCAAGTAACCATTGTAGTAGGTGATAAAACTGCAAACGATTTTTATCTGCCGCCAAGTGAGCCGTTTAGTAAAATTGGTGCACTCCCGTATTTATACGAAACTATTTTGCATAAATTTGTAAAATCGCAAAAGCGCCATATAGATAACGGCAATTTAAACGTGTATTTATGGAAGCACGAGAGTAACTCGTTTCACTTAAAAGGTATTTGCGCCGACCGACAACGCCACTTATTAAGCGGTCATAACCTTAATCCACGAGCGTGGGGCCTTGATATCGAAAACGGTATTTTAATTGAAGACCCACAGCAAAGTATTATGCAAGCCATAGATAACGAAAAGCAGGAAATTTTAAAACACTGCCGCCGTCTAACTGGGCCAAATGATTTAGAAACAGTAGAAAATTACCCGCAACCGGTTAAAAAGCTACTTGGTCAGGCTAAACGCGTAAAAGTTGATTTTATAATTAAGCGTTTTATATAAATTAATTTATATAGTCAAAATTTAGATACAAAAAAAGCAGCTAATTAGCTGCTTTTTTATTGTTTGTAGTTAGGTAACTATTTTGTTCAATAACACCTAACGACTAAACGCAAAATTACGCGTTTTCTACTGCAGTACGAGGGTCAACATATTCCATGTTGAACGCTTCAGCTACTTCTTTGTAAGTTACTTGGCCTTTAATTACGTTTAAGCCTTTTAAGAAGTGCGCGTCATCTAGTAGTGCCTTTTTGTAACCTTTGTTTGCAAGGTTAATAATAAACGGCAATGTTGCATTGTTAAGTGCAAAGGTAGAAGTACGCGGTACTGCACCTGGCATGTTAGCAACACAGTAGTGAACAACTTCATCAACAATGTATGTAGGATCAGCGTGTGTTGTTGCTTTAGAAGTTGCAATACAACCACCTTGGTCAATAGCAACATCAACAATTGCAGAGCCTGGCTTCATTGCTTTAATGTGATCGGCTGTTACTAGTTTAGGTGCTGCAGCACCTGGAATTAGTACGCCACCAATTACTAAGTCGGCTTCTAGTACGTGTTTTTCTAGTGCGTCAGCCGTTGAGTAAATCGCTTTAACTTTGTTACCAAATTGCGCGTCTAGTGCACGAAGTACATCAATGTTGCGGTCAAGTACTACAACGTCTGCGCCCATGCCAACAGCCATTTGCGCTGCGCTACGACCCACCATGCCGCCGCCAATTACAACAACCTTAGCAGCTTCAACACCTGGTACGCCACCAAGTAACATGCCACGGCCGTGGTTAGATTTTTCAAGCGCTTGTGCACCGGCCTGAATAGACATACGACCTGCTACTTCACTCATTGGTGCAAGAAGCGGTAAGCCGCCACGTGCATCAGTCACTGTTTCGTAAGCAATACAAATCGCTTTGCTTTTAACAAGGTCTTCAGTTTGTGGAAGATCAGGTGCAAGGTGAAGGTAAGTAAATAAAATTTGGTCTTCGCGTAGCATTGCACGCTCAACAGCTTGTGGCTCTTTTACTTTTACGATCATGTCTGCTTTTGCAAAAACATCAGCTGCAGTGGCTAAAATTTCAGCGCCAGCTTGTGTGTAATCTTCGTTAGTAAAACCAATGCCCATACCTGCATCTGTTTCAACAATCACTTGGTGGCCGTGATTTACTAATTCACGAACACTCGCAGGAACCATACCTACACGGTATTCATGGTTTTTAATTTCTTTAGGTACACCAATAATCATAAAATTTGCCTTATTAAGAACGGATTAACATTTTTCACTATTATATTCATCATAAGGCAGTGTGTCTCACCTTTTTTAAAAGGCTAGCCAGTGTTATTATCTAAATAATATAAATAAACAGAATATTAAACTAGTTGGGTGTATGCATCAGTTATTAGATAGAATTGACCGTAAAATTTTAATGGAATTACAGCACGATGGACGCCTTTCTAATGTAGAACTGGCCCGACGAGTTGGCCTGAGCGCCACGCCCTGTCTAGAGCGCGTAAAAAAGTTAGAACGTGAAGGTTATATACTTGGCTATAAAGCGGTGGTTGATCCAGCAAAGCTTGGCCAAGGCTTATCTGTGTATGTTGAGGTAACCATTACCAAAACATCGCCCGACGTATTTGATGAGTTTAGTGCGGCGGTTAAACAGCACGAAGAGATAATAGAGTGTCACTTGGTATCGGGTAATTTTGATTTTTTATTAAAAACACGCGTAAACGATATGTCAGAATACCGAGGTGTACTAGGCGACATTCTTTTAAAGCTGCCAAACGTGAGTGAGAGCCGCACCTATGTAGTAATGGAAGAAGTAAAAGGTGAAGACGGCGTAATAATTCGCCCTTACATTGCGTAAATTTAACCGCAAAAGATAAACACACTCTAATTTATAAAAACTTGTTCATAATCAGGCCATACACATTAAGATAGAGTGCATCAAATTGCATTTCCTGCTAAGGTATTTGATTGCAAGCAAGTGCCAATAGAACAATAAAGAGGGATAGGAAGTTATGCGCCTAAACGGTGTGCAAAGACTATTAGAAACAGGGCTGATCATCAGTACCTTTGCGGCAATATTCATTTTATGTGCTTTAATCAGCTTTGATCCCGCTGACCCTGCGTGGTCGCAAACGGGTGAATTTAGAAACGTAAAAAATATTACAGGCACTGCTGGTGCTTGGGTGGCCGATATATTATTACTGTCATTTGGTTGGCTTGCTTATTTAGTGCCAGCCGCTATTCAGCTGTTTGGCTATTTATTATTTAAACAACCTCATCGTATTTTACAGCTCGATTACACCACACTTGCCTTGCGAGTTATTGGCTTTGCTTTATTTATTACCTCAGCAACGGCAATCAGCAGTATTAACTTTGATGATATTTATAACTTTTCATCCGGTGGGGTAGTGGGCGATGTGATTGCATCGGCCATGATGCC
Organism: Pseudoalteromonas sp. 2CM41L; assembly: GCF_023161905.1. Lineage (NCBI taxonomy): Bacteria > Pseudomonadati > Pseudomonadota > Gammaproteobacteria > Alteromonadales > Pseudoalteromonadaceae > Pseudoalteromonas > Pseudoalteromonas sp. 2CM41L. The sequence continues at coordinate 250,119 of NZ_JALNTN010000003.1, forward strand.
AGCATTTAACTTTACCGGTACCTCTATACTATTATTGTGCTTCTTTTTTGCTGGGCTTACTTTATTAACCGGTGTGTCGTGGGTTGAATTTGTAGACTACCTCGGCGATTTAGTGGTTAGAGGCTACCGTTACACTGCTAATTACGCCCAAGGTTGGATGCAACGAGAGCGTATTGCGGCAAATCTGGTGCAAGCCGATGCGCAATTTAATGATGATTCTGACGATTATGAAAAAAGCGATACCACACTCGAGCAATCATTAGAATTTGAACAAGAGCCTGCTAAAAGTAAAAAACCAGCTAAACAAAAAGCCATTACTAAAGAGCAACCTACCTTTAGCGAGCCGCAAATTAGTGATGACTACAGCCCATTTGATGAGCTAGACGATATACTCGACCAAGAAATTGGCTTTAGCGCCATAGACGATGAGCCAATGGATACAGCGGCTGCACTTAACGCGCTTGACCAAAGCCAAGTTGTTGAGCCTGAAAAACCGGTTACCACGGTGGTATCGCCAGCAAGACCTATGCCTAAGCCAAAACCTGCATATCAGCCACCGCCAACAGCAAAAGAAAAATTTGAAGAGTTACTTGATAAAGAGCCACCGCCAGGGCCATTACCGTCGCTTGATTTACTCGACAGACCGGATAAAGCAAAAAACCCGATATCGGAAGAAGAGCTTGAAAGTGTATCGCGTCTTGTTGAAACAAAATTACTCGACTTTAACGTACAAGCAAAAGTGGTTGGCGTATACCCAGGCCCAGTTGTAACACGTTTTGAGCTTGATTTAGCGCCGGGTATAAAGGTGTCTAAAATTACTGGTTTATCAAAAGATTTAGCCCGTTCGTTATCGGCAATTAGCGTACGTGTGGTTGAGGTGATCCCAGGTAAAACTTACATAGGGATAGAGCTGCCTAACAAGTACCGCGAAATTGTACGTTTATCTGAGGTAATTAACGCCCCTAAATTTGAGCAAAATCCATCGCCACTAACCATGGTGTTAGGTAAAGATATTGCAGGGCAACCTGTGTGTGCCGATTTAGGTAAAATGCCCCATTTACTGGTAGCGGGTACCACGGGTTCGGGTAAGTCAGTGGGCGTTAATGTAATGATATTAAGCTTACTGTACAAATCGGGCCCTGATGATGTTCGTATGATCATGATTGACCCTAAAATGCTTGAGCTTTCGGTTTACGAAGGTATTCCGCACCTATTGTGTGAAGTTGTTACCGACATGAAAGAAGCGGCTAACGCGTTGCGTTGGTGTGTAGGCGAAATGGAACGCCGTTATAAATTAATGTCGGCGTTGGGTGTACGTAACTTAAAAGGTTACAACCAAAAAGTACTTGAGGCCAAAGAAGCGGGTTACCCGATTCTTGACCCATTATTTAAAGACACCGACGGCATGAAAGAAGGCCCAGACGAATTAGATAAATTACCGAGCATAGTGGTAGTAATAGACGAATTTGCCGACATGATGATGATTGTAGGTAAAAAAGTTGAAGAACTTATTGCCCGTATTGCGCAAAAAGCGCGTGCCGCAGGTATACATTTAGTACTTGCAACACAGCGCCCATCGGTAGATGTAATTACCGGCTTAATTAAAGCCAATATACCTACGCGTATGGCGTTTCAGGTGTCGAGCAAAATAGACTCGCGTACCATATTGGATCAACAAGGCGCCGAAAACCTATTAGGTATGGGTGATATGCTTTACTTACCGCCAGGCACAAGCGTACCAGAGCGTGTGCATGGCGCATTTGTAGACGACCATGAAGTACATGCGGTAGTAAACGATTGGAAAGCACGCGGTAAACCTAATTACATTGATGAAATTTTAAATGGTGATGCCACAGAAGATGTTTTATTACCAGGTGAAACCAGTGAAAACGCAGATGAAGAGTCAGATCCGCTATACGACGAAGCCGTTGCGTTTGTAATCGAAACCGGCAAAGTATCGGTATCGTCAGTACAACGTAAATTACGTGTTGGCTATAACCGCGCAGCACGACTAGTAGAACAAATGGAAACATCGGGTATCGTGAGTTCACCAGGCCATAACGGCGCTCGCGATGTATTAGTACCTAATGGAGCAAATTAATGAAAAAATTAAACAGTTTATTATTAGTGCTTGGCAGTTTAATTGCCACGCCTAGCTTTGCTGATGACAGCCAAGCACTGCAAGACAAACTCGCAACCCTTAAAAGTTTTAAAGCGCAGTTTTCTCAAAACGTAACCGATCCGCAAGGCCAAGCGGTTATGCAAGGCGAGGGCACAATTGCCCTTAAACAACCTATGATGATCCGCTGGCAGCAAACAAACCCAGACGATACCTTATTTGTATCAAATGGTGACAAAACCTATTACTTCGACAGCTTTGCTGAGCAAGTAACTATTATGGATACCCATAGCCTTATAGATTCAACACCGTTTGTACTGCTTACTTCAAAAGATCCCGCACAATGGGAAAAATACAGTGTTCAAGCTACAGACTCTGGCTTTAGTGTAACGCCAAATAAAGGCGTAGAAAGCCAAGTAGAGCAACTTGATATTACCTTTGCAGGTAACGAGCAAGGCCTTGCTAAGTTAGTTGTGACGGATAATTCTGGTCAGCTTTCGTCGTTTAGTTTTAACAATGCACAAGTAAATACCTCGCTTGATACAAGCACCTTTGAATTTACCCCACCAGAGGGTGTAGAAATAGACGATCAGAGTAACGGTGAATAATTTAGGCTTTAACTTTGGGCCCGATGTACGCCCACTTGCGGCGCGCATGCGCCCAACAACGCTTGACGAATACATAGGTCAGCAGCATTTACTAAGTAGCGACAAGCCCTTGCACCAAGCCATTGTTGCAGGGCGTTGCCACAGCTTAATTTTGTGGGGGCCGCCTGGGGTAGGTAAAACCACCCTTGCGCAAATTATTGCAAACCACGCCGATGCCGAACTTATACAAATGTCGGCTGTGACCGCAGGCGTAAAAGATATTCGCGACAGCGTAATGCAAGCGCACGATAACCTACAAAGCCGCGGGCAACGCACCTTAATGTTTGTGGATGAAGTACACCGTTTTAATAAATCGCAGCAAGATGCATTTTTACCTCACATAGAAGACGGCACTTTTATATTTGTAGGCGCGACAACCGAAAACCCCTCATTTGCACTTAATAATGCGATTTTATCGCGTGCACGCGTGTATGTTTTAAAGTCGCTAGCCGATACCGACCTATACACAGTGATAGAGCGCGCACTTAAGCAAGATGAGCAACTAAACCAAAAAAACATTGTTATTGCCGATAACGCCAAACAAGCGCTTTGCCAAGCAAGCGGCGGCGATGCCCGTAAAGTGTTAAACCTGCTTGAGCAAGCGGTTGATTTAACGAGTGAGCAAAACGGCACATACAACGTAGATGAGCACGTATTAAGCCAAGTACTACCAACCCATTTAGCTAAATACGATAAAGGCGGCGATGAATTTTACGATTTAATATCGGCTTTTCATAAATCAGTACGAGGCAGCTCACCCGATGGTGCGCTGTATTGGTATTGCCGTATTTTAGCCGGTGGCGGCGACCCTCTTTATGTAGCAAGGCGTTTACTTGCCATTGCCACAGAAGACATAGGTAATGCCGACCCACGGGCAATGGAAGTGGCGTTAAACGCATGGGATATATTTCAGCGTGTAGGCCCAAGCGAGGGCGAACGCGCCATTGCTCAAGCCACTTTATATTTAGCCAGCGCACCTAAAAGTAATGCGGTTTATATGGCATTTAACCAAGCAAAAGCTGATGCCAAAAACGAGCCAAGCTACCCAGTGCCAGAGCATTTACGAAACGCGCCTACAAACCTAATGAAAGATTTAGGCTATGGCGCCGAGTATCGCTACGCACATAACGAAGAGGGTGCCTTTGCCGCTGGTGAAAAATATTTACCGCCAGAAATTCAAGACAAACACTATTATTTACCGAGCGATCGTGGCCTTGAGCAAAAAATTAAGCAAAAGCTTGATTACTTAAAAGATCGCGACGCGCAAAGCCCACTTAAACGATACGAAAATGATTAAACTTTATATGATGATCGCCCTTGGCGGCGCCTCAGGAGCCTGTTTACGTTTTTTTATTAGCGAAACCATGCTAAAACTCCTTGGTAGGGGATTCCCTTTTGGCACGTTGACGGTTAATATTCTGGGTTCATTGTTAATGGGCATTTTGTACGGTTTGATAGAGAAAGAAATTATCGCCACAAGCCCCGCTAAAACCCTTATTGGTATTGGCTTTTTAGGTGCGTTAACCACCTTTTCAACATTCTCAATGGACTCGTTGTTGTTATTACAACAAGGTCACTTTATTAAAATGGCCCTCAATATCATCTTAAATGTGATGATCTGTATTTTTATGGCTTGGCTGGGCCTTCAGCTGGTAATGCAAAAAGGTTAAAAAACTAACATGTTAGATTCTAAATATTTACGACAAGACGTTGAGCAAACTGCAGCACGCTTAGCGGCTCGTGGCTACGAGCTTGATATTGCAAAAGTGACAGAACTTGAAGAACAACGCAAAACATTACAAGTAAAAACGCAAGAGCTTCAAAGTCAACGTAACGCCAGTGCTAAAGCCATTGGCCAAGCAAAAGCAAAAGGCGAAGACGCACAACCACTACTAGACGCAGTGGCAAATTTAGGCAGCGAATTAGACGCAACTAAAAAAGCGCAAGACGAAGTACTCAACGCCATTAACGAAATTGCTTTAGCAATTCCAAACTTGCCAGACGAATCAGTACCAGAAGGCGCTGATGAAGACGACAACGTTGAAATACTTACCTGGGGCACGCCTAAAAAGTACGACTTTGAAGTAAAAGATCACGTAGACGTAGGGCAAGACCTAAACGGCCTAGACTTTGAAATGGGCGTTAAAATTAGTGGCGCACGTTTTACAGTAATGCGCGGCCAAGTAGCGCGTATGCACCGTGCACTTACGCAATACATGCTAGATACCCACACAGATAAAAACGGCTATACAGAAATGTATGTACCGTACTTAGTAAATAGCGCAAGCCTTTACGGTACAAGCCAATTACCTAAGTTTGCAGGCGATTTATTCCATACATTAGGCCTAGTAAACGACGACGGTGAACAACAAGCTGGCTTTAGCTTAATCCCAACAGCAGAAGTACCGCTGACTAATAGCGCACGTGACGAAATTTACGAAGAAAGCGATTTACCGATTCGCTTAACTGCGCACACGCCGTGTTTTAGAAGTGAAGCGGGCAGCTACGGTCGTGATACACGCGGCTTAATTCGCCAGCATCAGTTTGATAAAGTTGAACTAGTTCAACTAGTAAAACCAGAAGATTCAATGCAAGCGCTTGAAGAGCTAACAGGCCACGCAGAGCAAATTTTACAAGCACTAGAACTACCATACCGTAAAGTAATTTTATGTATGGGCGATATGGGCTTTGGCGCAGCTAAAACATACGACTTAGAAGTATGGTTACCGGCCCAAGATACCTACCGCGAAATTTCGTCTTGTTCAAATATGGTCGACTTCCAAGCGCGCCGTATGCAAGCACGTTTTCGCCGTGAAGGTGCTAAAAAGCCAGAGTTACTACATACACTAAATGGTTCAGGTTTAGCGGTTGGCCGTACCCTCGTAGCCATACTAGAAAACTACCAACAAGCCGATGGTTCAGTAGTCGTACCAGAAGTATTACGCCCGTACATGGGTGGACTTGAAGTGATTGGGAAAGTTTAAAGTACTAGCTGTAAGTTTTTAGCTATCAGCTATAAGTAGAAAAGCCGCTTTTTTAACGAACAGCGGTTTTTTTGTTTTAGGAAAAGGTTCGAGGTTAAAGGTAAAAGCTGAGATATTAATTCGCAGTGAAATTCATTGTGTAAGAATCGGCTTCATACATATCGGCGCTATTTTTGTATAAGGCGTACTTTAACGCGTGACACACAATTAAAAACTTTTGCTGGTTTTATAATCTCGAAAATGGGCTTACAACACCATTGGCTCCTTGTTGTAAAACATGAGTATATATTTGGGTTGTTCGCACATCACTATGGCCTAATTGTGCCTGAACCGTGCGAATATCAGCGCCACTTTGCAATAGGTGCGTTGCAAATGAATGGCGTAAGGTATGTGGTGTAACGTGTTTCCTAATTTTTGCATCGTCAGCAGCCTGTTTAACAGCGCGTTGTAATTGCTCTTCATCAATATGATGACGCCTCAGCTGCTTACTCTCAGGATCAATGCTTAATTTATGTGATGAAAATAAATATTGCCACCCTAATTGTTTGTTATGGTTTGGATATTTTTTACGTAACAAATGCGGCATGTAAGCGCCGCTATATAAAGGGTTTTTCAGATCTAATTGCAGGTAACTATCAACTAATTGTATTTGAGAACGTAATTGCGGTATGAGCTCTACTGCAAGCGTTACAACACGATTTTTACCTCCTTTGCCATCCCAAATTCGAATGCAGTTATAGTCAATGTCAATATCGTGTACTCGTAAACGCAGTACCTCCATTAATCGCATACCACTGCCATAAAGTAGTCCACAGGGTAAATAATGCTTCGCAGAGCACACTTTAAAAAAATTATTTATTTCCTGCTGCGTTAAAACTACCGGTAGTTTAGTTGCTCGTTTGCTCTTAATAAAACCTAATGATAATGAGAGTGGCTTTTTAATCACTTCTTTAAATAAAAAGCACAACGCATTTAAGGCTTGTGTTTGAGTATTAGGAGCAACATTTTGTTGGTTGACTAAATGATTTAAAAAAGTTCGACCTCATTATCTCCCATCGTTGTTGGGTACCTCATAGAGTTAAAACAAATAAACGAAGCTATCCAGTATAAATACGCTTTAATGGTACTTTTAGCATAACGCTTTAGATACATTTGTTCGGCTATCATAGTTAAAAAGGTGATTTCATGATATGAATCTCTAGTAAAATTTAACTGTATATATAGACAGTGCATATTGTTTTGTCCAATATTACTGATCTCCACTATTTCGGTGTATTTTCGCACTGAATAAAAATAATTTTCAGTTAACTAATTGTTTACAGGTGTTTATTTGATGGTTAAGATAAATGCATTGTAATATATGGACATTTGTCGGTTTATAAAACGACAAATGTCGTAGACAAAATTGTTATGTGACAGGTGGAAAATTAAACTTTTATGGCCTTAAGTGAATTCGAAATAAAGAAGATAGAAAAAGCTGCCAACGCTTTTTTAAATAAGCGTAGGCCACCAGTGCATATTAGAAATGAGTTAGACATTGGTTGGCGGCTGGAGAAGCAATCAGTTTATATATATGAAACGCGTCCTGTTTGGAACAGCCCAAATGAATATCATGACCTGGACATGGCTAAAGCAACTTTTATCCGCGCTCAAGGTAAATGGAAAATTTTCTGGATGCGACAAGATCTAAAATGGCATGGCTATGAGCCAAATATGTATGTAAAAACTATTGAGCAAGTCTTTGCCGTTATAGATCATGATGAATACGCTTGTTTTTTTGGGTAGGTCAAATAACAAAAAAATCAAGTTCGCCCGCTGCGCGGGCTGGGACGCAAACACGCGGGGCGGCTTCGCCATTATGCCCCACGCGCCTGCGCCCCTTATTTAAAAGTTAGGTTCCTATGAGATTACTCACGATTCTTGCTGTTGGATTTTTAGTGCTGGGGTGTTCTGACGAGTATAATCCTTTCAAAAACAGGGTAGAAAAAAGAGCAGAAGGCTTTTTGTCGAAACATCATAGTAGCTTAGAGCATTTGATTAAGTTGGCTGAGAAAGGAAAATTTGAGCTTGTTCAGTGGATAGATGAAGATGATGGTAAAAACCTGCCGGTAAATGTCGTTTCAATAAAAGGGACTAAAAAGAAAGTAGAAGTTTCTGATGGCCGACTTGACGAATTCATTTCATTCGCTAAAAGTAAAGGAATCAAATTAATTTGGTTTCAGTACTTTGATGGTGTTTGGTTTGTCATGAAGGCATTTTCTTATGAAGACAGTGGAAAGCGTCGAGAAGGCTATTTTTCTTTTGGTAATCCATCAAAAACAAGAATTTCCCATTTCGGCGAAGAAAATATGGGGTTCGCTATGCTTAACGAAAGCGAAAAGAATTGGTTTATGATCAAATGTAACATCCCTAAAACAGGAACCTAACAAGTTGCCAAAGTTCGCCGCAAAAAGCGCGGCTGGGACAAATACTCACTGGGCTTCGCCCAACAACGTTCGCATTTGCCCCTTGGCAAAGCGTTACAAGTCAAAGGAGTAAACCTTGAAGTATTTCTTATCATATCTCGCTGGTGTTTTTTCAACGCTGGCTGTGGGTGCACTTATAGCCTATTCAAACGGTGATACTGGTCCCGATAAAGAGCTTGTCTTTGTACCATTTGTTGAGAAAGCATTGGATCAAATTGACAGCTGGAAGGTTGCGGACTTTAAATCTCTAATGACAGAGGAAGGCTTCTCTCAGCAACCAGAGCAACAGTGGATTGCAATGCTTGAGCAAACGAAAAAGCTAGGCCAGATGACTTCGCATGAGGCACCAGAATTAGTTAATTGGACACACTTTAATTCATTTAATGGCAGTGACAAGACAGAAGCAATTTATACTACTGTTGTGCAATATGAAAATCGTAAGCTATCTGTGAAATTAACTCTGATTCACAAAGATGGTGTAACCAAAGTTCATGGCATCAGGTTTGATGATGCATAGGGTAGAAACTTGTAACAAAGCCAGCCAGAGGGACGTATTCAGCGCCCCTGCTGGCAGGCGTTAAGTGTAAAAAATGCTACGAGAACATCTTAAATATCCGAAAATGGATGCTGCTACAAAGGTATTTGAAAAGTTAGGCGTAGATGCATCAACTAGATTCGATGAAAAAGATCAAGATTTTGAATATACGTCGTGTAGGCTTGAAGAAACCGAACAGTATCTGGATCTTTATAAGCAAGAAAGTACAAGTGAATCAGAAAAGCGTGTGCTTGGCTGTTTTCTTTTCGAGTGCCTAAATGAGTATGTACAAAATAATGACAAGCAACACGAATTATTTAAAGAAGTAATGCATTTATTACATCGTGACGAGGATATTCATGAAACAGAAATTGAATACTGGACTAACACCGAAGAACCAAATGAAGAAAATTGGTGGCCAATTACAAATTATATATTACGCTGGAAAAACACTTAACAATCAATTCCAAGCGACCGCCTTCGGCGGCGCTTGAATTGGGCGTTATGTACTTTGTCTCATAAAATGAAACTAATAGAAGTAATTGAAAAAATTGACGACCTTGATGACGAAGCAACAATCTGGGTAAAAGTCGGTGAGGAATTAAATACAAGTACTAAAGCTGTTGTTGCAGCAGAAGATGAATCTGGTTTAAATCCCATTTTTGGTGGCGTCAAAGATAGGTACTTTCTGGAAGTGTTCATAGCCAAAGAAATTATTGAAACAATGCCAGAAGCAACGACTTCACAAAAAGTAAATAGGATTATTTATTACGCTATTAACGATGCGTAACACCAAAGGAAACGAGGTTGTTTTATGCACGTACATAACAACTCAATAAACTCGCTCACTTCGTTCGCTGGGACGCATACACGCAGGGCGGCTTCGCCATTATGCCCTACGTGCCTGCGCCCGTTATTGAAAAGTTATATGCCTAGGAGCACCAATGTCAGTTATCGCGAATACGCCTAAACCACCATATTATGCTGTCATTTTCACCTCGACACGAACAGAAGATGACAATGGTTACGGTGAAATGGCCAATAGAATGGTTGAGTTAGCAGAGCAACAACCTGGCTTTCTTGGTGTAGAATCCGCTAGAGAAAATGTGGGAATAACAGTTTCTTACTGGGCAGATTTAGATTCCATTAAGAATTGGAAGGCAAACTCTGAGCATTTAGAAGCTCAAAAAACTGGGCGTAAATCTTGGTATGCTTCCTTTAAAGTGCGTATATCTAAAGTAGAACGAGACTACGGCATATAACAAGTCAATTAAAAACGCTGGGGTCAAATCTTGACTTCAGACATCAAGTCGCAATTTGCTCAAAACACCTTTATTTAAGCTATTATATTTCTCTAAAAGCGAAGTGGCTGTAGCCCTCTTTGTGAATTAATTGGCTTTAAGAAAATTAGTTTTTGTATTTTTAGCTTCAGAAATATCAGCCATGTTTTAACTACAAAAGGGTGTAAGTGCAAGCTAGCGACTTAATATTTATAAGGTTGTGTTAGAAGGTAACTGTAGTAGAGTGTGTTTCAATTAACCTAAATAAGGAACATTATGGAATTAGCTAAAACCACAAGCTTGCAATTTGAAGTAACAGAAACAGGCCATCAAATTATTCAGGCTAAAATAAACGGGTATACAGTACGTTTAATTTTAGATACAGCGGCGGGTGCATCTGTTTTAGATAGAGCATGTATAAACAAGCTTGGAATACAAGAAGAACTAAGCGAGGAAAATGCCGCAGGTTTAGGTACATCCAAACACGAAATGGGCTTAATAGACGTTTTAAAATTTGAATTGGCAGGCCAATTGTATCAAAGTACAGAGTTTGTATCACTCAACCTAGACCATGTTCAGGCCGCTGGTGGTGGCGATACAATACATGGATTATTAGGCTCTCCATTTTTTAGAAAATACCAAGCTATATTAGATTTTGGTACTAATACACTGACAATTAGTGAACCATTGTCTGATTGTGAGTGATTAAAGCGGCTCCCTTAAGCCGCTATTATAGCGAAGCGCCTCTTAATCCCCTTTGTGAACTACTCTGGCTTTACCAACACCAGCTCAGCATCTTTCCCATCGGTTAATATCGCTACATTACCTTTAGCTGTAATAAACACATCTCTGAGCCTGCCTTTAGCCTCTGGGAAAATATGCGATTGGGTGAATTCGCCATTAGCCAGATTAACGCTGTAGAGCTTTTTATCAACGAGGGTGGTAATGAGCACATGTTTTTGAAGTGAAGGGAATACGGCGTGTTTAGTGCCGTAATACGCCATGCCTGACGGGGCAATTGATGGCGTCCAATCTACGCTTGGCTTTTGCATACCGGGGTAGTCTCTAAATGGAGAAATACGTGCTTGTGAATAATCGTCACCGTAGGTGATCACCGGCCAGCCGTAGTTGGTAGCTGGCGTTAAGTAATTTAGCTCATCGCCACCGGCGGGGCCGTGCTCGTGGCTAATAATTTGCTCGGTATCGTAATCATACACTAAGCCCTGTGGGTTTCGGTGACCGAGCGAGTAAACAGCGTGTGCATTGGGGTTTTTGTGATTAATAAATGGGTTATCTTTTGGAATAGTGCCATCTAGGTTTATGCGTAATAGTTTGCCAAGTTGGCTGGTTATTACTTGTGCTTGCTCTCTAAAATCAAAGCCATCACCAGTTGAAAACAGTAGAGTGTTGTCGGGTAAAAAGAGGGCGCGGCCAGCGTAGTGTTGTGGGGTATTTTTATCAGTCGCTACTGTGTAAATAATAACAGGCGTTGAAAAGCCGGTACCATTAAACGTAGCTTTTGCAATTACTAGGCGATTAGCCTCAGCTGTGCCTTGTGCGTAGGTAAATATAACTTCTTTGCTGGTGTTAAAATTAGGCGAGAGCACTATATCGAGTAAGCCGCCTTGGCCTGCAACGTATAAACCTTCAAGGTTTAAATTTACTCTAGTTTGCTGATTGTTTTTTACAATAACAACGTGGCCGTCGCGCTCTGTAATTAGCCATGACCCGTTTGGTAGCTTAACCATGCTCCACGGCGAATTTAATTGTGCTGCGAGTGTGTGAGTGCTGTATTGCTCTTTAGGTAATTCAGCAGCACTGGCTGTAGATGCAAAAAGCCCTACAAACAGCCATAGCGCTAATTGAGAGAGTCGTTGTTTACATTGCAAGCCTTTGCTACTGTAAGAAAAAAGCTTTATTTTAAGTTGAGATAACCATGCCATTTTTAACACGTTTACTCCCTATATTTTTAGTTTCTTGGTTATTTACCTTTACGCTTGCTAGCTTGTTTCATAGCCAATACGTTGTCAATCAATTAGTTGATGTGGGCGTTGTGGTCAGCTTAAGCGACCGTATTAACTTAACGCTAGATGATTGGTTAGGGCTATTACCTACCTATGGCGCTATTATTGCCATTGCTTTAGCTATCGCTTTTTTTGCTGTTGTGTTACTTGTTAAAAAGTTTGAAAAATACAGCATGGTGTTATTTGTGGCATCGGGTATCACTGCTTTTGCCGTGGTCTTAGTGGCGATTGAGTCGATTATGAATATTCATATTATAGCGGGCGCTCGTGGATGGGGATTTTATTTGCAGTTACTAGCAGGTGCTTTAGGTGGCTTGCTGTTTGCCCTGTTAACCAAGGCGTTAGCCCCTAAACAGTAGGTTAAATAAAAAACACAGTGGCTAACGCTAAGCGTTAACCACCTCGTTAAAATACGATGTATAACGTTAATTAAAGCGCTACATAATAAGCGCCTTAATAGCCTCTAAGCCTTTTCTGAGTGTGGCTTCATCGTTGGCGTAGTTAATGCGTACGCACTGGTGTTTGTGCTCCCAGCTATCTTCAATGCCAATAAAAAAGTTATGCCCAGGAATTATATATACATCTTGCTCTTTGAGTTTTTGATAAAGCATTTCGCTGGTTATTTTTGAGTCTTTAAACCATAGCCACATAAAAAACGCGCCTTCGAGTTTATGCAAATAGACAGGTAAGTCTGCAAAAATTTCATCAAACAGGTTTATGGCTATCTCTGCTTTATTTTTATAAAAAGGCAATACCGTATTTTTACACAAAGGCAGTAATTCGCCTTCGTTAATTAAGCGGGTTACTAAGCTTGGGCCAATAGCGTTAGGCGATAACACCATAGAGCCGTTAACACGGCCAATGGCTTTAATTATTTCGTTATTGGCAACCACAATACCAGTGCGCAGGCCTGGCAAGCCCAGTTTTGAAAGCGACATACACAATATAATGTTTGAGTTCCACGTAAGGTTTGCATCGGTGTAAATACAGCCCGGGAAGGGGTCGCCGTAGGCGTTATCAATAATTAGGGGGATATTGTACTTGTGTGCAAGGGCATCTAGATGGCGTACTTCCTCATCGGTAATGACATTACCAGTTGGGTTGGTAGGGCGCGATACGCACAGTGCGCTAATACTGGTATCGTTGGCTAATACGTTTTCAACTGCATCAAAATCAATGACATATTTAAATTGCTTAGAGCCACTGGGGGTATTTAAAATTTCGATGTCGGGCATGATTGCCACAAACATATCATCAGATAAACCTTGGTCGGCGTAACCTACGTATTCAGGCGCAAGCGGAAACAAAATACGCTTATTAGTGCCATCGCTCATTTTGCCCGCAAGCATATTAAATAATACAAAAAAGTTAGCTTGGCTCCCGTTACCCAATGCTATGTTTTGTGGTGTTAAGCCCCAGTCAAACTCGCTATTTAGCTGTTTAGCAAGGGCCGCTCTAAATTCGTCATTGCCAGTTGGCCCGTCGTACAAACCAAATACTTGCGATACTTTATTACTGGCTACTAGCTTTTGTAATTCATCTAAAAATACGGCATTAATCTGTGGTACGTGTGCGGGGTTACCGCCACCTAGCATAACAATATTTGGATTATTGCTTGAATTAGCGCTGCCTAAATCTTCCATAAGCTGCGTTATTCCGTTGGGTTTTGTAAATTTAGTACCAAAATTTGAGTAGTTCATAATACCTATGTGTGCGCTAATAACGAGGAGGGCAGTATAGCGTAAATAAAGGGCTTTATTTGCATGTTGAGAATAATTCACGGTTTAGAACTTTAAACCCTTTAGGGTATAATTAACGCACTTTTATTCGCTAGGCTATTGTTATCAGTAATTTTGAATCGACATTACATCACACTACGCTTGAGGCTGAATCTGCCGCTGATTTAAACGAGCCTGTAGTAAAAAACACGCAATTTAAAATAGCCACGTTTAATTTATTTAACTACCTTGAGCCGCCTAATGCGTATTACGATTTTGAAAAAATTTATACCGCAGAGCAATGGGCACGCAAACAGCGTTGGATTGTGGATTATTTAAATGAGTACACGCCTGATGTAGTAGGTTTTCAAGAAGTATTTAGTATTGAATCGCTAAAAGCGTTAATGGCGCAGCAAGGCTATACATATTTTGCTGTGGTTGATACGCCAGAGGTGATTGATGATTTTATTTTTAAACGCCCGGTCGTGGCAATAGCGTCTAAATTTGAGATTGTTGATGTAGCAGCGGTTAAGCACAATACCGAGCTTGTTGAAATGCTTGGCCTTAATAGTAATTTTACGTTTAGCCGTAAGGTGTTAAGAGCAACCATTAAATTACCCCATGTAGGTAATACCGACTGTTATGTAGTGCATTTCAAGTCAAAACGAGCCATGATTGAAAGCGATGAAAGTACTACTAGCTCAGCCAAAACCGAGCCACCCTCAAGCGAAAAAAACATAATAGACGCTCTCAAAGCAAATGTGGCTGGCTCGTGGGGCTCAACCATTCAGCGCGGTAGTGAAGCTACTTTACTAATGATAGAAATGATTGCCCGACGCGAAGCTACACAACAGCCTATGGTGTTAATGGGCGATTTTAATAACGACCTTGCCGATGGTGTGTTGAGCCATTTACTAACGAATACATTGCGATTTGCCCCAGCGTTTGATGTTAAAACATACCTTGCAAAATATTGTTTAAATGACGCGTGGCAGTTATTTAAAACACTAAAAATGAGCCAATTTACGGCGCACAACACCCAGCAAAACGCTGCCAGCCATCCAGATGCTCAACAAAGTAATTCCCCCGCTGCGCCATTATTAAATCGCAGCCCTACCCATTACTATGGAACGAGTAGTACGATACTTGATTATATTTTACTCTCGTGTGAATTTGACCCAAGTTACGATGATAGCTTTTATGAAGTGAGTGATTATCATACATACGACAGGCATTTAATAAACCCAGAATACGAACGAGACGATTTAACAACCGATCACGCAGTGGTATCAATTACGCTAACGTTAAGGAGTTAATTCGTGGGTAACATTTATAAATAGCTTTGCAGCTTTTACATTATTATTGAACCTATAAATTACAAGTTATTAATTATAATGAACTTATTTTAGGCTTAAAACTTGCCGTAACTACTAAATTAAAACAATTTTAAGGACATAAAAATGACTGAAGTTGCGCTTTCTGCCTATATGGCGTTTTACGTTTACTTAATAATGTTAGTGGTACAGTGGTCGGTAGCTACCTTTAGCAAAGCTAAACAACCTAATGCTGTACCGGGTAAAATTAGCGATGATTTATCGCACGACAGTTTTATATTTAGAGCCCATCGTACTTTTCATAACACACTAGAAAACAGCGCGTTGTTTATTGGTACTGTGTTGTTTGCATTTGTTATAAATTACCAAAGCCCTATATTTGCCATGTGTGTTTGGGTGTATGTAATAGCGCGATTAATTCATATGGCGCTGTATTACGTTATAGCCACAGAGAAAAACCCAAGCCCACGCACGTACTTCTTTTTAATCAGTTTTATAGCAAATATTGTCATGCTAATTTTAATTGGTTTAAGATTAATGGCTTAAACAAGCTAAACGGAAAATAAAGTTAACAACCACTATTATTTTAGGCTTTTGGCTGGCGAGGGTATGTTAGTCAGTAGCTTATCATCTAGCATAGAGATTGCGTATAGTATGTATAGTTCAAAAGAGCGAATACTTTTGATTGAAGCGGCATTTTCATTTGTAAAGCAACAAGATGAAATTGATTACAATTTTCTGTATAGAAGTTTAGTTTTGACTGAAAGTGAAATAACCCATTTAGTAAATAACTATAATGATTAGTTGTTAGGTAAGGGAATTTAAAGCTTAGTGAGTGTCTCAGCTTATAAGTACTTTCCTTTAAGTCTCAACGAATGTGTTTTAAAACGTATTAAATGCGGTAAGTATACCGCAAACATTAGAGGGTTTGTAAACACAAGTTCCGCAATTAATAAGTTAAGTTTTTAATATATTACTGGGCTTTATAAACTCGTATCCAATCTACCCAAAATATACTTTTATTGGGATCTGCAAGCTCAGATGCATTGGGCTTAACGTCTCGCCATGGCTGATGTTCCATATCCAGTATTATGTGCATAGGCTTGTTTAAGCCTGTTCCGTTAGTATAGTTTTCAGGATCAATAATATTAGGGCTAGGGACACTTCGGACCAAAACACCATCTATATAGTAATCCAAATTCCACTCATCCTTCCAATGTACTCCATATCTACGAAATTTATTGCGGTATGTTTCTCCGTTGTTGTAAACCCAAGAGGCAGCGTCCTTAGGCTGATAGTCTTGAAATGGGTCTCGAATAAATTCGTGATGACTCACATGCATATGCTGGTCAAACCACTCTTGGCCAATTCGGTCGCTACCATATGACTCCATAGCATCAATTCTTGGGTAGAATCAGTACTAAGCATCTATACAGCATTTGCCATAGTGTTGTTTGTTGGTTTTACCATCGCCTCTAGGTATAGGGGGTAAGTAAAGGTTGCTTTAGAAGAAATAATACCTGAGAGTACTTTGTTCGTTCTTGCTTTTTTGGTTGCTTGTAGACCAAGCGGACAAACCTGTAAAGAGGAAGAGAGTAGAAAGGATAAAGTGAAGGCCTAGTAAATTAAGACCTTCGTTCTGAGCTATTTGCTTGACGTATTTAACTATTTTTTATTCAATATTGATTTGTGTACTTGTTACTATCCCATCGTAATTGACAGAAACGATAACTGTACCGTTACTATTTGAATTACTCGTTAATCTATATCTAGCCTGATTGGTTCCAATATTAATTAATTCAGCATTTGCAATTGTGCTACCATTTACACTCCAATTCGCAAATTCTGAAACATTCAAGCTAGAAGAGGTATCACTATAGTTAGCGGTTAATGTTAAATCTAAAGTACCCAGAGGGCTCAATGTTAATGGATTTTCAGCGTCATTAATTTGAATACTTTCTAGGGTTGCGTCGCCTTCAACTTGCACGGCTATTGTTTTATACACTCCACCACAGGTCGCAACAAGCTCTGTAACGCCTGGTTTTAATGCGAGTAAAGTACCTTTATTTTCGCCCTGCTTTGTAACACCGACAGTATATGAATCTAACGTAGACCACTTTATAGTATTGTCTATATCGAAAGGAGAAGGGTTGTTTATTAGATTGGCTTGCGCAGCTACGCTTATACGAGAACCTAAGTTTAATTTGATAATATCCTTAGATGTATCATCAGAAAGAATATCAATACTCTCTAGGTTAGCTGGGTTGGCTGTGACAATTAAGGTATCCGATATGTTACCTATATTCGCAGTAATTGAAGTGTTCTCAATTTCACTTGATGAGGTATATAGTGTACCGTTGTTATCGATTAACGCGCTTGTTTCATCATCAAGAGTAAAACTAATATCTTTTATTGTATTTAAAGATATATAGCCATCTGAATAAGTAATATCTGCACTAATACTTGCTTCTATACACGTATTAATGTCACCTATTTCTGGTGAGGCTTGTTTTAGTTCTATGTTCGAAACGGCTTCATCACTAATTGACATTTGTCCTTCACCGGATATTTCATTTATTGTAGTGCCAGTAACCGTAATCAAGCCTCTATCCAGTGGAGAATTAGTAATGGCTGTCACTAAGCCACGACTATTGACAGTGGCTACTTCGGGGTCGCTTGTACTCCAAGTAAGCTCATCGGTTACATCTCTCGTTTCTCCGTTACTATCTATACCCATGGCTTTAAGCTGAAATTGTTCTCCAGGTCTAATGCGTGTTTGATTATTGATAATAGTAACGGATTCTATAATTGTACCTTCAGTGCGAAGCTCTTCGAGAGTTACTGCTTTTTTTAGGTCGGTTGACTCAGTATCAGAGCCACAGCCAGTAACTGCTATTAATAATATCGAAATAATAGAGAGTTTGTGAGAGGTGTGTTTTATTGCCATTTTAGGATTGTACCTTTTAAAATGAGAGAATGACTAAAATTGGTAAGTAAAACCAAGAGAAATAGCTGTTATCTCGATATCGTCTTTGTCATAAAGTGATTGATAGCCAAGCCTTACTTGGGTGTTGTTTAAGTATGGAATATCTTGGTGCATTGCCACACCCCAAGCAAAACCTTTATATTGAAATTCATCATTTATAGTTTCTTCAGGGCCATTAACTGTAATATCTGTATGCGCATAGCCGACTGAAACATCTAAACCGAAACCATTAACAACATCAGACTGCATTACGAAAAATAACGCGGCACTTTTTTCTATATCGAATTCAATGCGATAAAGGTTATCTTTCTCATTTGCGGTTAGGTATTGGGCTTCAAAAGCCATATTATTGTTACTGACCCCTAAACGAAGTGCAGTTGATTTTGGCTTAACATCTTCGTTACTAATTGCCATTTCAGGTAATACATAGTCAACACCAATATATGCGGTGTCTGCAAAACATTGCGTTGAGGCACAGAATAGGAGTAGATAAAGAGTTTTTTCCATGTGAAAGTAAACTATCCGTAAATTATTATAAGTAAGGATGGTATATAATTGACTTAACTTAATCAAGGGAAGAGATTCGCTTGGATAAAATTAGGAACAAATTATAAATATTTGATTTAATAGCGTAATGCGCAATAAAAATCGCGCTATTTTCGGCTTATAATCTTATCTTGGCTAATCTACACCAATAAACCCACCGGTTTGATGTGCCCAAAGGCCAGCATAAATACCATTTTGTGCAATGAGCGCTTCGTGGCTGCCTTGCTCTACAACACGTCCTTCATCAAGTACAATAAGTCTGTCCATTTGCGCAATGGTCGATAGCCTGTGAGCAATGGCAATCACAGTTTTACCTGTCATTAAATCATCTAGGCTTGCTTGTATTGCGGCTTCAACTTCTGAGTCGAGCGCGCTGGTGGCTTCATCGAGTATTAAAATAGGTGCATTTTTCAGTAATACCCGCGCTATAGCGATACGCTGGCGTTGCCCACCAGAGAGGGTTACACCGCGCTCGCCTACTTGAGCATCAAACCCTTTATTGCCTTTGCTATCTTCTAAATCGCTTATAAACTCGAGTGCTTTAGCTTGCTTGGCAGCGCTGAGCATTTCGGCTTCTGAGGCATCGGGCCGGCCGTATAAAATATTATCTTTTACAGAGCGGTG
This sequence comes from Pseudoalteromonas sp. 2CM41L, assembly GCF_023161905.1. Classification (NCBI taxonomy): domain Bacteria; kingdom Pseudomonadati; phylum Pseudomonadota; class Gammaproteobacteria; order Alteromonadales; family Pseudoalteromonadaceae; genus Pseudoalteromonas; species Pseudoalteromonas sp. 2CM41L. The sequence goes on from NZ_JALNTN010000003.1 coordinate 269,381, forward strand.
AAGCAGGGAAGTGTCTTGCGTAACCATGGCTATATAGCGGCGAAGGCTTTCTTGGCTTACATCGGTAATGTTTTGGCCATCAATTTTAATCGTCCCCGAATCGGTATCGTAAAAGCGCAGGAGTAAATTAACTAACGTTGATTTACCAGCGCCAGAGCGACCCACTAAGCCCATTTTTTCACCGGGTTTGATATGTAGGTTTAGGCCGTTCATTACCGGGCCGCGATTAGTTTCGTTAGCGGCTTTGCCGTAGTTAAAGTGAACATTTGAAAACGCGATATCGCCCTTAGAAACGGCAAGCGTTTTTGCATCGGGTTTGTCATCTACTTTAATTGGCGTAGATAAGGTTTTCATGCCATCGGTTGCGGTACCAATGTTTTCAAACAAGCTGCTTATTTCCCACATGATCCACTGCGCCATGCCATTTAATCTAAGCGATAAACTAACCGCAACAGCAATGGCGCCTGCGCTAATTGCACTTAGCGACCATAAATAAAGGGATAGTGCGGCCACACTAAATACTAATAAGTAATTTAGGCTATTAATGGCAAAGTTAAGGCTGGTTACTAAACGCATTTGCTTATAAACAGGCTGTAAAAATACATCCATACTTTGTTTAGCGTATTGCTCTTCACGTTGTGTATACGAAAAAAGCTTAATGGTCGATATATTTGTATAGCTGTCGACTATACGGCCGGTCATTTCAGAGCGCGCATCGGCCTGTGAGCTGGCAATTTTTTTAAGTTTTGGCACAAAGTACATTTGAATGGCGGCATAAATAATTACCCACACTAAAAGCGGTAGCATTAAACGCCAGTCAGCTTCTGCAACTAAAAACACCATAGCGCCAAAATAAACCACAATATACATTAGTACATCGAGCAGTTTCATTACGGCTTCTCGTACGGCCAGTGATGTTTGCATTACTTTTGTGGCAATACGCCCTGCAAACTCGTTTTGATAAAAGCTAATACTTTGGCGTAATAAGTATCTATGCGCCGACCAACGAATCGACATAGGGTAATTACCCAGTAATGCTTGGTGCAAAATAGCCGAGTGAAAAAACACCACTATAGGCAATATCACTAAAAGCACTATCGCCATTTTTATAAGTTCGGTTTTTTGCTCTTCAAATAGGGTTTGCGGTGTGTAGGTGCCCAACCAATCTACTAATTGGCCCATATAGCTAAATAACGATACTTCTAAAATGGCAAGCAGGGCTGCACTAACAGACATTAAAACTAACGACAGCTCCATACCTTTAGTGTAATGACGACAAAACGCAAATAATGTAGAGGGCGGCTGCGTTGGCTTTTGCTCAGGAAATGCGTTGGTCATTTTTTCGAATAATCGATACATTTTATAAACTTAAATGACAAATAATAGAAAATGATCATACCATTTAAGTGGCGCGCTGTAGATCTTTAGCGACTAATTTACACTGCTACTTTTATCGAATAGGGTTTGTGAGATTTACGCCTTTAATCATATAAATGTCGTCATAGCGTAAACCGCCATTTCCGTAAGGCTTTTTATGTGGGCCCGTATTACAGTTAGCTAAAAAATAGCTAAGTGGGCGCTCGCGTTTCATTCTAAAGGTGGCATTTTTATACACTAAGGTTTGGTTTTTAAATTCTCCGCCTTGTACATATACATTGTATTGCTGGCCTTGCATTTTTACCGATGCATTATTAACAACGTACCAAATGTTGTACCAACTGTTTGTATCAAGTGGTTTAGCCGATTGCGCTTGTGCATAGTTTTGAATATTACTATAGCCCTTATCAGTTTTGACCATTAGCGCCCCGGTATTGACTAAGCCGTTTGATTCGGTTTTATCGGTTACTCGTAGAGTGGCTTCAAAGGCGTCGTAGCCATGAACGTTTATTTGCTCTGGCTCTAAGTTACTTAATCCAAAAGCATGGTTATTTGGAAAAGAGGCAACGTTAATACGGGTAAAAAAAGTGTAGGTTTCGCCAACGGGCACTGTTTTTGGAAGCTTTTTATAGCTGAGGGCTTTGCGGTTGCCGACAATACCATTTTCGGCAGGCTTTTTAATTAAAAAATGGTTAATCCCTTTGGCTGTGTCCTCAACTTCTATTTTAGTTACTTGTGGGTTAGCGACATAAGGTTGAGTTTGGTTGTCTGTGTCGGCCTTTGTCCAACCTTTTAGCGGTTGTTCAAAGTTATCTACTAATAACCACTTTGCAGAGGGAGCGTTTTGATTGTTTTGGCTACAGGCTAATAATCCTGAGCAAGCCACTAACAGTAAGCTGTATTTAACGCGCATAATCCCTCTTTTACTAATGTAAGTATAAGTATATAAATTGGTAAACCAATATATGACTTTTAATTTTTCAAACTTAAAATTTATATAACCAATTTGGTGTAAATTAGTCAACCAATATTGTGTTTTATCTATTCTACTGACGTTTATATTTTAAACGCGTAAAATACCTAACAACACGCAATTAAAATAATAAAAGGGATTATATGTATACTGGAACGTGCTTATGTAAAGCGGTAAGTGTTGAAATTAAAGGGGCTATTTCTCAAATTATTCATTGTCACTGCTCACTATGCAGAAAAAACAGCGGGACTGCTTTTGCCACGAATGGTTTTGTAAACACTCACGAATTTACACTTACCAAAGGTGAAGATAATTTAACTGAATTTAATTTCAAACCTGGGCGTGCGCGCTTTTTTTGTAAAACATGTGGCTCACCTATTTACAGTGCTAATGCAGAGGATAAATCTCGCTTGCGAATACGCCTAGGGTTGATAGATAACGATATTACTGAACAGGTAATGTCGCATAATTTTGTTAGCTCTAAAGCCAATTGGGAGCAATTAGAAACCCATTTGCCGTGCTATGAAAAACACGAACCAGGGCGCTAAATTACTCTATGTGATAAATGCTGTTTATGTCGTTGTGAAGGGAAGGTCCCCACGTTTTAAATAATGGCGAATGGGCTATTTCTTCTTTATTAATGTGCACTAAGCTTTGCTGAGAAAGCATCACGACAATATTTTTGTATTCGTTAAACTCTATAAGGGCAATACAGCTAAAGTGTTGCCTAAACAGGACGAGTAAAGCTTGGAGCTCTTTTCCTGTTTTAGGGTTTAAATTTATAATAATTTGCGCATTTAGCCCGCTGCAGCGACGTATGTTTTGCCAAAATACGCTGTTAGATAAAAAGTCTTGATGTACATCGCCACTAAAAATATCAATTGTAATGACATTGTATGTGCGCGTGCACGTTGCAACAAACAGCTCTGCATTTTGTAAGTGCACTGTATGATTAGCGGGCAAGTTAAAATGGTGCTTAGCAACGCTTATCATCGCGGGGTTTATTTCTACACTGTCAAACACAGCTAAATTACTTATATAAGCCGTTTTTTTATGTAAATAATGAATGGCTCGCTCAATGCCTGCAGTACCTAAACCTAAATTTAAAACCCGTAGTGGCTCAGCTGCTTTAAGTAAAAATAACAGCATACATTGATTAACCGCAATCAGTAATTGTTCATTCTTATTAAGGCTCATCACCCCTTGAATAGTGATATCGCTTTGCGCATTTTGGGCAAGTGTTAACCAGCGATAGGTAGTATTTTGATAAACACAAATAGGCCCATATTGGTTGTTACTAGTGGCAATTAAATTGGCAGAGACAGTATCGGCTTTAAGCTGGCGCATAGGTTACAAATACAAATAAAACACCCCATTAGTTTGCCACGAAAACACGCTATGTATACAGCGTATTTATGTAACAAGGTTTGTAATACGCTTTTTTGCTTAAAAGAGGGGAGTACTTAAGTGTGGTTAATTTTTACAGTTGAGCTTACTTGTATAAAGCTTTAACTCAAAATAGTTGCACTAAATAGGTTGTTGAGTAATGGTAAGGTAAAAAATAAGGAGCTTATAATGCGCAAAACCCCTTTTTCTATTACAACTAAACTTATTAAATTGAGTACGTTAGCCTTTGCTTGTACGGCAGGATTATCAGCACAGGCTCATGCCAGCATAAAATATGAAGAACAACAAAAGCTACATGATATTGCAGCGCAGGTATCAGCTAAACGTATTGGGAGCGACATACAAACGCTGGTGGATTTTGGTACCCGCCATACGCTTTCTGAAACTAAGTCAGATACACGGGGCATAGGTGCTGCACGGCGTTGGATTAAAAAAGAGTTTGAAAAAATATCAGCGCAATGTGGTGGTTGCCTAGAAGTTATTGAAGTTAAAGACACTATATCAGGTGAAAAACGAATTCCTAATCCTGTTGAAGTAGTGAATATAGTGGCTATTCAGCGTGGTAGTACTGAGCCAAACCGAATGGTTATTATGTCGGGCGATATTGATTCGCGGGTGAGCGATGTAATGGACTTTACCAGTAATTCACCGGGTGCTAATGATAACGCTTCAGGCGTGGCAGGGGTTATTGAAGCTGCACGTGTACTAAGCAAGCATAAATTTAATGGCTCAGTTGTGTATGCAGCGTTGTCGGGCGAAGAGCAAGGTTTATTTGGCGGTAAAATACTCACAGCGTATGCGCAAGAGCACAATTGGCAAGTACATGGCGTTTTAAATAACGACATGATTGGCAATATTACCGGTATTAATGGCGTTACCGACAATACAACGGCTCGTATTTTCTCAGAAGGCACGCGTGTAGTAGAAACGAAACAACAAGCAAGAACGCGCCGTTTTACAGGTGGTGAAGTCGATTCGGCGAGCCGTAATTTAGCGCGCTATATAGATACAATTGCCGATAGGTATATTCCAAATTTAGATACGATGTTAGTTTACAGGTTAGATAGATTTGGCCGGGGCGGGCACCATAGACCGTTTAACGATGCAGGTTTTGCAGCAGTCAGAATTATGGAAACTAATGAGCATTACGACCGACAACATCAAGATTTACGTACAGAAAATGGTGTGGTTTATGGCGATACCATAGATGGCGTTGATTTTGACTACACAGCAAAGCTTACATCACTGAACGCAGTAACAATGGCTTCAATGGCTTGGGCGCCAGCTCCTCCTAAGCAGGTAAAAATTGAAGGCGCAGTTAAGGCCGACACTACGCTTTCGTGGCAAAGTTCAGATGATGATAATATTGCCGGTTATCGTATTTATTGGCGCTATACCAGTGAGCCGCAATGGCAATTTAGCCAAGATGTGGGCAATGTAAGTAAAGCTACACTTAAAAACGTTGTTATAGATAATTACTATTTTGGTGTTGCAGCGATAAGCAAAGACGGGATTGAATCGCCAGTCGTGTTCCCAGGTGATGTAGGCTCGTTTGATCACAATATAAAATAACAGCGATTTACTATTGCTTAAGTGCAATTGTGATTAAAAACAAATCAAATGGTGTATTTAAGGTGCAAAGCAGGTGTTTTATGCTTGCACCTTATTTGTTATGCACTTAGAGTGTAGAAAAAAGCAGTAAAGGTTAATAAAATGCAGCAAGAAGAAAAAAAACCATTAACAGCGCAAGAGCAAGCACAAATAGAGCAACAACGGGTTGCTTGGCAACGCGAGTGTTTTCAAAACGCCCAAAAATACTTAGCAGAAAAAGGCATTATGCCTAAATCAGTAATAGACAAAGATAGCCGCTTTTTAGCGCCATTGTGTGCTATGTGGAAATTTAAAGCGCAAAACGGTAAGAGCTACTGGGTAATAACAGGGCGCTTACCTACTGATCATGCAGAAGTCAGTGCAGCAAAAGATGCGCGCGATGCTATGCGATATTTTTCTTTACAATGGCAGTTAAAAGCAGATCAAATAATGAGTGTTGGCGCGCGTGATAAAACCCAGGTCGACTTTGCTAACTTACTTATAAACCGTGCACACGGCTTATACGAAATGCATGAAAACGAGCAACTTTGGGCTAATGAACCAAAATAAGGTATTGCTTGTATAAACGTAAAAAAGGGCTATTAATGGCCCTTTTTTAATGTACTAATGTAAATGGTTTAGTGACAAACTCAGACACTTGGCATTGCATTCGCTGCCTAGGTATACCTGCTTCCATAAAAACACCGCCTTGTTGTATAAAGCCGTTTCGTTTAAAACGTTCAACTTCGTTTAAAATACAATTAATACTAATAACTTGGTGCCCATCGTTAGCGGCAAGATTAACAATAAAAGTAAGTAATGAAGTATAAACGTGGCGATTACGGTGTGCGGGTAAAACGGCTATTCGGCCTATTAAGCCATCTGTACACAGCCTACCTGTGGCTACGGGTGCGTTACTATTGTGAGTAACTAGCACATGGTGTGCTAGTTTGTCTTGGCTATCAAATTCTATTCGTTTGGGTATGTGTAGCTCATACACAAAGACTTTTTCACGTATTTGTTGTAGCTGGTCTTTTTGCCTATCCCACTCGACCTTATTAATTTGATAGCCCATAGCGCACCTCTAATTAAACCACATCCCCTCATTAACTAGTGTAGTAAAGGTTTGAATAAAAACTAGGCTGGGCTGCGCTGCGTTTAAATCGTCGGTATTAACATAATCATGATCTGTTAATAGTTTAACGGCATTTAAGTCGCAAAGTGGTAACGGGTAGTTTTCGCCATTAATACTTAATAATAGGGTGTCTTCTAGCTGCTGATAGATAGCACGTACGCCGCCTAAACGCTCAAATTCTTCTGCATTGTTTGCTATAAAATCACTCATTTTCTCGCAGGTTATAGGCTCTTCAAGCGGTGCTAAGTCCATTTCGTGCTTGGCTTGGCTTAAAGTATTACCAAGCCAATGCTTAAATAGCTCATCGTTATTAAGTAGCGCTTGCATAAGGGTTTTAACTTTATCGGTTTCGCTCTGTAAAAGCTCACCTTTAGAGTCCCTAAGGGCTAAAGTGTGATCGGTATAGCGTTTTTGGCCGCTGTCGGTATCAATAACATGATCGGCAAAACTAGAAAATAAGTCTTGTTGATTAGGTGCTCTAAATCCAACCGAGTAGTTAAGGGCGTTTTCTATTGCATAACCTTCGTGAGGGCACCCAGGTGGTATATATAAAATATCGCCGGGTTCTAAAATACAATCTATAACGGCTTCAAATTGCTCAACTTGCAGTAGTTTTTTATTTTGCGCAAATTGTTTAAGTGTTGGATCAGGCAGGCCAACACGCCAATGACGCTTACCCTCGCCTTGAATAATAAATACATCGTACTGATCTAGGTGTGGACCAACGCCACCTTTAGGGGTTGAGTAGCTGATCATTAAATCATCTATTCGCCAGTTAGGTATAAACCGAAATGGCTGAAGCAGTTGTGCTGCATCGCTATGCCAATGATCAACCGCTTGTACCAATAAAGTAGCGTGTTGCTCAGTTAATTTTTCAAAGTCTTCAAATGGGCCTTGGTATGCTTGCCAATCGTCATTGTGGTTGGTAACAATTCGCGACTCTATACTTTCTTCCATAGCAAGACCGGCAAGCTCTTCTGCCTCTATTGGGTCTTGAAAGTCTGTAAAGCCTTGTTTAATTAATAGCGGTTTTTTTTGCCAGTATTGGTTTAAAAATTCTTGCTCACAGAGGTTGTTTATTTTTAATTGGTACATAGAGTTGGCCTATAATTTTTAGTACAAAAAAAGCGAAAGGGATTATCCTTTCGCTTTTTATATGCGCAATTTAGTATTTAAACTAAATCGTCAATAAACTCAACAGCGCGGCCAATGTAGTTGGCAGGTGTTAGTTTTTTCATTTCTACTTTAGCGTGCTCTGGCAGGTCTAAACCATCGATAAAGTCGGCCATAATCTCTTGATTTACACGTTTACCACGCGTTAAATCTTTAAGTTTTTCGTATGGTTTTTCAATACCGTATTTACGCATAACTGTTTGAATTGGCTCAGCAAGTAATTCCCAGTTTTGATCAAGCTCATCAAGTAAACGTTGCTCATTTACTTCAAGCTTGCTTACGCCTTTAAGTGTAGATTGATACGCAATAAGCGTGTAGCCCATACCCACACCTAAGTTACGTAAAACGGTTGAGTCGGTAAGGTCACGCTGCCAACGAGAAACAGGCAGTTTTTGTGCAAGGTGAGCAAATATAGCATTTGCTAAACCTAGGTTACCTTCTGAGTTTTCAAAGTCGATAGGGTTTACTTTATGCGGCATTGTTGAAGAGCCGATTTCGCCAGCAATGGTTTTTTGCTTAAAGTGGTTAAGGGCAATGTAACCCCAAACGTCACGATCAAAATCAAGTAAAATAGTGTTAAAGCGAGCAATAGCATCAAATAGCTCGGCAATGTAGTCATGCGGCTCTATTTGTGTAGTGAACGGATTAAAGGTTAAACCAAGGCTAGTTACAAAGTTGCTTGCGTGGGTATGCCAATCGTAATCTGGGTAAGCACTCAGGTGAGCATTGTAGTTACCTACAGCACCGTTAATTTTACCTAGCATTTCTACCTGTGCGATTTGGTCGCGTTGGCGTTTTAAACGCATGTATACGTTAGCAAACTCTTTACCCATTGTTGAAGGCGTAGCTGGTTGGCCGTGGGTACGCGTCATCATAGGTACTGCTTTGTACTCAATGGCTTTTTCTTTTATAGCGTTAAGTAGTTGGTCGCAGTATGGAAGGAGCACATTATCACGAGCTTCGCTTAGCATTAAACCATGAGATAGGTTATTAATATCTTCTGATGTACAGGCAAAATGAATGAACTCGTTAATAGCGTTAATTTCGCTGTTATCGGCTACTTTTTCTTTTAGTAAATATTCTACCGCTTTAACATCGTGATTTGTGGTGCGTTCAATGTCTTTAACACGCTGTGCGTCTGCTTCGCTGAAGTTATCAACAATGGCATTTAAAAGTGCATTGGCTTGTTCGCTAAATGCAGGTACTTCTTTAATATCGCTTGCTGCAGCTAAGGCTTGCAACCAACGCACTTCAACGGTTACGCGGTATTTGATTAAGCCAAATTCGCTGAAAATACTGCGTAGTTCAGTGGTTTTGCTGCCGTAGCGACCATCCACTGGAGAGATAGCGGTTAACGCTGAAAGCTCCATAATAACTCCTAAATTTTAGTTTTGAACGATAATTAAATGTTTGTTTTTGCAATAGCGAGAATTTTTCTTTTTGCAAAGAAAAAGTGACGGCGTTTACCGCCCATTTGTCGCCATAATACAGCACTGCGAATTCCTGCTAATAAAAGGGCACGAATTTTATTTTGCGTTTGCTGCTGTTTTAATAACTCGGGTTTACCATAAACCTGAATTCGGTGCCCAAGGGGGCTCAGCACCGACGAGTATATATCTGCTAAACCGGCAACTACGGTGTCATCGGTTATGGCAAAGTGATCTAAGCGACGATGAATGTCGTCGATACGACGGCCAAGTTCAGCTAAGCTTTTTGGCTCGTTATTTAAAATACGTTCAAGCTGCATTAAACCACCTACGTACTTAACTATTTCAACATCTTTTTGAGCGCCAGCAGTAAGCTGCGCCATTAATGTTTTATAGCCGTCGCGCAAGTTATGCGTACCTTGATAAACATCAACCGGCGATGCGGGTGATGTTTGTACAATACTTGTAAATAGCACGTCTAAGTCTGAATCGTTTGCGCTGCCGTATTGCGCAATTTTTTGTACTTGTTTAGCCACTTGGCACATGGCGGCAAGCGCCATGACTTGGTGTTGATTCATTACTTAATCACCGAATCTATAATACCGCCACCTAAACACACATCATCGGCATAAAAAACAGCTGATTGACCTGGTGTAACGGCTTTTTGTGGTTCATCAAACAATACGCGTGCCATACCATCTTCCCCAACGAGAAGAGTACAATTAATATCTTCTTGGCGGTAACGGGTTTTAACGGTGCAGCGCGTTGTACCTTGAGGACCAACACGGTCTACCCAATGTAATTGATTGGCGTTTAGGCCATTACTGTACAGGCGAGGGTGGTCTTTACCTTGTCCGACAACGAGCACATTGCGCTCAACGTCTTTATCTACAACGTACCATGGCTCGCCAGAGCCTTCTTTCATGCCACCAATTAACAAGCCTTTACGCTGGCCAAGTGTATGATACATAAGCCCTTCGTGCTCACCTACGTTGTTGCCGTCAGTATCTTCAATCACACCAGGTTGAGCAGGTAAAAACTTTTGTAAAAAGTCTTTAAATTTACGCTCCCCAATAAAACAAATACCGGTGCTGTCTTTTTTATCGTGGGTGATTAAGTCTTGCTCTTCTGCAATACGGCGTACGTCTGGTTTAGCTATATCGCCTACTGGGAAAAGAGTTTGGCCTATGTGTTCATGGCTTAAGGTATATAAGAAATAGCTTTGATCTTTGTTATCGTCTAAGCCTCGGCACATAACGTATTTGTCGTCTCGTAGTTCACGACGAACATAATGGCCTGTTGCAATATAATCGGCGCCAAGTGCTTGTGCTGCAAATTCTAAAAATGCTTTAAATTTAATTTCTTTGTTACACATAATATCTGGGTTTGGCGTACGGCCCGCTTTGTACTCTTCTAAAAAGTACTCAAAAACGTTATCCCAGTATTCGGCTGCAAAGTTAACGGTATGAAGCTCGATGCCTAATTTGTCACACACTGCTTGTGCATCTTTTAAATCTTCAGCGGCTGCACAGTATTCGTCATTGTCGTCTTCTTCCCAGTTCTTCATAAACAGGCCTTCTACTTGATAGCCCTGTTGTTGTAATAAATATGCAGATACAGAAGAATCAACACCGCCGGACATACCAACGATGACTTTAATGTGACTATTTTCGCTCATGAATAATTTCGCTTATACAGATTGCTGTTAACTTGGAAAGGCCGCGATTATAGCACGCATTTTGTTTTTGCTTAAAGGGAGGAGTGGCGCAAACACACGATTTTGTAGTTATTTTATTCATATAATAAATAGCAAATAAGACTGAATCGCATTTAACATAAAAAATGATGAAAAATTTAAATAATCGATTGTAAAAAGATATTCCGGTGCCATTCTTACTCTATTAAATGATAATAATGCTTTTATTACCTTGTTCTTGCTTGTAAATTCAGCTGCCAGTAAGATTTAGCTTATTAGACTCACTTTTTATTATAAAAATATTTTCAACGGAATGAATATATGAATTACGCCTTCCAGGTAAAAAAGCTTTCAACGTTAATACAATATTATGCTGCAAACTCACGCGATGAACTAAATGAGTTGCTCATAATGCCTACAAGCGACTTAAAACGTGATACGTATACGCTTTTTCATGAAGTTTTTGAGCACACTTTACCCTCAGATGCCAAGCAAAACAGTCCTATTGATGAGATTTTCAATGCTGTCTCAAGTTCTTTTGAATTAGTTGACGAGACAGAAACTGCCTTGTTTGAGACTATGAAACGCTGGTGGGATGAATGGTATTTTGCATTAAGTATGGATAATTCGCTTTCTAATGAAAAAGAAGATGCGCCATACAGTTTCCTTTCTAAAAAAATGCATCATCCTATGAAGCGCCACGAGATGAGCCACTACGCCCATTTATTTACTATTTTGCCTATGCCTATCTCTAATGTGTGTGTTAAAACCGGTGATATTATTAGGATTAATCAGCGCTTTATAGATGTATTTGGTTATACCATTGATGACTTACCTAACTTAGAGCAGTGGTGGGTTAATGCATACCCAGACCCTCATTATCGAGAGGCCGTGAAAAAAACCTGGCAATCGACTTTAGAAATTGGCAATGGAACAGGGCAAGACATCCCCGCGCATGATTACCATGTTACTTGTAAAAACGGTAATACAATTACCATGGAAGTATCTGGAATCAATTTGGGCGATGAATATATTGCTGTATTTAATGATGCGACCAAGCGTTTAGAAGATCAAAATATTTTACGCGACATGGCTTTTTTAGATTCGCTAACACAAATAGCAAATAGACGTCGTTTTGATGAAAAGCTAAGTAAAGAGTTCGAAAAAGCCGTTGAGTGTGGTGACGATTTGGCAATTATTTTAATCGATATTGATCACTTTAAACTCTTTAACGACCGCTACGGGCATGTTGAAGGTGATTTAAGTTTGTATAACGTGGCGCAAGCAATAGCGTGTACGGTAAGCCGCACCGAGGACTTTGTGGCGCGTTATGGCGGAGAAGAATTTGTTGTATTGCTGCCTCAAACCGATAAACAAGGGGCCTTATTTATTGCTGAGCATATTCAAAAGGCAATTGAAGAGCTGCACATCCCTCATGAAGACAGCTTTACCGGCTACTTAACCCTGAGCATGGGTATTCACGCAATTAATAAAGAGGATAGTTGCGATCAAAAAGAGTTTATTAAGGCCGCCGACAGCGCACTTTATTATTCAAAAAGGCAAGGACGAAATTGTTTAGCATTAAGTTAATTTATAGCCTTGGACTATTTATATAGCTTTGAGAATTATACAAAGCGCAGATGTTTAATTATCGTCGTAAATAAAGTCTACGTCTTGAATAGGGCGGTTTAGGCTGTCTTCAATACACTTTAAAACTAAATGGCTTCTTAGAGGCAGTGCTTTTATGTCTTCTAAACTGTGCCAGTTGGCACTAATTATATCTGCATCTTTTGGGCAGGGCTCAGTGGTGATTTGAGTGCCATCAAACATAAAACAAAAGCGTAAGTAATGCACCCCATTAGCCGCATGTAAGTTATAAACACCGATTAAGCCAGTGGGCGTTAGGGACAAACCTGTTTCTTCAAAAAGCTCTCTACTGGCTGCTTGAGCCAGTGTTTCGTTTAGTTCTAAATGGCCGGCAGGTTGGTTATAACAAATATTAGAAGTAAATTTATCTCGCTCTTTTACCAGTAAAAAATGCTCTCCTTTTTTTACTACAGCAGCCACCGTTACATGGGGTTTATGCATTTACCTCACCTTTTATAACACTGTACTGTGCGCTGCTTATGCCATCTAGCGTGTAATTGCCAATACTGTAGCGAATAAGCCTTAATGTAGGGTGCCCAACATGGGCGGTCATACGGCGAACTTGCCTATTACGTCCTTCATTAATTGTAATACTTAACCACGTTGTAGGAATCGATTTTCGCTCTCTTACCGGCGGCACGCGAGGCCAAAGTTTTGGCTCGTCAATAATTTTTACGTTTGCGGGTAAGGTCATCCCATCTTTTAGTTCAACACCTTTACACAGGGCATTAATGCCCTCTTCACTAGGCTCGCCTTCAACTTGCACCCAATAGGTTTTATTGGTTTTTTTACTCGGTGCGGTAAGGGTATTTTGAAGCTTTCCGCAGTTTGTTAAAAGTAACAAGCCTTCACTGTCTCGGTCGAGTCTGCCTGCAGCGTATACATCTTTAATGGGAATAAATTCAGCCAAGGTTTTTCTATTGGCATCGTCTGTAAATTGGCAAAGCACATCGTAAGGCTTGTTAAATAAAACAATTTTTCTATCTTTAGGCGCTATAGCGGGTTTAATTTCACGCGAAGTTGTGCTTTTTTTAGTGAGCGCGCTGCGTGAGTAAGTTCTACCCGTGGTTCGTTTAGTGGTACTTTTACTTGCGCGATTATGTATTGGTTTGTTCGCCATTAAATACACCTAGCGGGCTTAGGTAAGCCGGCAATTTTTGTGGCTTGTTTTGCAGGCCCCTTGGGAAATAATTTATACAAATAAATACTGTTACCTTTATCTTCACCTAGCGCTTTTGCCATCGCTTTTACAAGCATTCTTATTGCTGGGCTGGTGTTATATTCTAAGTAAAAATTGCGCACAAAATTAATCACTTCCCAGTGTTGTTCACTCAAGATAATGTTTTCTTGCTCTGCTATTACGGGCGCTAACTCTTTTGACCATAAAGTATAATCAAGTAAATAGCCTTGTTTATCAGTTTCAATGTGTTGATTGTTAAATTCAAGCATGGGTTACCAGGTAATAGATTGGTTAGTAGATAAAGTAAGGGCAACAAACTCATCGTAATTAATAAGTGTTTGGCCAAGGCTTAGTTTAATTGCGCGTGCATGCGCATCTTCTAAAAGCAATAATAGCGAATCATTTAATTGCATATACTGCTTAGCAGCGTAGCAGGCATCGCCTACAAGAAGTACTTTATCGGTGTCTTTAATTATATTTTCAAGCTGGGTTGAGTCGTAATAAGCCAGTGGTTTTGAAAAAATATGTAATGTACTCATAGGTTCACCACAAAATGCTGCTTTGCAATAAGTTGTTGTTGCTCGGTATAGTTTAAGCTGATGGAATCAATAATTAATTGCGATTTATTTAAGCCGTAATCCAGTAAAGATTTTTCGCATACATAAATGTTTTCAACTTCATAAATTTCGAGTGTTTTTATATTTTTAAAAAAATCTTTTAACCCCAGCGGGTGTGTAGTTTGATTGTTTTTTAACGCAAGCACTGCAGGGCCGCTAAATAGCCAGCTAATATTTTGATCAACTGCGGCAAAAATCAGTGACATATCTAGCGCATCTCTAATATTTAGCTCATCAAATGGGCTTGACTGACTCATCACTAGAACGTTTTTCATTTAAACTGTATCCATTTATCGGCATCACTGGTAAGCATTGCAAATTCGGCAAGCCCAGCCACGCTAAACACACCGGTATGCTTACAATTTAACGCACGCTTTTCTGCTGCTGTAATACACAACGTTAAATTAATATTTTTATCTGCAAGCTGTTGCCAAAGTGTAGGGATCTGAAGCTCGTCAGAGGCAAGCTCAAAGTTCTCTGAAGCATGGTAAATACCGTTTTGATACAAAAAAAGTGCATCAATTGTGTGGCCTTGAGCCAAACACGCATGCGCAAACTTAATTATGCGTTGCGTTGTATCGTGATCTGATGGTGGAGTATGTAAAGAAAGAACAAATCGTGCCAAAACAATTCCAATAAAAAAGCCCCAATAAAGGGGCTATTTTAACAGAACTATTTAATTAGTCATCACTTGCGCCAAGAAGGTGCAGTAATGAAGTAAATAGGTTATACACATTTAAGTATAAAGATACTGTAGCACGGATGTAGTTTGTTTCACCGCCGTTAATAATACGGCTAGTATCAAACAAAATTAAGCCAGACATAATTAACACAACCGCAGCGTTAAGCACCATAAACATTAGCGAGCTGCCAATGAAAATGTTAACTATGCTAGCAACAATAACAACGATTAAGCCGACTGTTAAAAAACCACCCATAAATGAGAAGTCTTTTTTAGTGTTTAATGCATAAGCCGATAGACCAAAAAATATTAATGCAGTAGAACCAAGCGCCTGCATAATAAGCATTGGACCATTAGGCATAGCCGCGTAGTAGTTAAGTAGTGGGCCAAGGCCTGCGCCCATACAGCCTGTAAAAGCAAATACCCAAAATACGCCTGAAGCTGAGTCTGCTTTTTTGTTTACAACAAATAATAAACCAAACGAAACCAGTGTGAACACAATTCCCATAAAGTAAGGTAATTGTAATGCCATTGAAATACCCGCCGTAACAGCACTAAATGCTAATGTCATGGCCAGTAAGAAATAGGTGTTTTTAAGTACCTTGTTTGTTTCAATGGTCGACATTACCGGTTTAGCGGTATTGTACGAATGATTAAATGCCATTGTAGAGCTCCTTTAAGTGAAACATGTTTGTTTCGATAATTTAACTAAAATTAGATTACCAACTCTTATATGTTTGGGCAAACCTTTGTAGATCAATAGAGTGTTATTTTTTAATTAAAGTTCATAAAAGCACCAAAAAGAAAGTTTTTGTTTTATCTTTAAACAAATTAATTGTTTTTTAAGCACTTAAACAATTTTTTTAAAAAAAAGCTTCACAAAGCCAATGGGTTTCCCTATTATGCAGGCCGTGCGGAGAGATGGCAGAGTGGTCGAATGCACCGGTCTTGAAAACCGGCATAGGTTTGTAGCCTATCTAGGGTTCAAATCCCTATCTCTCCACCACCTAATTACAATAACTATGAGTACACTCTTACTTGTAGTTTATAGCACTTTCGGAGAGATGGCAGAGTGGTCGAATGCACCGGTCTTGAAAACCGGCATGGGTTTGTAGCCCATCTAGGGTTCAAATCCCTATCTCTCCACCATTATATTAAAGCCCGCTTAAAGCGGGCTTTTTTGTATCTACGCTTTATGATCAGGCCACCTTTAGGTTTTCTCGCTTATTTCCCCATTTCGGTTTGCTATTAGCCGCTATTAATAGATCATTAACATATTAATGTGTTACTTTTATTTTTTAGATTTTAAAATTGGTAATTAAAATAGTATGTTGTGGCTCAAGGATGATTTACCTTCAAGAAAACTTATTGTTTATCGTGCAATGATGTTCTCGTTGGTAACGTTGTTTGTCTTATTTGTATTCCAGCCTTTTGGCACAATTAACGATACATCGTCATATAAAATACTCAGGCTTTCAGGCTATGGTTTAGTCACTTTTGTTGCGTTGCTATTATCGGGCTTTATTGAAATAGTGCTGTTACGTTATGATTTTTATAAGCCACTTCGTATTATGCTTATAAGCGGCCTTTATATTTTAATTTGCGCTTTATTTAACCACGCTTATTTTGTTGTGGCGTTTTTAGGAAAGTGGCATTGGCAAAATCAGATGCTGTTTATTGGCTATATATTTGCTATTGGCGCATTTCCGCTAATTTTTATGTATATGTTAAATCGCCATGTTAGTCAGTTTAGCATTGATGAAACACCACAGCCGCAACAAAACAAGCAAAGTGAAACCCTTCCTTTAGAGCTAGAGCAAATTACGTTAGTGGGCGATAATAAAAGTGATGCAATCAGCATAGCATTAGAGCGTATTTTGTTTATAAAAGCGGCTGATAATTATTGCGAAATTAGTGTTTATGACGGACACGCAATACAACAAACTCTATTGCGTATTTCCTTAACTCGCTTACTTAAACAGCTCTCGATTAACTCTGCAATTATTAGGTGCCATCGCTCTTATGCAATTAATGTAGCCTTTATTCACTCGTATAGTGGCAACGCTGGCGGCTTGCAATTAACGCTTAAAAATACACCTATACCTGTTCCTGTATCGCGCAGCTACGTAGATAATGTAAAAGCGGCTTTGTTACTCACCCCAAGTGCTTGTTAGTCATCCCAAATACTTGTATTTGATACCTAAAAATGTTGTTAAGCCCTAACAGTTCGTAGTTTTACGATGGAGTAGGCATGCTTAAGTTGAACTAAAAAATACAACTTAAGAAGGTTACTATGAACACTATTTTAAAATCACTGTTAGTGATAGCCACGTTTGTTTTTTGCCATTACATAATGAAAAGCTTTTGGGGTAGCGAATGGACGAAAATATTAACCCAGGCCGATGCGTCTACTGATGTTTTATTTATCCCCGCTAAATACCTATTTTTATATGCTCCTTTGTTAGTGCTAACCACTTTGCTATTTAAAAGAGGAAACATGCTTGACGCAATTGGCCTTAACACCGCAGGCTTTAATAACTATACCTTTGCAGCTTTGCTGTGCTGTATACCTATGACACTTGGCTATGCATATTTAAGTAATAATTTAAATTTATCTTTGTCTGGGCTAATAACAGGCTCAATCTATGCTGGTTTTTTTGAAGAGCTAATATTTAGGGCGGCTTTATTTGGCGCTTTATACAGATTTTGCCGCTGGGGGTTCATTCCTGCAGCGTTGATAAGCTCGGTGGTATTTGGAGTAGGGCACATGTACCAAGGTGGTGATGCCATTTCTGCACTAATGGCGGTCGCAGTAACCACCGTTGCAGGCACTTGGTTTGCGTGGCTTTATTGTGAGTGCGGTTATAAAATTTGGTTTCCTATGTGGATGCATATTTTTATGAATGCAGCTTATGGCATTTTTAGTATGTCGGGTGGCGCAGTGGGTGATTTGCACGGCAACCTTTATAAAGCCACCGCTATTGTATTAAGTATCGTGTATGTAGAAGCACTGATCCGCCGAGGGAAAAAACGCGAAGTCACTATGTCCACATTATTTATAAATACATCAGTAGCGACGCTTAATACCCCGTTCAAACCGCAGATTAGTGCCGCAGCCTAAATGCGTAAATTAGCCATTAATTGAAGAACGCATTTATATTGCAATTTTAAGGCTAAGTTTTATTGAAGATAGCGCCTGTAAAGTAGTGAGCTTTGCCTTACAGGCGAATAAACAGCTCAAAGTAAGCGTGAGCTGCCAACAAAATAGGTGTTTGATTTTCAGTTAACAAAACTATTCATTAAAATGTCTAGTTACACCCGTTTAAAGAGTGCTCAATTTCCCATCATAAATTACGACCATAGTCTCTGTTTCTAACCTTAAGAACTTGGTGCATGCTTAATATAATGTTTGCAGTGTGTATTTAGGAACTTATATGAAACATCAACTAGCCAAAAGTGTCGCGCTTTCTTTATTATCCCCTGTGATTGTTGGTAGTTTACTTGGCCTTTATTATGGGCTCACTATGAATGGCGATGCGGTTACCATTTTTTTACAACTACTGATGAGTGCAATCGCGAACGCACATATTGTTGGGCTTACTATGGCCGCTTTTGTTGTACCGGGTTATTTGCTTATGTTTAAGTATGCAAAAGTGAATTATTCAGGTGTATTAACACTTGGTCTGCTTGGTGGTGCAATATTTAGTTATTTACTCAGTGCTACAACAGGCGAGATATTTCTAATTAATAGTGTAATGTCCGCATTTGCTGCTGGACTATTTTTGTTTGGCCTTCGTAAATCCTCAAAAAAATAATTGCAGAAATATTAATCAAGCGTGCTGAAAAACGGCGCTATTTCTGTTTTTTTGCCTGCAAAAGGTTTCAATTTTTCACGACAAAGAGTACCTTTAGCTACTGTCTGTTTAATAAGAAGTAGTTTGGTATGCAAAAGCACGATTTTTACCAGTCATTAGTTAAGCAAACTGAATCACTAATTGCTGGTGAATCTAATGTCATTGCTAATATGGCTAACGTAAGTGCGCTGTTATTTACCTCATTAGAAGATGTAAATTGGGCGGGCTTTTACTTTATGGATTCACCGAGTGAATTAGTACTTGGGCCTTTTCAGGGTAATCCGGCCTGTATCCGTATTCCTGTAGGTAAAGGAGTATGTGGTACTGCGGCAGCAACGTTGCAAACACAATTAATTGAAGATGTTCACGCTTTTGATGGTCACATTGCATGTGACGCGGCGTCAAACTCAGAGATTGTTGTACCTATCATGAAAAATGATAAAATAGTTGCTGTACTTGATATTGATAGCCCAACTATTGGTCGATTTGATACTGATGACCAAGCGGGTCTTGAAGCATTAGTTAAATGCTTAGAGGCAAGCTTGTAATGAAAGATTTGCTAAATGTTCAAGACTACCTATTTGCTATACAAGATGTTGGCGACTGGGAAGGGGATGAAGAACATGTAGCGGAAACGCTCAATGATTTGATTCACATTGCCTGGGATAAACTTCCAGATGATTTAGATTGTGAATCAATCGATGAAATAATAAATGGTATTTGGGAACACCTTCGTGGTGATATGGCTGTACTAGAGGCCGACTTCGAAGAGTTAGTCGACTGGGTAATACACTACGTTGATTCGTCCCTTGATGAAAAGATGTGAAAAATAGGTTCTAAAATGGAAACCACAAACAAGCTAAAAGATATTAATGAAGTGTTGGAATTTTTATATCAAGAATTCCCACAATGTTTTAAACAAAAAGACGGTATTAAACCGCTTAAAGTCGGTATTTTTAAAGATATCGCTGAACGTATTGAAGGGTCTGAAAAAGTAAGTAAGACACAAGTACGTCAAGCGCTTAGAAAATACACGTCGAACTGGCGCTATTTAGAAGCTGTGACTAAGTCAGAGTTTCGTATTGACCTTGATGGTAATCAAGGTGAAAAAGTAGAGCAAGAGCATATTGACCACGCTCAAAAAGCCCTAGAAGAAAGCCGCGCGAAAATGGCAAAGCGCAAAAAGCAGCAGCGTCCTCGCCAAGATTCAGATTCTAAATCTTTTAAGAAAAAACCAGCTCACGCAAGCAAAAACAATGCACAAGCTAATAAACCAGCTAAAGCAGCGCCAGCTAAACGTTCAGGAAAAGTTGAACCTTTACCTGCCAGTGAGGTCAAGGTTAATAACAAGGTTAAGGTTAAACTTGGCCAAGCACTTGTAAATGCAGTAATTACTGAAGTAAACAAGGACGAAGTTCATGTTGAATTAGTAACTGGTATGCAAGTTAAAACCAAAGCTGACAGCTTATACATTATTTAAGCTGTAAATAAATTAAGGAGTTGTGTATGAGTAAAAAGTTTACGCTCATTCCGTTAGTTGCTGCCCTGTTTTCGGGTTCTTTATTCGCTTCCGTAGAAGCGGCAAAACTTGAAGACTTGCCTGTACTTAAACAAGAAAGTCAACATGGCACTGCCAGCAAACGAGTGGCTAACTTATTTGCTCGTTCACACTATACACCGGTTCGATTTAACGATGCGCTTTCTAGCAAAGTGTACGATCGTTATATCGAATCCCTTGATTTTAATAAAAGTGTGTTTTTAGCAAGCGACATTGCTGCGTTTGAAAAATACCGCAACGATTTTGATAATGCGATTACCACCGGTAAGCTTGGCTTTACGTTTGATATTTTTAACTTAAGCTTAAAGCGCCGTTTTGAACGTTATGATTACTCTTTATCATTACTAGATAAAGAAATGACGTTTGATAAAGACGATGAATACTTTTTTGACCGTGAAGATTCAGCATGGCCAGCATCGCAAGCTGAGCTTGATGAAATTTGGCGTGAACGTGTTAAATACGATGCCTTGCGTTTAAAAATGACAGGCAAAGATTGGGAAGGGATCAAAGAGGTCCTTACCAAGCGTTATAAAAATGCACAAAAACGTTTAGTTCAAACAAATTCAGAAGATGCATTTCAAATTGTAATGAACTCGCTAGCGCGAAGCATTGAAGCGCATACGTCGTACTTATCGCCGCGCCGCGCAGAACAATTTAAAATGGATATGGACCTAGAGCTTGAAGGCATTGGCGCCGTTTTAAGCCCAGATGAAGATTACACCGTTATTCGTAGCTTAGTACCAGGTGGACCTGCCGATAAAACAGAGCAGCTAAAAGCTGACGACAAAATTATTGGTGTTGCCCAAGATCAAAAAGAGTTTGTTGATGTTATTGGCTGGCGTTTAGATGATGTAGTTGATTTAATCAAAGGACCTAAAGGCACTAAAGTACGTTTACAGTATCTTAAAGGTTCTGATGCACATGGCACGCCTAAAGTAGTTGAAATTACCCGTGATAAAATTCGCTTAGAAGATAGGGCTGCTAAATCTGAAGTATTTGAAGCGAGTTATTCAAATTTAACTTCAAAAATTGGTGTTATTGAGATCCCAGGCTTTTACAACAATCTTTCAAAAGACGTTAAAGTTGAATTAGCTAAACTTAAAGAAGAAAACGTAGACGGTATTATTATTGATTTGCGCCAAAATGGCGGTGGATCATTATATGAAGCTACACAGCTATCAGGCTTGTTTTTTGACCAAGGTCCGGTTGTACAAATTCATACATTAAATAACCGTATCGAAGAGCAAAAAGACCGTGACGGAATTACCTACTACGATGGCCCATTAACTGTTTTAGTTGACCGTTACAGTGCTTCAGCCTCTGAAATTTTTGCCGCCGCAATGCAAGACTATGGCCGCGCAGTAATTATAGGCGAGCAAACCTTTGGTAAGGGAACGGTTCAGCAGCACAAAGGCTTAGGTCGTGCGTACGATTTATACGACAACGACTTAGGTAGCGTACAATACACTATTGCTAAGTTTTACCGTATAAACGGCGGCAGTACTCAGCATAAAGGGGTTATTCCTGATATTTCATTCCCTTCGGCGATAGACCCAGCAGAGTGGGGCGAGAGCAAGCAAGATAATGCATTGCCGTGGGATAGCATAGTACGAGCTAAGTATAATAGGCAGGGTAATTTAACGCCTGTAATCACTTATCTTGAAAAACAGCACGAAGTACGTATTAAGTCAGAGCCAGAGTTTGGTTACGTATTTGATGATATTGCCCGTTACAATGAAGAGAAAGACCGCAAAACTATTTCTTTAGTTGAAGCAGACCGTATTAAAGAAAAAGATGAAAATGAAGCACGTACTCTAGCGCGCACTAATGAGCGTTTAAAGCGTTTAGGTAAAGAGCCAATAGAAAACCTAGATGATGTACCTGAGGTAATTGAAGAGCTTGACCCTTTCTTAGAAGAGGCAGCACTGATCACTCAAGATTACATTAACTTTGGCCGTATCGCTAAAAAATAAACACGTGTTTACCCCGTTTAAAAGGCGCTTTTTGCGCCTTTTTTGTTACCTAAATTTCGCTAAATTGCTATAATCGCGAATTACTAAATTGAGTTACATTACTGTGGCTTAAAAAAAGCACTGATACGCTAAAAATAATAAATAACCACGCCACGATATGTGGTGTGCAGGAGTCACTATTTTGAAGCCTTTAGAAAAACCGATTAAACCCGCCTCGTTTTTTGATGCACTTGTTCCTATCACTGTTTTAATTTGCCTTTTAGGCGCAGCGGTATATTTATTTGGCGATAACTCGTCATCAGGTCCTAACCAAATAGCGTTATTATTTGCCACCTTTGCTGCGGCACTAATAGGGCTAAAAAATGGCTACACGTGGAAAAAGCTTGAAGAAGCCATGATTGAAGGTATTACCTTATCATTGGGGGCTATTTTAATTTTATTAATGGTGGGCGCCTTAATTGGTACTTGGTTGTTGTCGGGTACCGTGCCAACGCTCATTTACTATGGCTTACAGGTTATTAACCCAAGCTGGTTTTACGCCGCAAGCTGCTTAATTTGTGGCATTGTTGCAATGAGTATAGGTAGCTCTTGGACCACAGCTGCCACCATAGGTGTGGCGCTTTTAGGGGTGGCCACCGGGTTAGGGCTTGATCAAACTGTGACGGCAGGGGCGGTTATTTCGGGTGCTTACTTTGGTGACAAACTCAGTCCGCTTTCTGAAACTACTAACTTAGCACCGGCTGTTGTTGGAGCTGATTTATTTGAACATATTCACCACATGTTATGGACTACTGTTCCTAGCTTTGTCATTGCATTAATCATTTTTATATTTATGGGCTTTAATGCAACGGCTTCTAACGAAGCCGGCAGGATTGACGAAATAACAGCGATTTTAGAGCAAAACTTTAATATTGGCTTTGAAATGCTAATTCCATTAATTGTGCTGCTAGTTTTAGCTATTAAAAAAATGCCAGCGTTTCCGGCTATTTCAATTGGCGCTGTAATCGGTGCTGTGTGGGCAATGTTGTTTCAGTCTGATTTAATTGCGACACAAATTGACCTTTCTCAGGGTGAGTTGGTTGGTTATTTTAAAATTATTTGGACAACTTTTTTCGATGGTTTTAGCATCGACACGGGTGATGACAAAATGGATTCATTGCTCAGTGGTGGCGGTATGGCAGGGATGTTAACTACAACATGGCTGATCATGACAGCTCTTATGTTTGGTGCCATTATGGAAAAAACCGGCTTATTAGATATTTTTGTTAAGAGCATTTTAAAAATTGCAAAAAGCACGGGCTCGCTTATTACATCTACCATTGCTACTTGTGTGGGCACAAACTTAATAGCGGCTGATCAATACATTGCTATTGTAGTGCCAGGTCGTATGTTTAAAGAAGAATATAAAAAGCGTGGTTTAAAGCCCGTTAATTTATCGCGTACTTTAGAAGATGGCGGCACAATAACTAGCCCGTTAATTCCGTGGAATACCTGTGGTGCATACATGCAAAGCGTTTTATTAATAAACCCATTTGACTATGCCTTGTATGCTTTCTTTAATTTAATTAACCCTTTCTTAGCCATTATTTATGCGTACGTAGGTATTAAAATTTTACGCATTGAACCCAAGCAACCTGCTTAAATCTAAATAGCTCCTTTTTTAAGGAGCTTTAGTTGGAGTAACTATGACTGTTTCAGCAAAGCCAAAAGCGCAATACTTAAAAGACTACACTGTGCCTAATTTTTCTATAGAGCACACTGAACTCACTTTTGACTTACAACCACTAAATACAAAAGTGACGGCGCTACTAACGCTTAAAAGAACAACAAATCAAAACTCAGCGCTTGTGTTAGATGGCATAGACTTACAATTAGTGGAGCTGCAAGTAGATAATGTTGCTTATACTAATTATAAGATTGAAGGTGAGCACCTAATCATTAATGATTTACCTCACACATGCCAGCTTAAAATTGTTACTGAAATTTCTCCTGATACAAACACCTCTTTAGAAGGCTTGTATTTATCTGGTGGAGCATATTGCACGCAATGTGAAGCGCAAGGTTTTAGAAAAATAACCTACTTTTTAGATCGCCCTGACGTGCTAAGTACGTACGATGTGACGATTATTGCTGATAAAAGCTTTAAGCATTTACTGTCAAATGGTAACCAAATTGACAGTGGTGAAACAGCTGATGGCCGCCATTTTGCTAAATGGCAAGACCCATTTAAAAAGCCAAGTTACTTATTTGCATTAGTAGCGGGTGATTTTGATGTACTAAAAGACACTTACACAACAAAAAGTGGGCGCGAAATTGAGCTTGCGTTATTTGTTGATAAAGGCAATTTATCTAAAACACCACATGCAATTAACTCATTAAAAAAAGCCATGCATTGGGATGAGACACGCTTTAACCTAGAATATGACTTAGATATTTACATGATTGTTGCCGTAGATTTTTTCAATATGGGAGCAATGGAAAACAAAGGGCTAAATGTATTTAATAGTAAATGCGTATTGGCTAACCAAGAAACCGCCACCGATAAAGATTATCACACGATAGAGTCGATTGTTGGTCATGAGTATTTTCATAACTGGACGGGTAACCGTGTTACCTGTAGAGACTGGTTTCAGCTATCATTAAAAGAAGGGCTCACAGTATTCAGAGACCAAGAATTTAGTAGCGATTTAGGCTCACGCGCACTTAACCGCATTGATGCCGTTAAAGTAATGCGCACACATCAGTTTAGTGAAGATGCGGGGCCAATGGCGCACCCAATTCGCCCTGAAAAAGTTATCGAAATGAATAACTTTTATACCGTAACGGTATACGATAAAGGGGCTGAAGTTATCCGAATGATGCACACCCTGTTAGGTGAGGTTAACTTTCAAAAAGGGATGCAGCTTTACTTTGAACGCCATGATGGTCAAGCGGTTACCTGTGATGATTTTGTTGCTGCAATGAGTGATGCTTCAGGCATAGATTTAACGCAATTTAAGCGTTGGTATAGCCAATCAGGTACACCACGATTAAATGCAACACAGCACTATGATCACGATAAGCAACTTTATACTTTAACAATTGAGCAATCAGCTCCGCTAAATCAGCCAGATAATAAGAGCCTTCACATTCCATTTGCCATCGAATTATTAGATGAAAATGGGCAAAGTATTGCACTTACTTATCAAGGTGAAAAACGCGACCACGTGCTTAACGTAACTGCGCCAACGCAAACGTTTTACTTTGATCAAATACCTGCTCGCCCAGTGGCGGTGTTACTTGAAGATTTTTCAGCGCCCTGTATTTTAAGCCAGCAAAATTCAGAACCTGATTTACTGCATATTATGCGTTATGCACGCAGCGATTTTTCGCGTTGGGATGCGCAGCAGCAGTTATTTATTAATGCAGTTAAGCAAGCAGTCAACGCACCTGAACATGCAACATTAAGTGAAAACGTTATTAATGCACTACGTGTGTTAATAAGCGCACAAAGTGGCGATTTAGCACTGGTAGCAGAGCTTATAAAACTGCCAAGCTTTGACACGTTTGCCGCTGAGTTTGACATAATTCCTGTTGACGAAATCATTACAATCACAAGGTTGTTTGAGCAACAAATTGCCGAGCAATTATCTGATGAGCTTTTACATTGTTACAGCTCGTTTGTAGATGATGGCAGTATAAATCCTGATGCAGTGGCTATAAGAGCGCTTAAAGGTGTTTGTCTACATTACTTAGCTAAAATACCTTCTGAGCAAGTTGACCGCTTTATTAGAGAATCGGCAGATTCACCGAATATGACCAATGTTTTAGCCTCATTAAGTGCGGTAGTAAAAGCATCACACCCATTAAGAACAACGTTGTTAGATCATTTTGATAGCCAGTGGCGTCATGATGTTTTAGTTATGGATAAATGGTTTGCGCTGCAGGCTATGCAATCTGGTGATGATGCTATTGAGAATATAAAAGCGTTGTACGCGCATCCTAGCTTTGATTTTTCAAATCCAAATCGTGTACGGGCATTAGTGGGCAGCTTTAGTCATTTTAATACCGCACAATTTCACCGAAAAGATGGTGAAGGTTACGCATTATTAGGTGATTTACTTATTAAGCTAAACGCGATTAATCCGCAAAATGCCTCTAGAATGTTAACGCCTTTCATGTCGTGGAAACGCTTTGACACAACCCGCGCTCAAGCAATGAAAGCACAGTTGCAACGCTTAGCAAACCTTGAAGGATTAAGTGCTGATTTATTTGAAAAGGTTGAAAAAGCGCTTAATTAAATGATTGAGTATTACTTCTCTTTACACCTGAGCTATAACAAATGCATGGACTACTACCATGGTCGTTTTAGCTCAGTACAAGTGGTTGAGGATAGCGGTAAAACAATACGTTTTGCCGCCTCGCACTTACGCCCTTACATTTCATCTATAGGAATAAGAGGGCGTTTTAGACTTTTACTTACCCCCGAGAATAAATTTATTCGCCTCGAACGTATCGCCTAACCTGCTGTTTTTATGTTATAGATACATAAAAATATTATCTTTTTGTTAATTTCAATTTGTTCTATTGTTAATTTACGTGTATAAATTATCTGGTATGACGTCTTACCAATACGTAAACGTCAGCTCAAAAAATATAATAATTGATTGAACGCGACCATTTGTAATTTTTTATAATCGCTTCTATCGTTAAGATTACACTAAAAACAATAACTTGATCACACATAATTACCCACGACAGGGGGATACACAATGATAAGAAGATCGCTTTTTGTTAAAAACAAAATAGCTATAGGTTTAGCAGCCGCAAGCTTAGGTTTATCTGCAGCAGCGAATGCAGCAAATTTTGAGGTAGGGGGCTTTGATGTTACCTTCGACTCAACTTTTTCCTATGGTCAAAGCGTCCGTGTTGAAGACAGAGATTTCGACATTATTGGTAAAAGCAATAATCCTGCATTTGATTGGACTGGGTATAATCCTTCATTAAATACAATTTATTCTTCTCAAGATGTTTGGGCTCAACCAGGCTCTTACTCTAATAATGGCGATGCAGGTAATCTTAATTTTGATAGCGGTGATTCGTTTTCAAAATTATTGAAAGGAACACACGACCTTTCAATTAGCAAAGATAACTACGGCTTATTCACACGTTTTATGTACTTTTACGATTTTGAGTTAATGGATGGTGATAGAGCCTACGTTAACCCAACCTCAGGACAAGGCGTAGATCCATGTGATGATGACGACACAAAAGAGCAAAGCTGTGCCGACATTCGTTTATTAGATGCCTACGTTTGGGCAAATTTTGACTTAAACGATGGCAATAACCCGCTGTCAATTCGCCTTGGTCAACAAGTAGTTAACTGGGGTGAGAGTACACTTATCTCTCATGGTATTAACGTAAACCCGGTCGATATTGACCGCTTAAAAGCGCCAGGTGCTGAGCTTAAAGAAGCATTTATTCCTGTAGGTATGCTTTGGGCGTCATTAGGGATCACTGAAAATATTACTTTAGAAGGTTTTTATCAGTACCAATGGCATGAAACACGCCTACCGGCTGCGGGTACTTATTTTTCTACCAATGACTTTGCAGCAGAAAACGGCTATCAGCAAAATGTACAGTTAGGTTTTACTTCAAACCCTGACATTGATATGGCCTATTTAACCGACAGCCTTAATAACCTTTATACTAATTTTGCTCAGGTAGCCGCTGCACAGGGTATTGACCCAACAAGTGCTGAAGGCCAAGCCCTGCTTGCAAACATGTATTTAGCTCATCCAACTAAAGTTGCGCTTAAAGGTAAAGGCGATAACGGTAAAACAGAGCCAGATGACGGCGGCCAATATGGTTTACGTTTAGGTGTATTTTTACCAGAGTGGAACGACACAGAAGTGGCGTTATACCACGTTAATTACCATAGTCGACGTCCGCTAATTTCTGGTCGTGTATCTAACTTTTCTCAAGCTGCCATCGCACAAGATTTAGCGATGATTGCAACAACAGAAATTACAGATGACAACGTGGCAGATTTAGTTGCGTTTTCAAAAGCAGAAAATGATTACCCAGAAGATATTAAACTTTACGGTTTAAGCTTTAACACCACAATTGGCGAAACTGCGTTTGCTGGTGAGTTTGCATTTCGTAAAGACGAACCATTACAAATAGACGATGTAGAGCTACTTTATACCGCCATGCCTGAACAATTGGCGCTTGCCGGTATTCGCCCAGACTTTGCGGGTATTTCGCAAATGAGTTTTGGTGATGCGATTAGCTCTGTAGCGGCAGGTGAAGTTGCACAAGGTTATATTGAACGCGACACATCACAAATTCAGTTTACTGCAACACATTTATTTGGCCCGTCATTAGGTGCTGATAGCTGGGCTGTAGTAGGTGAAGTAGGTGCTGTTAAAATTCATGATATGCCTGACTACGACGAAATGCGTTTAAATGTGTCGGGTACAGGTCGAAGCGGTGTGATCACAGGCCCAGGCACTACTGACTACACAACATTACAACTAGGCCTTTCTAATGGCCCAGAAGAAAAGTCGTTTGCAACGGCATCATCTTGGGGTTACCGCCTAATTGCTAAAGGTGATTACTTTAACCTTTACAATGGCATTAACTTCTCTCCACGATTTGTATTTTCTCATGATGTAAACGGTAACACACCTGATCCTATGTTCTTGTTTATTGAAGACCGTAAATCGTTGGGTGTAACGATGAACTTTAATTACCAAAATGCATGGTCACTTGATGTGAGCTACAACTCATTTTGGGGTGGTGGCGATATCAATACTTTCTCAGATCGTGACTACGTTTCTTTCAATTTAAAATATTCAATTTAGGGGTAATATTAGTATGATTAAAAAACCTACCCTCATCGCTACCGCTTTGTGTAGCATGTTTTTAAGTTCAGCGGCAATGGCAAAAATGAGCGCTGAAGAAGTTGCACGTTTAGGACAAGACTTAACGCCATTTGGCGCAGAAAAAGCAGCCAATGCTGATGGGTCAATTCCAGCGTGGAATGGCGGTATTACATCTGCACCAGAAGGTTATGAACCAGGGATGCACCATTTAGACCCGTATTCTGCGGACAAAGTGTTGTTTACCATTGATAAAACAAACCTTGATAAGTACAAAGCTAACTTAAGCCCTGGTCAAATTGCTTTATTTGAAGCATACCCAGATACGTTTAAAATGCCTGTTTATGAAACGCGCCGCTCTGCGTCTTACCCACAGTTTGTATACGATGCAACAAAAGAGTTTGCTGCAACGGCTGAGCTTATTGAAGGTGGCAACGGAATAAAAAATACCGCAATTGGTATTCCATTTCCTATTCCTAAATCTGGCTTAGAAGCTATCTGGAATCACTTATTACGCTATCGTGGACAATCAATAGAGCGTTTTGGTGGACAAGCTGCACCCACCGCATCGGGTTCGTACAATTATGTTGGCTTTGATGAACAACTATTGGTTAAATATTCAGATCCTAAAGCGACTCCTGCAGAGCTTCAAGACTCAAACATTTTGTTTAAATTTAAGCAAAAGGTGACAGAGCCAGCACGCCTTGCCGGTACAGCGCTACTTGTACACGAAACTATGGATCAAATTTTAACGCCTCGCCAAGCGTGGACATATAACTCAGGTCAGCGTCGTGTTCGTCGTGCACCAAATGTTGCATATGACGCTCCAGGTACAGCCGCAGATAGCTTACGTACTACTGATGATTTTGATATGTTTAATGGCTCACCTAACCGTTACAACTGGACGTTAAAAGGTAAGCAAGAACTATATATTCCGTACAATAGCTACAAGTTACACAGTGATAAACTAGAGTACGACGATATTTTAAAACCAGGCCACATTAACCCAGAGCATACGCGTTATGAAAAGCACCGTGTATGGGTTGTTGAAGCTAACTTAAAAGATGATACACGCCATATTTATAAAAAACGCGTGTTTTATATTGATGAAGATAGCTGGCAAGTACAAGTGACCGATATTTATGATAATCGCGACCAGCTTTATCGTGTAGCAATGGCATATGGCTTAAACTACTACGAGGTACCTACGCAGTGGAGTACCTTAGAAGTGTATCATGATTTAAATTCGCGCCGTTACTTAGCTATTGGTTTAGATAACCAAGAAAAAATGTACGACTTTTCAGAGACGTTTAACGATAACGAATTTACTTCAAGCGCATTACGCCGTGAAGGTAGATAACAACGTAATATGCAGCTAACAGCCCGTTAGCTGCTTTTTTCTTTCTCATCGCGTTTGTCTATACGACACGCAGGATTTTCCTCAGCAAACAGACAAACAATTCTTCAGTTCAAGGCGATTAAAATTTATGAAGTATTTGGTATATGCCAGCCTGATCATAAGCGGTGCGAGTATTGCACAAGATGCACCTCAGTATGCTATTAGCGCAATCAACGCAAATAAAACCCTACTAACTGATATTACCAATACAGGTGCTGCTTTAGTGGCTGTAGGTAAGCACGGTACGGTAATAACAAGCAAAAACGCTGAGCAATGGCAGCAAGCGCAAAGCGTCCCTACACAGGTATTGCTAACAGCTGTCGATTTTTCTAATGAAACTCATGGGTGGGCATGCGGGCACGATGCCACAATAATTAATACCACCGATGGTGGTTTAAATTGGCAATTACAACAAGCAAAGCCAGAGCTTGATAAGCCGTGTTTAGATATTTACTTTGAAGATGACTCAAATGGTTTTGCTGTTGGCGCTTATGGCATGTTTTATCAAACCAGTGATGGCGGTAAGCACTGGCATAAACGCTTTTTAGACTCTTTACTGTTTAGTGAAGATAGAGAGTATTTGAATGATTTAAAAGAAAATGACCCTCAAGGCTACGAGGCTGAAACAGCATCTATACTGCCACATTTTAACCGTATTGAAAAAACAGACAGTGGTTTGATGTTAGTCGGTGAAATGGGGTTAATGGCCAAAAGCAGTGATAATGGCCAAACATGGCAACGCCTTGATGAAATTTACCCAGGTTCTTTTTTTGCGGTAGCATCAGATGCGCAGCAAGAAATTGTGGCAGGGCTGAGAGGAAATGTATTTGCTAAAAATAAAAATGAACAACAATGGCAACATTTTGAAAATGTTAAAACGGCCACGGTTAATAACATTATAAATTATAATAATGAGCATTGGTTACTGCTGGCAAATAGTGGTGTGATCTTTCATTTAAAAGACGGCTTACTTACACATGAACAACGCCCCGATGGTAAAGCTATTCTAGATGGCGTAATAATTAATAATAAATTGGTCATGGCAACAGAAGATGGCATTAAAGTGAAGGAGTTAAACCCTTAATGCATACGTTTTTAGATTTTTTAGAAAAGGCGGTGTTTAGACACCGTACTATCATGTTGATTGCTTTTGCGCTAATCACATGTTTTTTAGGCTATAAAGCCACTCACATTGAACTAGACGCCTCGTTTAACAAAAATATTCCGCTAAATCACGAATACATGAAAGTGTACACCAAACACGAAAAACAATTTGGTGGTGCAAATAGCATTTTAATTTCGGTGTGTGATGACAGTGGTAACATTTTTAACCCCGAATTTTTCACCCAATTAAAAGCAGTACACGATCAACTGTATTTTATTCCCGGTGTAAACCGCCCATTAGTTAACTCTATTTTTGCGCCCAGTGCACGTTTTGTCGAAGTGGTTGAAGATGGTTTTGCTGGCGGCCCAATCATTCCTGCAAACTTTAAAGCTGACCAGAAAGGTTTAGCGGTAGTTAAAGAAAACATTGAAAAAGCAAAAGTAGTAGGGCGAATGATTGCCAGCGATTACTCATGTGCCATGGTGACCGCGCAACTACTCGAAACCGACCCGCAAACTCAGCAAAAGCTAGATACACTGGCATTTGCAGATAAGTTAGAAACGCAAGTAAGAGAGCCTTTAAGTACAGATAAAGTCAGTATTCATATTATTGGATTTGCCAAAATGGCCGGCGATATCGCACAAGGGGCAAAAGGCGTTGTGCTATTTTTTGCTATTGCCATTGGTTTTACCTTTATTATGGTATGGCTATTTTGTGGCAGTTTGAAGCTCACCATTTTACCTATAGCGTGTTCAATTATTGCCGTAATTTGGCAAATGGGTTTATTGTCGAGTCTAGGTTTTGGTCTCGACCCTATGTCTATATTGGTGCCGTTTTTAGTATTTGCGATTGGTGTAAGCCACGGCGTGCAGATGATCAACGCCATTGGTAAAAAAGTAGGTGAGGGCAAAAGTACCCGCATTTGTTGTCAATCAAGCTTTAGAGCATTACTTGTACCTGGTGGTATTGCGCTGCTTTCAGACACGGTGGGCTTTTTAACCCTGCTGACTATTGATATAGGTATTATTCGTGAACTTGCAATCACAGCAAGTTTAGGTGTTGCTGTTATTATATTTACTAATTTAATTTTATTGCCAGTGTGGGCCTCGTATATGAATTTTGCCAACACTGTGCATATTCAATCAGGCGATGCGCAAAAGCCAAATATGCTAGATGCGATACGCGATTTATTGGTAAAAGCCACAGACCCTAAAACCGCAAAAATGATTATTGGTTTTACGCTGGTGTTATTTGCATTAGGTTACTGGCAAGCAGATAAAATGCGAATTGGTGATTTACATGCAGGTGCGCCTTCACTGCATCAAGATGCTCGCTACAATCAAGATACTTTTTTAATATCGGACAAATACACTATTTCGTCGGATATTTTAAAAGTTATTGTTGAGGCTTACCCTGCGGCGTGTACAGAGCACGATGTGATGGCGCGCATTAGCCGTTTTCAGTACAAGGTAGAAAACGTGCCAGGCGTACAATCGGCGGTTAGTTTAAGCTCTGTGGCGCAGTCGGTTAACGCAGGTTACAACGAAGGTAACTTAAAATGGCAAAGCTTACCGCGTAATTCAGCCAGCTTAGTGCAATCAACAGCCCGTGTAGAAACAAGCACAGGGTTACTCAATGGCGATTGCTCAGTCATGCCGGTGATTATATTTTTAGATGATCACAAAGCAAATACAATCGATACCGTTATTCAACGTGTTAAGCAATTTGCACAAGAAGAAGGCACAGACAAGTTAGCCTTTAAGTTAGCGTCTGGGCCTGTAGGGGTGATGGCGGCAACAAACGAGTCTGTTTCTGCGGCGCAAATTCCGATGATGCTGTACGTTTACGGCGCGGTTATTATTTTGTGTTTGTTAAGCTTTAAGAGCGTAAAAGCGACAATTGCAGTGGTATTACCTCTGTATATTGTATCAACTCTTGCACAGGCACTGATGGTGCAATTAGAAATTGGCTTAACGGTATCTACTTTACCTGTTATAGCCTTAGGTGTAGGTATTGGTGTGGATTACGGTATTTATATACTTTCTTCAATGATGGGCCAACTTAAGCAAAACGTACCGCTGAGCGTGGCGTACCGTAATGCCCTTGTTGAGCGTGGCAGTGCTGTATTGTTTACCGGTATTACCCTTGCGATAGGTGTGAGTACGTGGATATTCTCTGATCTTAAGTTTCAAGTAGATATGGGAATACTGCTTACCTTCATGTTTTTAGTAAATATGTTAGGTGCGGTACTGCTATTACCCGCAATTGGTAGTCTGCTGTGGACCGACCAGAAAAAATAAAGTGAATAATTGTGCTCCTAAATGACCTGTAATGGTCATTTATATCTATATTTTGTGAATAGATGACCAAATAGCTGAAATGCTTAAAATGTTTTCATCGAAAAGGCTGTTTATTAGCGCTAAAAGGGTTAGAATTTAACTGACTCCACGCTAATAAATGGCTGTACAAATATTCTGCTTAACTAAAAGCAGTAATAGATTAAGGAACATACAATGACACGAAATGAAGGCCAAGCCTCGGTTATCCTAGATAATGTCTGTAAGCTTATCCAGAAAAAAGTTCACGCTGATAATGTGTTACTCGTTGAGAAATTCGCCAAAGCCTTGTACAGCAATATGTCTAAAGAGGATTTGGCAAATCGCAATGATAGTGACCTATACGGTGCTGCACTCAGCCTTTGGAATGCACTAGAAAAAAACACCACGGACGACGCAGTAATTCGCGTTTTCAACCCTGAAGTAGCAAAAGATGGCTGGCAGTCATCACATACAATTGTAGAAATTATTGCTAAAGATATGCCATTTTTAGTCGATTCTGTTCGTATGGCTATGACCCGTGAAAATATAGCTTCTCACTTATTACTTCACTGCCCACTAAAAATTCAGCGTGACGATAACGCTAAAATTTCTGGTTTATCAAATTTAAAAGCAGAGCAAGAATCAACCTCTACTAAAACAGTGTTCTTTATTGAGATTGACCGCCAAACCGATGCATCTGTTATTGCGTCTTTCAAAAAAGAGCTCGAATCAGTATTGGTTGATGTTTCTATTGCGGTAGATGATTGGCAGCCAATTCGCGAAAAATTAGTCTCTGTTACTAAAGAAGTACCAAAACGCAAGCACAATAAAAACAAAAACGAAGTATCTGAAGCCGTAGAGTTTTTAGATTGGCTGGCTAAAGATAACTTTACTTTAATGGGTTATCGCGAGTACGAGCTTACCCCTGTACAAGGTGATTACCAGTTAAAAGGTAAAATGGACACAAGCCTTGGCCTGATGAAAAATTCAACCGATGAGCACACACGTTTATTATCTGAATTACCAGAATTTGCTCGCCAAGAAGCCCTCAGCAGTAACTTATTAGTATTAACAAAAACGAACTCTGTATCGCGCGTTCATCGCCCAGCGTACATAGATTACGTTGGTATTAAACGCTTTGATGATGAAGGCAATGTGGTTGGTGAAGACCGTTTTATCGGCCTATTTTCATCAAGCTTTTACAACAACAGCGCAGCAGATGTGCCTGTTCTAAAAACTAAAATTAACCGCATCATGGATATGTGTGACTTTGCAAAAGGCACCCATGCATACAAAGCGGTACTTAATATTTTAGAAACGTACCCACGTGATGAATTAGTTCAAGCTCGCGAGAGCGAGTTACTTGAAGTAGCAATGGGTGTTTTACAAATTCAAGAGCGCGACATGTGTCGCTTGTTTGTTCGTAAAGACGCCTACGGACGTTTCTTCTCTTGTATGGTGTATGTCCCGCGTGAGCGATATAACACAGCGCTGCGCCGAGAAACACAAGACATTTTAGCTAACGCCTTTAATTCTGACGAAAAAGTCGAATTTACTACCTATTTCTCTGAGTCAACACTGGCGCGTACACATTACACCGTTCGTGTGACCGATAACAATATCGAATATAACGTGAAAGACATCGAAAACAACCTAGTAGAAGCTGCTCGTACATGGGAAGATAAATTACAATCTGCACTGTTAGAGTCAGCAGGGGAAGCCCGCGGTAATGAGCTAAATCGTAAATATTGCAACGCGTTTGCACGCTCTTACAAAGATGAAGTACTACCAAGTGCTGCGGTTGTAGATATTGAAAAGCTAGAATTGTTAAACGACGAGAACAAGCTAGAAATGCTGTTCTACCGTCCGCAAGAAGAAGCTAACAGCAATATTGTACGCCTAAGCTTGTTCCATAAAGATGAGCCAATTCACTTATCTGATGTTATGCCAATGCTAGAAAACTTTGGTTTACGCGTTGTAGGTGAAACGCCATATTCTGTTAAAACAAGTGATGGCCGTATCAATTGGATCATGGACTTCTCTATGCTGATTGACAGCAAAGGAATGGCCGACTTTGATAAGATTTCTGCTCGTTTTCGCGCTGCATTAACTAATGTATGGGGCAACCGCCTTGAAAACGACGGCTTTAACCGCTTAGTATTAATGGGTGGTTTAACAGGTCGTGAAGCCTCTATATTACGTGCCTATGCAAAATATATGCGCCAAATTGGGGTTACCTTCTCACAGACCTACATTGAGAGCACGTTTGCAAACTACCCGCATATTGCTGCGCAAATAGTTAACTTATTTGCTAAAAAATTCTCAGTAAAAAGCCCTGCAAGCCCTAAAACACTTGAAAAATTAAGTGCACAAATTTACTTAGAGCTTGAAAACGTAGCGAACCTTGATGATGACCGTATTATACGTTTATATGTAGATATGATTGTGGCAACACTGCGTACTAACTACTTCCAAAAAGATGAAACAGGTCAGTTTAAATCTTACGTGTCGTTTAAAGTACAGCCTAGCTTAATTCCTGATATGCCGCTTCCGCTGCCAGCATTTGAGATTTTTGTATACTCTCCGCGTGTAGAAGGTGTGCATTTACGTGGTGGTAAAGTTGCTCGTGGTGGCCTTCGTTGGTCAGACCGTCGTGAAGATTTCCGTACTGAGGTACTGGGCTTAGTAAAAGCACAACAAGTTAAAAACACCGTAATTGTTCCGGTAGGTTCTAAAGGTGGTTTTGTATGTAAGCAGCTACCGAGTGAACGCGAAGCCTTTATTAAAGAAGGTCAAGAGTGTTACAAAATTTTCATCCGTGGTTTATTAGACATTACCGATAACATTGAGCGTGGTGAAATTGTACCGCCAGCTAATGTAACACGTCACGATGAAGACGACCCATACCTAGTAGTTGCAGCCGATAAAGGTACAGCTACCTTCTCTGATATTGCTAACGGTATTGCTAATGAATACAACTTCTGGCTAGGTGATGCGTTTGCATCAGGTGGTTCAGTAGGTTATGACCATAAGAAAATGGGCATAACAGCAAAAGGTGCATGGGAGTCTGTTAAACGTCATTTCCGTGAAATGGATATTGACTGTCAAACTACCGATTTCACTGTGGTTGCTATTGGTGATATGGCCGGCGATGTATTTGGTAACGGCATGTTATTGTCTAAGCACATTCGCTTACAAGTCGCGTTTAACCATATGCACATATTTGTAGACCCTACACCAGATGCAGCGACCTCTTACCCAGAGCGTGAGCGCTTGTTTAACCTGCCTCGTTCATCATGGGAAGATTACAATAAAGATCTGATTTCAGCGGGTGGTGGGATTTTCTCGCGCGCAGCTAAATCGATTTCTTTAAGCCCAGAAATGAAAAAAATGCTTGGCACTAAAAAAGCAAGCATGACACCGAACGAGTTAATCAAAGCCTCATTAATGATGGAATTTGATTTACTGTGGAACGGTGGTATTGGTACTTACATTAAAAACAGCCACGAAACAGACGCTGATGTAGGGGATCGTGCAAACGATGCGCTGCGCATAAACGGTAAAGACCTTGGCGCTAAAATTTTAGGTGAGGGCGGTAACTTAGGTGCAACCCAATTAGGGCGTATCGAGTTTGCAGCCAAAGGCGGGCGTGTAAATACCGACTTTATTGATAACGTAGGCGGTGTTGCGTGTTCAGATAACGAAGTAAATATTAAAATTTTACTTAACGGCTTAGTTTCAGAAGGGGATTTAACACGTAAACAACGTGATGAGTTACTTTACTCTATGACCGACGAAGTGTCTGAGCTTGTACTTAAAGATTGTTACCGTCAAACACATACATTGTCGATTACACAGTCTAAAGGTGCATCAACACTTAAAGAGAAGATCCGCTTTATTCATGCCCTTGAAAAAGAAGGCAAGCTAAACCGTGCAATCGAGTTTTTACCAACTGATGAAGAGTTGGCAGAGCGCGCTGCAGCAGGTAAAGACCTAACACGTCCAGAGCTTTCAGTATTAGTTTCGTACGCTAAAATGGTGCTTAAAGAGTCTTTAGTAACAGATGAAATTACTGAAAACCCGTACTACCGTCAGCTACTAGTTAAGTCTTTCCCGCGTCCACTGCGTGAAAAATTTAACGACGCGATGGATAATCACCCACTGCGAAAAGAAATCATTGCAACAAAACTGGCGAACAATATCGTTAATGACATGGGCTTAAACTTCATGGTACGCATGAACGAAGAGACCGGTGCTAACGAAGCTGAAATCGCAATGTGCTACTCAATTGCGAGTGAGATTTTTGAAATGCGTGAAACCTGGTCATCAATCAGCGCGCTAGATAATAAAATCCCAGCAGCAGTTCAAACCGAAATGCTGTACCAATTACGTCGTACTGTTCGCCGTGCAACACGCTGGTTCTTACGTCATCGTAATAAGTCACAAACAATTGAACAAGCTATCGAGTTCTTTGCGCCAACGTTTAAAAATTTAAGCGAAAACTTAAATACGTACATGCAAGACAAAGAACACGAATGTTTAACTGGTAAAGCAAATGAGCTAGTTGAAAAAGGTGTACCTAAGCAAATTGCTAAGCGTATTATTGACCTTTCTAGCCTGTTCTCTGTAATGGATATTGCTGAAATAGCGCATAATTCAGGCCGCAGTGTGGCGATGGTATCTAATACCTACTTTAAACTTGGCTCGCGTATGGGCTTACACTGGTTCTTAGATCAAATTACTAACCAGCCTGTTTCTAACCATTGGCAAGCACTTGCCCGTGCGTCGTACCGTGAAGAGCTTGATTGGCAACAACGTACGCTTTCTCATGTTGTGCTAAACAGCTTTGAAGGTGACGAAAACGATGTTGATAATCAAATCGATCAGTGGATGGCAAGCCAAGATCTGCTGCTACAGCGTTGGAAGCAAATGTTAGCTGAATTTAAAACCTCGCAAAGTCACGACTTTGCTAAGTTCTCAGTTGCACTTCGCGAATTAATGTTGTTAAGCCATAACTGTGATACATCAGGAAAATAATTTAGCTTTAATTGGTTATTTATTCAGTAAATAATCAGTTAATTGTTAAAATTGTTATACAATACCTCAGCCTAGTCTGAGGTATTTTTTTGTCTGTAATTTAAAGAGGAACAATTCATGTTTTACGATTTAGCCCGCCGTTTTATGTTCACCCGAGATGCTGAATGGGCACATGAGTTTGCGCTTAATAATTTACGCCGTTTTGCACACACCCCTTTAAACGCAGCTTGGTCACAACAACTACAAAACAAACCAGTTAATTTTTTAGGTCTTGAGTTTAAAAACCCTGTGGGTTTGGCTGCAGGTTTAGATAAAAACGCTGAGTGTATTGATGCCTTTAGCCAAATGGGCTTTGGTTTTGTAGAAGTTGGCACGGTTACCCCGCGCCCGCAAGCAGGTAATGATAAGCCGCGCATTTTTAGATTACCGCAGTCAAATGCCATTATTAACCGAATGGGCTTTAATAATAAAGGGGTCGATAATTTAGTTAATAACGTAAAAAAGGCCAAGTACACCGGTATTTTAGGTATTAATATTGGTAAAAATAAAGATACCCCAAATGAGCAAGGTAAAGACGACTACATTCATTGTATGCGTAAAGTGTTCGAGCATGCTTCGTATATTACGGTCAATATTTCATCTCCAAATACCCCAGGGCTGCGCGATTTACAATATGGCGCCGCGTTAGATGATTTACTGCAAAGTTTAAAGAATGAACAGCTCGATTTAATTGCCAAGCATAATAAGCAAGTACCTATGCTGGTTAAAATAGCGCCAGATCTT
This sequence comes from Pseudoalteromonas sp. 2CM41L, assembly GCF_023161905.1. Classification (NCBI taxonomy): domain Bacteria; kingdom Pseudomonadati; phylum Pseudomonadota; class Gammaproteobacteria; order Alteromonadales; family Pseudoalteromonadaceae; genus Pseudoalteromonas; species Pseudoalteromonas sp. 2CM41L. The sequence continues at coordinate 309,175 of NZ_JALNTN010000003.1, forward strand.
GATCAAATCCAAATTGATCAGGTTAGCGAGTCACTATTAACTAATCAAATTGATGGCGTAATCGCAACAAATACTACGCTCGAACGTAGTGCAGTAATGGGTCAGCAATACGCCGATGAGGCGGGTGGTTTATCTGGCAGCCCAGTAAGAGAGCGCTCTACACACGTTGTTAGCGAACTTAAACGTTTAACACAAGGTAAATTACCAATTATTGGTGTAGGCGGTATTGATGATGCGCAATCTGCTCAAGAAAAGCTAAATGCAGGCGCAAATTTAGTGCAGGTTTATACTGGGTTCATCTACAAAGGGCCACAATTGGTAAAATCGATCGTTGATTCCTTATAAGGATCAGTTATGTAAGCTTTTGATCGTTCAATAAATGTTCTAAACAAATGTTTTAAAAATGGTCAAAAGCCGTTATAATCTAATATTAATGTCTTAATAAAAAATAAATTTTTAAACAAGGAGGAGGCAAATGTTACAAGCAACAAAACAATGGCAGTGGATTGCATGTGCAAATAAAAACCGCTTACTACTTGATTTAAATGACGATATGCAACTATGCACTCCGTATAAGTTAAGACAACTCACCGACTGTGTATTTGAAAACCCGCGTTTTAGCTTAGAAGATGCTGCTTTTTATGAACAGGTATATAACTACTTAGATGGTTTTGAGCTGTATAAGCCTGCACAAATTTGCCAAATTGCGCTCAATGCCACCGCTGTAAAATTTCATTTAAAACCGGTACTGGCTAAAAGTTGGTTTTTTGAAGAGTACACAGGCACCCAGCCAAGTACAGAAGCCATCGTTAAACTTACCTCAAAAGCGCAAACCGGTGAGTTTTTAATTGTTGAACATTGCCCTGATGCTTCAATTTGCCTAAACCTTAACGAAACATTCAAACTTGATGATAATTTGTCTCTTGAACAGTTTGAAGTTATCCGCGTTTTAAACAATCGTGTTCACCCGCTATTACTTGAGCAATATCACACTAAATCAGCTTAGCAAATTTACAAATCGAGCTGCGTTTATCAAGTGTTTGTCAGCCAACCTATGTTATAATCCTGCGCAATTAGCTATTAAGGGTTATTACTTTGCAATTTATCGCACTTACTTCTATCGGAATCGAAAATTTACTTGTTGATGAACTAACAGAATTAGGCGCCGTCGTGTCTAAACAAACTGTGGGTTCTGTTCGCTTTGAGGCAGATTCAACATTGGCGCAAAAGGTTTGTCTATCAACTCGTTACGCAACACGTGTGCTGATGCTTATTGAAGAAAAAGAAGGCGTTAATGATAAAGATAGCCTGTATAAATTTGCTCGTTTTCAGCCATGGCAAGAATGGTTTGGCCCTACCCAAACATTTGCCGTTGATTTTAATGGTACCAACGACTCTTTAAAAAATACCCAGTTTTCAGGCTTGGTAATTAAAGATGCGATTGTTGACTACTTTAACGATTTATACGAACAACGCCCAAATGTAGATAAGCAAGATGCCAATGTGCGTGTTGTGGCGCGTTTAAACCGCCATGGTGTGGCATTGTACATTGATTACTCGGGACCTCGTTTGTCTGAGCGCGGTTATCGCCAAGGCCAAGGTAAAGCCCCTATTAAAGAGCACTTAGCGGCCGCGATTATTAAACGCAGTGGTTGGCTTGAAAATGTAAATCAGCCTTTATTTGACCCATGTTGTGGTGCCGGCACTATTTTAATAGAAGCGGCGGGCATGGCGCGAAACGAAGCACCTGGTTTATTTAGAGAAGGGTTTGCTTTTGAGCGTTTACCTAGTTTTAGAGCGGCAAAATTTAAACAACTTCGCGAAGAATTAATTGAGCAAATTACCGATCCTAAATTGTGGTTAATTGGCCACGATTACGATGCGCAAGTTCTTGATAAAGCCATTGCCAATGCCGAGCGTGCAGAGCTGGGTAATGTTATTAAGTTTAAGCAAAGTGATGCAACTAAGCTTACCTCTGTTGCTAAATTACCCGGGGTGGTTATTTCTAACTTACCGTACGGCGAACGTATTGGCTCTATGGCTGAGCTGGTAAATTTACACCGCAGCATGGGCGTGGGTTTTAAAAAGCACTTTAATCATTGGAAGCTTGCCTTACTAGGCATGGATGAAAGCCTATTTAAGCTGTTAAAACTGGTTAAACAAAAGCGTTATAAATTTAAAAACGGCCCATTAGATGTAGAACTAAATTTATACCAGTTAGATGATAAACAGGTAAGCCTGACAAGCGATGACAAACCGGCTCTTAATTTTGAAGGCTCAATGTCGTTTGCAAATCGTTTGAAAAAGAACAAACAAGGCCTGAAAAATTGGCTTAAACAAAACGAAGTACAAGCTTATCGCGTATACGATGCTGATATTCCTGAGTACAACGTAGCGGTTGATATTTACGGCGACTCTGCTGTTATTTTTGAATACGCAGCACCTAAAGAAATTGACGAAAAAACTTCTGAAAAGCGTCTTCAAGATGTGATTAGCTTAACTGCACAGCAGCTAAACATAGCGCCTGAAAACATTGCCGTTAAAGTGCGTAAAAAACAAAAAGGGGAAGAGCAGTACACCCCAATGGCTAAACAAAACCGCACTATGGTGGTGGAAGAGTTTGGCGCTAAGTTTAAAGTAAACTTGTTTGATTACCTCGATACTGGGCTGTTTTTAGATCATCGTTTAGCACGTCGTTATATTCAGCAAAATGCAAAAGACAAACGCTTTTTAAACTTATTTGCCTACACCGGTACAGCCTCTGTGCACGCGGCATTAGGTGGTGCAAAAGCAATTACCACCGTTGATTTATCAAAAACCTACCTTAAGTGGGGCCAAGATAACTTTGCGCTAAATGATATTAGCAATACTCGCTACCGTTTTGAGCAAGCTGATTGTTTAAAATGGCTAGAATACGCTCAAGGCCAATACGATTTAATCTTTTTAGACCCGCCTACGTTTTCTAATTCTAAACGAATGAAAGACGCGTTTGATGTGCAAACCGATCATATAAAATTACTTACTTGGGTTAAAAAAATCTTGAGTCCGTCGGGTACATTAATTTTTTCTAATAACAAACGCGGTTTTGTAATGGATGAAGTAGGTTTGATGGGCTTAGGGTTAAAAGCTGAAAATATTTCAGAAAAAACGTTATCACCTGATTTTAAACGTAATAAAAAAATACACAACAGTTGGTTAATTACCCATGGCTAATTATGTTTTATACCACACCGATGGCTGTCATTTATGTGAGCAAGCCGAGCAGGTTTTATTATCGGTTTTGGATAAAAGTAGTGAGCTTAAATTAATTGATATACTCACTGATGAGCAGCTAATAGCGCGTTTTCAGTTAAGTATTCCCGTATTTGAGAGCAAAAGCGGCCACCATTTGTACTGGCCGTTTGATGCACAAACAGTGCATGAATTTTTAGCGCAAGAATAAAAGAGCAGTATTTATGGATTTAATTAGAATACAAAAAGCGCAGTTAGCTTATGGTACGCACCCATTACTTGATGATGCTGATGCAGTGATAGAAAGCGGTGAGCGCGTCTGTATTGTAGGGCGAAATGGGGCGGGTAAATCTACACTTTTAAAAGTACTAGATGGCCAAGTTATTTTAGATGATGGTGAAATTAACCAGCTTGGCGGGATCAAAATATCTCGCTTAGAGCAAGATCCTCCTAAAGGAGCAAATGGCTCAGTATTCGACTATGTAGCACAGGGTATGCCTGATATTGCTAATTTGCTGATTGATTATCATCATGTAAGCACACAGTTACAAACCGATTGTACCGACAAACTGCTAAATAAGCTTGAGCGTTTATCTAACGATTTAGAAGCGTGTGACGGTTGGCGTTTTGATTCGCGTATTCAATTAGTACTCACGCGTTTAGAGCTTAGCCCAGATGCTAAATTAGAATCGCTCTCAGGTGGTTGGTTGCGTAAAGTTGCCTTAGCACGTGCACTTGTGAGTGAGCCTGACTTATTGTTACTTGATGAACCAACAAACCATTTAGACGTAGACAGTGTTAAATGGCTAGAGCAGTTTTTAAAAGAATTTAAAGGCGGTATTGTATTTATATCGCATGACCGTGCGTTTATCCGTGCTGTTGCAACGCGTATTTTAGATTTAGACCGCGGTAAACTTATCTCTTACCCTGGTGATTACGCGACCTACCTTGAACAAAAAGCGCATGACTTAAAAGTAGAAGAATCACAAAATGCACTTTTTGATAAGCGTTTAGCAGAGGAAGAAGCCTGGATACGCCAAGGTGTTAAAGCCCGTCGTACCCGCAACGAAGGCCGTGTACGTGAACTTAAACAGCTACGTGTTGAGCGCAAAGCCCGTGTAGAGCAAGTAGGTAAAACCGATTTTAATATTGAAACGGCTGATAGATCCGGCAAGCTAGTGTTTGAGGCAAAACACCTTAGTCATGCATTTAAAGATAAAGTGATTGCTAATGATTTTTCTACCCTTGTTATGCGCGGTGACCGAATTGGCTTAGTAGGCCCAAATGGTATTGGTAAAACTACCTTACTTAAATTGCTGTTTGGTGATTTAGAAGCCGATAGCGGCCATGTTAAACAAGGCGTTAATTTAGAATTTGCTTACTTTGACCAATATAGGCAAAAGCTTGATGAAGAGGCCACTGTTCAAGATAACGTTGCCGAAGGTAAACAAGAGGTAATGATGGGCGGGCGTTCTCGTCATGTACTTGGTTACCTGCAAGACTTTTTGTTTCCACCGGCACGTGCGCGTACACCTGTAAAAGCACTCTCTGGTGGTGAGAAAAACAGGCTTTTACTTGCAAAGCTATTTTTAAAACCCTCAAATATTTTAGTACTCGATGAGCCAACCAATGACTTGGATATTGAAACATTAGAGTTACTAGAAGAAATTATTAATCAGTATCAGGGTACTGTGCTTATAGTAAGCCATGACCGTGAATTTATTGATAATACGTGTAGTAGTGTATGGGCGTTTGAAGGTGATGGCAAAATAACTGATATGGTAGGGGGTTACACCGATTACCAAGCTTATTTAAGCTATTTAGCCGAGCAGGAAAAACAGCAACAAGCACCAAAAAAAGACGTTAAACCTGCGCCTGTAGCCGCGACAAAGCCTGAAAACAAAAGCACTAAGCTTTCTTACAAATTAAAACTTGAATTAGAGCAACTACCCAATAAAATGGAACAACTTGAAGCCGCTGTAGAAGCGCAGCAAGCTGTAGTGAGCGATCCTGACTTTTTCAAACAAGATAGCGACGTAACCACTAATGCATTGAACCATTTAGCAAAACTTGAGTCTGACCTTGAAGCCGCGTTTGAGCGCTGGGAAGAACTTGAAGAATTACAGAATCAGTAGTAAGGATTAAAATGAAATATAAATTACTCGCTGCCAGTATTTTAGCGACATTGAGTACATCTGCATTAAGTGCAACCTATGAATTAACAGAACTAGGTACTCTTGACGGCGCTAAACATTCTTACGTGACTGACGTAAGCGAAAGCGGGCACATTATTGGTACTGCCAACGGATTGTATAATTTACCAATCGATATTAGCTATATCGACTTTACCGAAAGCGTTATTGAAAATGCGTACGATAGTGAAGAGTACAACTTTGAGCTAAGTGATAAAGAAATTACTTTTACACTTGATGATATAGAAAATAACGATGCGGTTTTTAATAACGCCGATGCGCATTCATTTATGGTTAGCTTTTTAGCTGGCAGACCAACGGATTACGAGTACCAAAAGTTAAGCTCGGTAGTTGGTATTAAGTTTGACGATGGCATAGTGACTGAGCAAATACTGTTTGATGAAGAGTCGGTAGATTACGATGGTTTAACGCGTTCGGTTAGTAACTTTTATAATGCGGTAAGCGAAGATGGCGTGAGCGTTGGTTGGAGTGCAGCTCCATATGATAAAGTTTTATTTACGCCAGATGATGAAGATGAAGAAGAAACATGGTTTACCCATGACTTTATTGAGCGCGGAATAGTTATTTCTGAAGATGGAACGCAAAAGGTTGAGTTAGTTCCAGACTTTGACGATTACGGCGGTACTAGCCGAGCTAACGATATTGTTAAAACAAATGACGGATACACTGTCGTTGGTTATGTTTCAACAGGTATTCCTGAAGACAGGCTTGATAATATTGAAGATAACTGTGATAACGAAGACGAGCCAACCAATACCTGTGTGGAATTATTAAATTCAAGTGTAACCACCGGCGTATTTGATGAGCGCGCGGTAAAATGGGAGCTTGATGAAGCATTTAATATCACTTCTACTGAAATACTAGGCCTTGCCTTAACGCCAGAAGAAGATGATGACTTTGCTTTTACAAGTACCGCTCTTGCGCTAAATAATAATGGCACAGTGGTGGGCTCTTCAAATGCTCGTTACTATAAAAATGACGACACTATTTTAACAATGCCTGTTTATTTTAAAAATGGTGACGTGTTTAATTTTATAGACCAAGAAGATGATTGGCTTTCTGGCAAAGCGCTTGCTGTCAATGACAACGATGTAATTGTTGGTTATGCATCAAAGCGTATTGAAACCACGATCCGTGATCAGTTTTTCTATCATGATATAAGTACTGGCAATACCGTTTTCCCTACCGGTTACTTTAATAGCTCAAGCGCTTATGGTAATGATATTAATAACCAAGGTTATGTTGTTGGTGAAGGCGAGGTAGGTACATCTGAAAACAGCCGTCGTAAAGAAGCGTTTATATATAAAATTGGTGACGATAAAATTACCAATTTAAACGATTTACTACCTTGTTATGAAACAGATGGTGAAACAGACTACGCCTACACAATGGCTGAAGCGAAAGTCATTAATGAAGACAATGAGATTTTTGGTGTAGCTACCAAAACCGTTGAAAAGCGCGATACCTTTGGTAATGTAGAAACCGATATCGAAGGTAATATTGAGTACGAAAGTGTTGCTGTTGCAGTAAAGCTAACACCTATTGATGGTGAAGTAGAAGACTGTACACCTATAGAAGAAGAGCTTTATGAAAGAAGCTCAGCAAGCTTCCCTTGGTACACACTGTTATTATTGCCGCTAGTGGGCTTACGCAGAGTATTTAGGTTTTAAGCTTAACGCTTTTCATAAAAAAACCAACTTATAAAAGTTGGTTTTTTTTCGTCTATAATAAAGTGCTGGCGTTAATTAGTTATCTCAATTTGCTTCATTAAGTCATTCTATTTTAGTACTTTAATAGTTGGCTTTATTACGTATTAGTATTTCGTGCTAACCAGGCTTTGCGCACAGAGCGTCGCCAAATAATATCAATACCTAAATAAGCAATAATAGCGGCAACAGAAGCGCACACCAGTGAGCCAATTAAAAATGCAGGACCGATGGTAGAAAGGCTTTCTAAGAACCATGCCCAACTGGCTTCAAATGCAAAATGCTGCTCTGGTTGATTTAAAACAAGCGTACCTACAAGGTATGAGCCGTAAAATATTGGCGGCATAGTCAGTGGGTTGGTAAGCCACACTAATGCCACAGAAATAGGTAAGTTAACTCTAAATACAATAGCTGCCGCAGCGGCTAAAACCATTTGAAAAGGAACAGGGATGAACGCAAAAAATAAACCAACCGCAAATGCGCCCCTTGCCGAGCGTCTGTTTAAATGCCATAGGTTGGCGTCTTGTAATAGGCGGCCGAATATTCTAAGTGTTTTATGATGCCTAATTTTATTAGGATCAGGTAAAAATCGTTGGATCGTTTTCTTAGGCATTTCAAGCAACCATTTACTTCAGTGTGGATTAGTCTTGGATTTGTAATAGGTTGTATTTCAACCGTATTTTATTATCAAACCCATGAATTTACAGTCATCACAATATCTGTCCTTATTGCGAGCGCCTATTTTAAGCCGTTTTTGAATGTTTTGTTAGGGTTTATTTTAGCTATTTGCTGCATTGTTGTGCACTTTTACCTGTTTTATAGCTATACATTGCCAAATGATAAAAATAACTATGCTTACCCTGCCACAATTCTCGTTGATGACGTTATCTCTGCAAAGCAACCACAGTATATAAAAGCAACGTTATTAAAGTTAAATGGGGATGAAATATACAAATTTAAAGCACCTAAAGCCATGTTAAGTGTCGATTCTGCACAGCTTATTAAACAGGGCGATACTTTTGAGGCAACAATAGCGCTGAAAAAATTCAGAACAATTAAAAATATCGGTGTGTTTGATAATAATGTGCATGCCTTTAAACAACGCATATTATTTAAAGGCAAAGTACTTAATAAGCAATTGCGCATTACTAACGCGGCTTCACCTTCAATAATTTATAAATACAGGGTATTTTTAAAACACACCTATCAAAACACAGCGCTTAACTGGCTTTATTATGCATTGCTTAGTGGTGATAAATCACTGATGTCGTTCGAAAATAAACAAACTATGCAAAGTTTAGGGCTCAGCCATTTATTAGCCATTTCAGGGTTGCACATAGGGCTTATATTCAGCAGTTTTTATTTACTGAGTAAGTACATAGCATACATCCTTAAAATTAATGTATTGCAGTCTATTAATTTAACTATTATTTATTGTTTTATCGGCTGGTTAGCGGCATTTATATATGTTTATTTAAGTGAATTTTTACTCTCAGCGACTCGCGCATTTATTATGTTGAGTTGTGTATTAGGTCTTTACTTTATTGCCAAACAGCCACTGCGCTGGCGAAGCATTCTATATGCTTTAGTCGCTGTATTACTCATCAATCCTTTTAATGTTTTAAACCCAGGTTTATATTTTTCTTTTATTGCGGTTGCAATTATTTTCCTTGTTATAAAGCACCTTCCTAAAATTAAATATAATTGGCTTAGCGTGTTTATAGCGCTGTGTATTATTCAGCTTGCTTTATTTATTGGGCTTTTGCCTATTACCCTTATTTATTTTAATGGGGTAAGTATTGCTGGGTTGGTTATTAATTTATTGGCAATTCCATTATTAAGCGTGGCGATCATGCCGCTTTTGCTGCTATTTACGATAATAAGTACTGTGGTAGATATAACGCCCGTCATTTTATTATTCGATAGTGTACTTATAACATTGTTTAAGTATATGGATGAAATCCCTTGGCATTACAGATGGTTAGATATAGCTAAACCGCGTACATTGTACTTAGTCGCAGCTTATCTATGCATATTAATCGCTTGGTTTAGTCCCTTTAAACGTTTAGCACTCATTCCTCTATGCGTTACATTAATAGATTATCTGTATTCACCAAAACCTCTTTGGCAATTGCATGTGTTTGATGTTGGGCACGGATTAATGACGTTACTCGAAAAAGACAATCAAGCGCTGGTTTACGATTTTGGCCCGAGTTATTTTAACCGTTTTAGCCGTACATACAGTGTGTTAATTCCCTATTTAAAAACACATAACTTAACCGTCAGTGATGCAATAATAAGCCATCAAGACAACGACCATGCAGGGGGCGCAGCACATTTTATTAATGCAGGGTATGGTGAAAGCTTTAAGCGTTTTCACCCATATGGCATAACCACACAGTGTATGTCTTTAGATTATAACTTTAATGGATTGCGCATTAGCAGCTTTGCTGATAGCACATTTAATAACGAAAATGATAATTCGTGTGTGCTTTTAATCAAATCACCCCAACTTACTATGTTATTAACGGGTGATATTTCTAAAGCACGTGAGATGAGCCTTATTAAAACTCACTCATTACAAGCCGATGTGATTTTAAGCCCTCATCATGGCAGCGATACGTCTTCAAGCACGGAATTTATCAACCATGTAAATCCGCATACGGTTATTCACTCAACAGCTTTTCAAGGCCAATGGCAATTTCCCAGTGAAAAAGTGGTTTCGCGCTACAAAGCAATAAATGCTAAACAATATGTTACGGCACTTGATGGGCAAATTACGGTAAGTATTTATCAAGATAGCTTTAAAGTGACAACGGCGCGCAAACACGAAAGTTATTGGTTTATAGAAGATTGACGTTTAGTTTTAACGGTTTGAAGGATACAATAAGGGCTGTAATTGTATAACGAGAGTAATATGAGTCAAAGTACTACACAAATTTATAAACGGTTGATTTCTTACGTTGGTGATTATAAAAGCGTTGCCTTCGTCGCTATTATTGGAATGATCGGCTATTCGGGTATGGATGCTTTATTTATTCAATTAATGAAACCCTTTATTGATGAAGGTCTAAACCAACGTAATAACGAAGTGCTAGCTTATGCCCCATTTGTGGTAATTGCGCTGGTAATAGGGCGTGGCCTGTTTAATTTTATGTCTTCGTATTGCCTAAGCTATGTAGGCTCGCAAGTAGTTCGTTCGTTACGCCAGCAGTTATTTGAACACATATTACATTTGCCTGTTTCGTTTCATGATAAAAACTCAACAGGTGATTTAATTTCAAAAATTACTTTTGATACAGAACAAGTTCAGCAAGCAATCACCAAAGCACTGTTAATTGTTGTAAGAGAAGGCGCTTTTGTCGTTTTTCTACTTGCCCTTATGTTTTATACCAGCTGGCAGCTTTCGCTGATTTTTTTAGTGATCATTCCATTAGTGGCAATTATTGTAACGTTTGTGTCTAAACGCTTTCGCCATATTTCAAAAAATATACAGTCTGCAATGGGGCAGGTCACCCGTAGCTCTGAGCAAATGCTAAGTGGACACAAAGTTATTCATGGCTTTGGTGGGCAAAAACAAGAAATCGACCAGTTTTCAAAAATCAATAATCATAATCGCCAGCAACGTATTAAAATGGATGCCACTAAAGCGTTAAGCGTGTCGGTAATTCAAGTGCTTGCAGCAAGTGCAATGGCTGTTATTTTGTGGGTTGTATCTATGCCTTCAATGATAGATACGATCAGCTCTGGCGATTTTATGGTACTCATTTCTTCTATGATGATGCTTTTACGCCCGCTTAAACAATTAGCAAACGTGAACAGTGATATGCAGCGCGGTATTTCTGCAGCGCAAAGTATTTTTTTAGTTTTAGATGAAGAAATTGAAAAAGACAAAGGTACTTACACCGTAGATAAGGTGAAGGGCGAAATTGAGGTTAAAAACGTTACCTTTAAATACCCAACTAAAGATGAAGCTGTTTTAAATAACCTATCAATAAGTATAAAAGCCGGTGAAAGCATCGCGCTTGTAGGGCGCTCAGGCTCGGGTAAATCGACTATTTCTAACTTATTACCGCGTTATTATGATTTAGAAGCACCAAGTGAAATTTTATTAGATGGCGTTGCGCTTGAGAAATATAAACTGGCTGATTTACGCCGCCAGTTTGCCTTAGTATCTCAGCAAGTTGTGTTGTTTAACGACACAATTGCCAATAATATTTGTTATGGTATAAGCCGCGAAATAACACCGCAGCAATTAGAAGAGGTGGTTAAACAAGCTCACGTGTGGGAATTTGTTAAAGACCTACCTGAGCAACTCAATACCATGGTCGGTGAAAACGGGGTGATGCTCTCTGGTGGTCAACGTCAACGTATAGCAATTGCTCGTGCTATATTAAAAGATGCACCTATTTTAATTTTAGATGAAGCAACTTCAGCCTTAGACACAGAGTCTGAAAAACTAATTCAGCAAGCTCTTGATACCCTTATGAAAGACAAAACGTCTATAGTCATTGCCCATCGTCTTTCAACCATTGAGAACAGCGACAAAATATACGTTATTGATGGTGGTCGGGTGATTGAAAGTGGCGATCATCAGAGTTTATTAGCTAAAGATGGTACTTATTCAGCTCTATGTAAAATGCAGTTTGGTGAGCACGGGTGAGTAAAATAGAGCAAAGCTGGTATAAACCATTTAGTTTTATAACGCTACTTTTACTGCCATTAGCTGCGCTTTTTTGGTTTATTTCAAGCATTAGGAAATGGTTTTTTAAAGTTGGCTTTGCCACGCCTTTTAAAGCTAAATCTAAAGTGATTGTGGTGGGCAATATAAGTGTAGGTGGAAATGGCAAAACGCCATTTGTGTTATGGCTTTACGAATACTTGTCAGAGCAAGGCCTAAAAGTGGGCATTATCAGCCGAGGCTACGGCGGTAAAGCCAACAGCTACCCGCTGGTGGTAGAGCGCGGTGTAACAAGTGCACAAGCCGGTGATGAGCCAATACTTTTATTTAATCGCTTAAAATGTCCGCTTGTTGTCGGACCCGATAGAAAAGCCAACATTACATTATTAGAGCAGCAATTTTGTGTGGATGTCATAATCTCAGATGATGGTATGCAGCATTATAAAATGGCGCGCGATATAGAGTGCTGCATTGTTGATAGCCAAAGGCGATTTGGTAATGGCTTTGTTATGCCTGCAGGGCCACTACGTGAAACCACAAACAGATTAAATAGCGTTGATTTAGTGATTGAAAACGGGGGAGATGAATCCCTTAGCTACGTTTTGCAAACTGGTGCACTTAAACACGTTGCTAACAATACCCCTGTGAATAAAACCATTGAAAAAGGCCATGCGGTAAGTGCCATTGGTAACCCACAACGTTTTGAAGATTCATTAAAGGGTCAAAATATTCAGCTGCTTTCGACTCATCATTATCGAGATCACTATGCTTATAGCATGGCTGATTTTACTCAATTTAATGATGATAACGTATTAATGACAGAAAAAGATGCAGTAAAATGTAAAGACTTTGCAAAAGATACTTGGTATTACCTACCCGTAAATGCAAAACCTACAGACGCTGTAATACATAAATTAGATTTATTATTAAAACAAAAAGGGATCCTCAATGGCCTTTGATACAAAATTACTTGAAATAATTGCTTGTCCTGTGTGTAAAGGAAAGCTTCGTTTTGATAAAGAAAATGCAGAACTTATCAGTACTGCAGCTAAACTTGCATACCCAGTACGCGATGATATACCGGTACTTTTAGAAAATGAAGCGCGCGAGCTATCTCAAGATGAGGTTGATAAGTGGAATTCGTAGTTGTTATACCTGCACGTTACGCGTCTACCCGTTTGCCTGGCAAGCCATTAGCTGACATATGCGGTAAACCTATGATTCAACACGTGTATGAAAAAGCGTGTTTGTCAGGTGCAAGTAAAGTGGTTATTGCAACCGATCATCAAAAAGTTTTTGATGCTGTTAAATTGTTCACAAACGATGTGCTGATGACGCGAGAAGATCATCAATCGGGTACTGAACGTTTAGCAGAGGTTGTTGACCTACTTAAGCTAGACGCAGAAACCCTGGTGGTAAATGTACAAGGCGATGAGCCATTACTTGCCAGCGAAAACGTATCGCAAGTTGCCACTTTACTAAATAATTCAAGCGCGCCAATGGCAACATTAAGTGTAGCCATTGAAGAGCAAGACGAAGTATTTAATCCTAATGCCGTGAAGGTTGTTAGTGATATTAATAAAAATGCGTTGTACTTTTCGCGGGCCAATATTCCGTTTGATAGAAGCGCAATGTTAAATAACGACAGTGTGTTAGATATAACGCCTTTTCAGCGCCATGTGGGTATATATGCTTATCGTGCGGGCTTCATTAAGCAGTATATTGAGCTAAGTGTATCGCCGCTTGAAGTACTTGAGTCGCTAGAGCAACTTAGAGTGTTGTACCATGGTTACGCTATTAAAATTGAGCAGGCCAAAGTAACACCACATGCAGGGGTTGATACGGCCGAGGATTTAGAAAAAGTGATTGCCTACCTAAAAGCTAAGCAAGCCTAATAATGGTTAAAAGTGAATTACCCATAGTATTTAGCCACGCTGATTTTTATATATTTGAAAAACCAGCGGGGCTTAATTTTCACTCAGAAGGTGAAAAAGGGTTTGTGGTATTAGCTGAGCAGCAAACTGGCGAAAAATTATTTGCTGTTCACCGCCTTGATAAAGTGACATCTGGCCTTATTATTCTTAGTCGCAATAAAGAAGCCGCTGCTAAATTTACGTCTCTTTTTACTGAGCACGCAATAAACAAGTTTTATTTAGCTATAAGCAATGCTAAACCTAAAAAAAAGCAAGGGTGGATAAAAGGTGATATGGCTAAGTCTCGCAGGGGCATGTTTAAGCTTTTACCGACCCTGCAAAACCCGGCCATTACCCGCTTTTATTCTTTTAGTTATAAGCCGGGGTTTAGAGCGTATATTTTAAAGCCGTATTCGGGTAAAACCCACCAACTTAGAGTGGCATTAAAAAGTTTAGGGGCGCCAATTTTAGGCGATACACTTTATAGTGGCACCGCAGCTGAGCGGGCGTATCTTCATGCCTATGCGTTAAGTTTTTTATGGCATGGGGAGCAAATTAATTGCTCTTTGCTACCTACTACGGGTGATGAGTACCAGCAATTAATTAATCATCAAGAATTTCAAGCATGGCAATCGCCATGGCAACTGGATTGGTAAATGAGCGAAAAAGTAACAGATATTCGTTTTGGCGGGATCAAACGCCTATACGGTAACCAACAATTTGACTGGCTACAACAAGCCCATTTTTGTGTAGTGGGGATAGGCGGTGTAGGAAGTTGGGCCGCCGAAGCTTTAGCACGTACAGGCGTGGGTAAAATCACTTTAATTGATTTAGATGATATTTGCGCGACGAACGTAAATAGGCAAATTCATGCACTTAGCGGCAGTATTGGCCAAGCCAAAGTAGATGCAATGAAAAGTCGCTGCGAACTGATAAACCCAGCGTGTAAAGTAACTGTGATAGATGACTTTATTACTCTTGAAAATATTCGTGAGCATATTCAAGGTTTTGATTACGTTATTGACTGTATTGATGCAGTTAAAGAAAAAGCGGCGCTTATTGCTCATTGTAAGCGCAATAAAATGCCTATTATTACTACTGGCGGCGCGGGTGGGCAAACTGATCCTAGCCAAATAACATTTGGTGATGTGGCTAAAACCACGCAAGATCCGCTACTTGCTAAAGTGCGTTATATTTTACGCAAACAATATAATTTTAGTAACAACCCTAAACGCAAATTTAATATTGATTGTGTGTACTCAACTGAGCAACTTGTTTACCCAGGCAGTGATGGCAGTGTATGCCACGCTAAACAAAATGCTGATGGTACAATGAATATGGATTGTAATAACGGGTTTGGCTCGGTAACTATGATCACCGGAAGTTTTGGCTTTTTTGTAGCGGCTAAAGCGGTACGTAAATATTTAGATAAAAAACAGCGTTTACAACAAGCTCAATAGTTTAATTGAGCTTGTTAGTTGCCATGCTTTGAATTGCCTCGACCATGGCTTTTATTCCGTTCCCTCGAGATGCACTAAGGTGTTTAATTAAGCCTAACTTTTCAAATTCGTCATACGCATTAATATTCACGACTTCTTCAGGTGTTAAGCCATTATAAAGCGCTAAAATTATCGCTAATAAGCCTTTTACAATGCGAGTGTCTGAGTCGCCAATAACCACTAAACGATTCTCGCTATCGTCAAACTCCATAAACATCCACACTTTGCTCTCACACCCTGGCACCAGTGAGTCATCGGTTTTAAGTACATCCGCTAAAGCGGGAAGTGTTTTGCCCAGAAGCATTATTTCGCGATATTTTTGCTGCCAAGATTGCGCCTGTTGTATAGGTTTTACTACGTTTTTAAACGTATTTGTCATGAGTTATCCTAAATTAGTCTAATAATTCAATCGTTTCTTTCAAGGCATTGATGAAATTATCAACATCTTGGTGGGTATTATAAAATGCAAAGCTTGCTCGAACAGTGCCTTTTACCCCTAAATGGTGCATTAATGGTTGCGTACAATGGTGTCCACTGCGTACTGCAATACCAAATCCGTCAAGCAAAGTTGCCAAATCGTAAGGGTGTTCACTTTTATAATTAAAACTAAGGGTGCCAATATTGTTGTTTAGGTCGCTATAAATAGTAATACCGTTAATTTTACTCAACTGTGTAGCTGCATAATTAAAAATAGCCTGCTCATGGCGCTGTAACTGTTCTATGTTTAGGGCTGATAAATAATCAATTGCTGCACTGAAGCCAATGACGCCGGCTATATTTGGGGTGCCGGTCTCAAATTTAGCAGGAGCGTCTCTGTAGGTGCTTTTTTCAAGCGTTACAGTATCTATCATCTCACCACCCGTTTGATACGGGGTAAGCGCATTAAGTAATTCATAGCGACCATATAAGCCCCCTACACCCGTAGGGCCAAGCATTTTATGCGCTGAGAATACATAAAAATCGCATCCAAGCTGCTTTAAATTAGGGCGTAAATGCATGGCTCCTTGTGCGCCATCAACAACAACTAACGTGCCGACTGCTTTCGCTGCAGTTATTAATGGGCCTAAATTGGTAATATTACCTAATGCGTTAGACGCTTGGCTGATACACAGCACCTTTGCTTTAGTATGCGTGATCATGTCTATACAGCGCGCTATATTAAACGTCGCATTTTGCTCAAGGGGGAGTGCAGATAGCGTAGCCCCGGTATTTTGCGTTAATACCTGCCAAGGTACAATATTAGCGTGGTGCTCAAGGGGTGTAATTAAAACCGTATCTTCACCAGTAATTTGCCTTTGTAGGCCATGAGCAAGTAAATTTAGCGCCTCTGTTGCGCCTTTTGTCCAGACGATTTCTTTAGCATTTACGTTAAAGTAATCCGCTGTTTTTAATCTTGCTGCTTCATATTGTTCTGTAGCGCGCTCGCTTAAAGTATGGCGGCCTCTGTGAACGTTTGCGTTGCCTAAATTATAAAAACGAGACGTTGCATCAATAACGCTTTGTGGTTTTTGCGAGGTTGCGCCAGAGTCTAAATATACTAAAGGGTTGCCATTAAGGGTTTGGTTTAACGTAGGGAAGTCGTTGCGGATTTTTGTTATATCAAACTCTTGAGAAGGCATGGCTATTCAACATCTATAAATTTAGGCAGGAATTGTAATCGGTTTCATAAAATTGACAAGCAAAGCACACAAAAAAGGCCGCAAAAGCGGCCTTTTTTAACTAACTAAGCTTAGCGCTTGTCAGTTGATACGAAGTCACGTTGAGTGTAACCAGTATACATTTGACGAGGGCGGCTGATCTTATGACCAGGTTGAGATAGCATCTCATCCCAGTGAGTGATCCAACCAACAGTACGTGCCATTGCAAAAATTACAGTGAACATGCTTGTTGGAATACCAATCGCTTTTAAGATAATACCTGAGTAGAAATCAACGTTAGGGTAAAGTTTCTTCTCTACAAAGTATGGGTCTTCAAGGGCAATCTGTTCAAGCTTCATTGCAATATCAAGAAGCGGATCTTGAATGTTAAGCTCTTCTAATACTTCGTGACACGTTTGACGCATTACTGTAGCGCGTGGGTCGAAGTTTTTGTAAACACGGTGACCAAAGCCCATAAGACGGAACGGATCAGACTTATCTTTTGCTTTTGCTACGTACTCATCAATACGATCAACAGAACCAATCTCTTCTAACATGTTTAAACATGCTTCGTTAGCACCGCCGTGAGCAGGGCCCCAAAGAGATGCGATACCCGCTGCAATACATGCATATGGGTTAGCGCCTGAAGAGCCAGCTAAACGTACTGTTGACGTTGAAGCGTTTTGCTCATGATCAGCATGAAGCATGAAGATTTTATCCATTGCTTTAGCTGTAACAGGGTTAACTTTGAATTCTTCAGCCGGTACAGAGAACATCATGTGTAAGAAGTTTTCTGCGTAGCTTAAATCGTTACGTGGGTAAACAAACGGTTGACCAATGTTTGTTTTGTACGCCATAGCTGCAATAGTCGGTAATTTAGCGACAAGTTTAATAGCGCTTGTTTTACGTTGGCTTGCATCAGTAATATCAAGATCTTCGTGGTAAAAAGAAGATAATGCGCCTACTACACCACATAGCATTGCCATTGGGTGAGCATCGAAGCGGAAACCTTGGAAAAAGTTAGCAATTTTCTCATCAAGCATGGTGTTATGCGTGATTTCTTTTGCAAATGCATCGTATTGCTCTTTAGTTGGTAACTCACCGTTTAATAGTAAGTAACAAAGCTCGATGTAGTTAGAGTCTTCAGCTAATTGCTCAATTGGGTAACCACGGTGAAGTAATACACCTTTACCACCATCAATGTAGGTGATTGCAGATTCACAAGAGCCAGTCGACATGAAACCTGGGTCATAAGTAAAGTGACCGTGTGAACCTAACGTACGTACGTCGATCACATCTTGGCCAGCAGTGCCTTGATAAATTGGAAGTTCGATTGGATCTAGTCCATCAATATGGACTGTGGCTTTTTTATCTGCCATCTATGTATCTCCTATTAAGATATCTATTCTGATTTTTAGATTTTTAAAGTTCTGAAATCTTGTTTTAAGCACATCTTCGCATTTTAACGTGAAAGAGGGGGTTAAAGTCAATTTTTATAAACATTATGCATATATGTATAATAAATATTCGGTATTAATTAAATATTATACTATCGGCTAATTCGCAAACGTCTCTAACTAAACAAGAATTGTAAAACAACCTTTGGGTATATATACTATCGGAGGTTTTAAACCGCTTTGTATTTAGGTAAACATATTTTTACAGCGTAATTTTTGCAGATTTGTGAACTTTTGCTGTATTGACACGTTTACTTTGATAGTTCCACCAGAAATTTTGGTGGGTTTTAGAAAAACAAGTAGATGAGCTCCAATGTGAGCAAGATGGGCAAGTAACTGTGAAAAAGCAAAGACCTGTAAATCTAGATCTAACAACTATATCTATGCCGGCAACGGCTAAAGCATCAATCTTTCACCGCGTCACCGGTGTTGCATTATTTTTTGCTTTAACGTTTGTCATTTGGGCTTGGTCTGAGTCTCTTTCTTCAGCTGAAGGTTTTGAATTCGTCAAGGGTCTGTTTAGCGGATTCATTGCCAAATTCATAGCTTGGGGCACACTTTCTGTATTGGGTTATCACCTTATTGGTGGTATCCGTCACATCATTATGGATATGGGCCACTGGGAAGAACTTGAATCAGGTAACCTTAGCGCTAAAATTGCAATGGCACTTGGCGTTGTATTTGCCGTACTGGCAGGGGTGTGGATATGGTCTTAAATCAAGCAACTCTTAAACGTGATGGTGTACAAGATTTCGTATCTTTACGTACCACGGCACTAGTAATCACCGCATACGCGATTTTTATTATCGGCTATTTTTTAGCAACGCCAGAAGTCACTTTCGAAGCCTGGACAGGCCTATTCTCTAATCTAGCAATGAAGGGTTTTACACTTATTACTCTTGTATGCATGATGGTTCATACCCGCATTGGCCTTTGGCAAGTTTTAACGGATTACGTTAAAAACGCTAAACTACGCGCTGTTTTAGGCTTTGTATTAAACCTGATGGCCGTTGCTTACGTAGCTATTGGTCTAATCGTTTTATGGGGTGTTTAAGTGAAATATTCTGTTCGTGAATTTGACGCCGTAGTAATTGGTGCAGGTGGTGCTGGTATGCGCGCTGCTCTTGCCATTACCGAATCTGGCAAAACGTGTGCATTAATATCTAAAGTATTCCCAACACGCTCACACACTGTATCTGCACAGGGTGGTATTACAGTAGCGCTAGGTAATTCACACGAAGACAACTGGGAATGGCATATGTACGACACCGTTAAAGGTTCCGATTTTATCGGTGACCAAGACGCTATCGAATACATGTGTCAAACAGGCCCAGAAGCTATTACTGAATTAGAAAACATGGGTTTACCATTTTCTCGTTTTGAAAATGGCCGTGTTTACCAACGTCCTTTCGGTGGTCAATCGAAAAACTTTGGTGGTGAACAAGCTGCACGTACTGCAGCAGCAGCTGACCGTACTGGTCACGCTTTATTACACCTTCTATACCAACAAAACGTTAAAAACCAAACTAATGTATTCTCTGAGTGGTATGCACTAGATTTAGTTAAAAACGACAATGGCGATGTAGTAGGCTGTACAGCAATTGAGATTGAAACAGGTGAAATCACTTTCTTCAAATCAAAAGCTGTTGTACTTGCAACCGGCGGTGCTGGTCGTATTTTCGCATCAACAACCAATGCTCACATTAATACGGGTGATGGTGTTGGTATGGCAGCCCGTGCAGGCGTTGCTATGCAAGATATGGAAATGTGGCAATTCCACCCAACGGGTATTGCAGGCGCTGGTACACTTGTAACGGAAGGTTGTCGTGGTGAAGGTGGTTATCTTTTAAATAAAGATGGCGAACGCTTCATGGAACGTTATGCACCAAACGCTAAAGACTTAGCGTCTCGTGACGTTGTAGCACGTTCAATGATGACTGAAATCCGTGAAGGCCGTGGCTGTGATGGTCCTTGGGGTCCACACCTTAAGCTGAAACTTGACCACTTAGGTGAAGAAACGCTTAACTTACGTCTACCTGGCGTATGTGACCTTGCTAAAACTTTCGCACACGTTGACCCTGCTAAAGAGCCAATTCCAGTAATACCAACTTGTCACTACATGATGGGTGGTGTTCCAACTAACGTAAATGGTCAAGCGCTACAAATCGATGCTAACGGCAACGAAAAAGTAGTAGAAGGCTTATTTGCAGTAGGTGAAATTGCCTGTGTATCTGTACATGGTGCAAACCGCCTAGGTGGTAACTCATTACTTGATTTAGTTGTATTTGGCCGTGCTGCGGGTAACTTCCTAGGTAAATACCTAAACGAAGTTGAAATTACTAAAGCACCGACAGCATCTGATATTGACGCGTCTCTTGCACGCTTTAACCGTTGGGAAAATTCAACGGCTGGCCAAGGTGAAGACCCAGTTCAAATCAAAAAAGACCTACAACAATGTATGCAGCTTAACTTCTCGGTATTCCGTGAAGGTGAGTCTATGGCGACAGGTCTTAAAGAGCTTAAAGAAATTCGTGAACGTCTGCAGCATGCACGTCTTGATGATAAATCATCAGACTTCAACACGCAGCGTATCGAATGTCTTGAACTAGACAACTTAATGGAAACAGCTTACTCAACTGCAGTAGCTGCAAACTTCCGTACTGAAAGCCGTGGTGCACACTCTCGCTTTGACTACCCAGATCGTGATGACGAAAACTGGTTATGTCACTCAGTATTCAATCCGGTAACGGATGAAATGAGCAAGCGTGACGTAAACTACGCGCCTAAGACGCGTGAAGCGTTCCCACCTAAAGCACGTACCTACTAGGAGCGAGACGATGGCACAAGTACAATTTTCAGTTTATCGTTACAATCCGGATGTTGATAACGCACCTCGTATGCAAGAATATACTTTGCAAACAGAGGAAGGTCAGGACATGATGGTATTGGATGCACTTTTATTATTAAAAGAGCAAGATCCAACATTATCATTCCGTCGCTCATGTCGTGAAGGCGTGTGTGGCTCTGATGGCGTTAACATGAATGGTAAAAATGGTTTAGCATGTATTACACCATTATCTACGCTGCAAAAAGGCGGCAAAGGTACTATTGTAATTCGTCCTTTACCTGGCTTACCTGTGGTACGTGACCTTGTTATTGACATGAGTCAGTTCTACACTCAGTACGAAAAAGTTAAACCATACCTAATTAACGATCAGCCAGCGGCTGGTGAGCGTCTTCAATCTATTGAAGAACGTGATAAATTAGATGGACTTTACGAGTGTATTTTATGTGCATGTTGTTCTACATCGTGTCCTTCGTTCTGGTGGAATCCAGACAAGTTCATTGGTCCAGCAGGCCTTCTTCATGCTTACCGTTTCTTGGCTGATAGCCGCGATACGGCAACTGAAGAACGTTTAGCAGACTTAGACGATGCGTTCAGTGTGTTCCGTTGCCACAGTATCATGAACTGTGTTAGCGTTTGTCCTAAAGGTCTCAACCCGACCAAAGCAATTGGACAAATTAAATCTATGTTATTAAACCGCGCGGTTTAATCACTTAGTAACGTAAGATGGCTAATATTTTTATTAGCCATCTTGTTATGACAACTATTAATTTCTGCGCTAAAGAAAAGGGCTTATAAATGCACGAAGGTGTGATGAAGGCATGGCTAGAATCTTCACATTTAAACGGCGGCAACGTTGCTTATGTAGAAGAGCTTTATGAAGCGTATTTAGATGATGCGACTTCTGTGCCAGAAGAATGGCGAGAAGTGTTCGAACAATTACCAAAAGTAGATGGTGTGGATGTTGAAGTAAAGCATTCAGAAGTTCGTTCACAGTTTGCGGCGCTTGCTAAAAACAAGCATAGAGAGGTAGTGGTAGCAGAGGGTAGTGGCGGTGACCTTAAACAGGTTAAAGTACTACAACTTATTAATGCTTTCCGCTTTCGAGGACACCAAAATGCTAACCTAGATCCATTAGGCATTTGGCAACGAGAGCGTGTTCGAGATTTAGAGCTAGAATACCACGACTTATCTAAAGCTGATTTTGACCGCGAATTTAACGTAGGATCGTTTGCCGTAGGCCGCGATACTATGCCTTTAGGTGAACTATACCAGGCACTTAAAACCACCTATTGTGGTTCTATTGGTGCTGAGTATATGCACATCACATCAACAGAAGAGAAGCGTTGGTTACAACAGCGTTTAGAATCTGTTCAATCACGACCTACTTTTTCTAAAGAAGAAAAACTGCGTATCCTTAAAGGATTAACCGCAGCAGATGGTCTTGAAAAATATTTAGGTGCAAAGTTCCCTGGTGCTAAGCGTTTCTCACTTGAAGGTGGTGATGCGTTAGTTCCTATGCTTAAAGAACTTATTCACCGTGCCGGCGAAAGCGGGCAAAAAGAAGCAGTTATTGGTATGGCCCACCGTGGTCGCTTAAACGTACTAGTTAATGTGTTAGGTAAAAACCCATCTGAATTATTCGATGAGTTTGCTGGTAAACACAAAGACACGTTAAGCTCTGGTGACGTTAAATACCATATGGGTTATTCATCTGACTTTGCGACCAAAGGTGGCAATGTTCATATGGCACTTGCGTTTAACCCTTCTCACCTAGAAATTGTTAATCCTGTGGTTATGGGCTCAGTAAGAGCACGTTTAGACCGTTTAGGTGACAGTTCAGGTAGCAAAGCATTACCTATTACTATCCACGGTGACTCAGCGATTACAGGCCAAGGTGTTGTACAAGAAACATTTAATTTGTCGCAAACAAATGCCTTCTCATGTGGTGGTAGTATCCGTATTGTTGTAAATAACCAAGTTGGTTTTACAACCTCAAAACAAGACGACGTACGTTCTACAGATTACTGTACTGACATTGCTAAAATGGTTCAGTCACCAATCTTCCACGTTAACTCTGATGACCCTGAAGCCGTTGCATTTGTTACACAACTTGCACTTGATTTTAGAAACCAGTTTAAACGTGACGTAGTAATCGATTTAGTATGTTATCGCCGCCATGGTCATAACGAAGCTGATGAGCCTAATGCAACACAGCCTCTTATGTACCAAAAAATTAAAAAGCATGCGGTTCCGCGTTTAATTTACGCTGATCAACTTATGTCTGAAGGCTCATTCACTGAGAGTGAAATTAAAGCATTAGCTGATGAATACCGTAACGGCTTAGATGAAGGTAACTGTGTTGTTGAAGAAATTCAGCCAGAAACTTCGCACTCATCTGATTGGGCAAAATATGTTGGCCATGAGTGGAATGTTGAGTACGACGCAAGCGTACCGGTAGATAAGCTAAAAGCACTTGGCGAACAAGTTGCGCAGTTCCCTGAGCAATATAAAGCACAGTCTCGTGTTAAAAAGATTTACGATGACCGTAAGCTTATGGCAAGTGGCGAAAAACCACTAGATTGGGGTATGGCAGAAACACTTGCTTATGCAACAATTGCCTCTGAAGGCACAGATATACGTTTAACTGGCCAAGACTCAGGGCGTGGTACTTTCTTCCACCGCCATGCTGTAGTACATAGCCAGTCGGATGGTTCAACTTACTTACCTCTTCAAAATTTAAGTGAAGACCAAGGTACTTTTGAAGTATTTGATTCTGTTTTATCAGAAGAAGCGGTACTTGCTTTTGAATATGGTTATGCAACAGCTGAACCTACATCATTAGTCCTTTGGGAAGCCCAGTTTGGTGACTTCGCAAATGGTGCACAAGTCGTATTTGACCAGTTCTTAAGCTCTGGTGAGCAAAAGTGGGGCCGTTTATGTGGCTTAACATGTTTGCTTCCGCATGGTTATGAAGGTCAAGGTCCAGAGCATAGTTCTGCACGTTTAGAGCGTTTTTTACAGCTTTGTGCCGATCACAACATGCAAGTGTGTGTTCCTTCAACACCTGCACAAGTTTACGCTATGCTACGTCGTCAATCAGTTAGACCACTTCGACGTCCATTGATTGTAATGACACCAAAATCACTACTTCGTCACCCACTTGCGGTATCTTCACTTGAAGAACTTTCACAAGGTGTATTCCACAATATGATCGACGAAATCGATGATATTAACCCTGAGAAAGTAGAACGCGTAGTATTTTGTAGTGGTAAAGTTTACTACGAACTATTACAAGAGCGTCGTAAGCTTGAGCAAGATAACATTGCTATTGTACGTGTGGAGCAGTTATACCCGTTCCCGCATGCAGAAATGGACACGATTATGGAACGTTACCAACACGTTACTGATTTTGTTTGGTGTCAAGAAGAGCCACAAAATCAAGGTGCTTGGTACTGTTCGCAACATCACTTTATTGATGCAATCCCACAGGGTGCTAAATTGACTTACGCAGGGCGTAAGGCGTCGGCATCTCCAGCGTGTGGTTACATGTCAGTACATACTAAAGAACAACAAGCGCTCGTTGCAGACGCGCTTACTATACAAAAGAAAGGATAAGCAATGAGCACAGAAATTAAAGTTCCTGTTCTTCCTGAGTCGGTTGCAGATGCTACCGTTGCTACATGGCATGTAAGTGTAGGCGACAAAGTAAGCCGTGACCAAAACTTAGTAGACATTGAAACAGATAAAGTGGTTTTAGAAGTGGTTGCACAAAATGACGGTGTAATTACTGAAATATCACAAGAAGAAGGTGCAACGGTACTTGGCGACCAAGTTATCGGTTTACTTGGTGATGCTGATGCAGCACCAGCAAGTGACAGTGCTCCGGCTAAAGAAGAAGCCGCACCTGAAAAATCAGAAGACGCGCCTGCGGCGCAATCAGCTCCAGCATCAGAAGGTAAAGAAGTGGACATTAAAGTACCTGTACTTCCAGAATCAGTTGCAGACGCAACAATTGCTACATGGCATGTACAACCAGGTGAAGCGGTAACTCGCGACCAAAACTTGGTAGATATTGAAACTGATAAAGTTGTTCTTGAAGTAGTAGCTCAAGAAGACGGTATCATGGGCGAGCAACTAAACGCAGAAGGCGATACTGTACTTGGCGAACAAGTTATTGGTAACGTTAAAGCGGGCGGCGCTCCAGCAGCACCTGCTGCTAAAGCAGAAGAAGCGCCTGCTGCAAGTGAGTCTAACGATAGCTCAGATGTGTTAACGCCGTCTGTACGTCGTTTAATCGCTGAAAAAGGGCTTGATGCGTCTAAAATTAAAGGCACAGGTAAAAATGGCCGTGTAACTAAAGAAGACGTTGATACTTTCTTAAAAGCACCTGCTCCAGCTGCTAAAAAAGAAGCCGCTTCAGCACCTGCTGCACCGATGGGTGACCGTACACAAAAACGTGTACCAATGACGCGCTTACGTAAAACCATTGCTAATCGTTTATTAGAAGCGAAAAACTCAACAGCAATGTTAACTACGTTTAACGAAGTAAACATGAAACCTATCATGGACCTTCGTAAGCAATACCAAGAAGTATTCGAGAAGCGTCACGGTATTCGTTTAGGCTTTATGTCTTTCTACGTGAAAGCAGTAACTGAAGCACTTAAGCGTTTCCCTGACGTAAATGCATCAATTGATGGTGACGATATTGTTTACCACAATTACTTTGATATCAGCATCGCTGTATCTACACCACGTGGTTTAGTTACACCAGTACTTAAAGATTGCGACAAACTATCTGTTGCTGAAATTGAGAAAGGTATTCGTGAATTAGCCCTTAAAGGCCGTGACGGTAAACTAACACTTGACGATATGACAGGTGGTAACTTTACCATTACTAACGGTGGTGTATTTGGTTCGTTACTTTCTACGCCTATTATTAACTTACCACAGTCATCAATCTTGGGTATGCACAAAATCCAAGAGCGTCCTATGGCTGTAAATGGTAAAGTTGAAATTCTTCCTATGATGTATTTGGCACTATCTTACGATCACCGCCAAATCGATGGTAAAGAATCTGTTGGTTTCTTAGTGACTATTAAAGAGTTACTTGAAGATCCAACTCGCTTATTACTGGATGTTTAATCGAGTAGTATGAAATATAAGCTGTGAATGACAATTCACAGCTTTTTTTTTGCGCCTTTGGTGTTACTGGGGTTTTCATGTTAAGCCTTGGGATCTATACTAGGTGCGCAATTTGGGATAGCTGTTTATTTGCATAAATATTCAGCTCTTTTAGTATAAAAAATTGGATAAAGCATCATGAATTTGCATGAGTATCAGGCAAAACAACTTTTTGCCGAATATGGTTTACCAGTTTCTCAAGGTTTCGCTTGCGATACACCTGAAGAAGCTGCAGCAGCTGCCGAAAAAATTGGCGGTGATATGTGGGTTGTTAAAACTCAGGTTCACGCAGGTGGCCGTGGTAAAGCTGGCGGTGTTAAGCTAGTTAAAACAATCGAAGAAGTAAAAGAATTCGCTGCAAACTGGTTAGGTAAAAACTTAGTTACTTACCAAACAGACGAAAATGGTCAGCCTGTTGCTAAAATTTTAGTAGAAAGCTGTACAGATATCGCTAACGAATTGTACTTAGGTGCAGTTGTTGACCGTGCTTCTCGCAAAGTTGTTTTCATGGCGTCTACTGAAGGCGGTGTTGAAATTGAAACTGTTGCTGAAGAAACTCCAGAGCTTATCCACAAAGCAGAGATCGATCCATTAGTGGGTCCTCAAGCTTACCAAGCACGTGAGTTAGGTTTTAAACTGGGTCTTAACCCTACACAAATGAAGCAGTTCGTTAAGATCTTTATGGGTCTTGGCAACATGTTCAACGATTTTGATTTCGCTCTTCTTGAAATCAACCCGTTAGTAATCACAGACGAAGGTAACCTTCACTGTCTTGACGGCAAAATCGGTATCGATGGTAATGCACTTTACCGTCAACCAAAAATCCGTGAAATGCATGATCCATCTCAAGAAGATGCACGTGAAGCTCACGCAGCAAGCTTCGAGCTTAACTACGTAGCACTAGATGGTAACGTAGGTTGTATGGTTAACGGTGCAGGCCTAGCGATGGGTACTATGGACATCGTAAACCTACACGGCGGCAAGCCAGCTAACTTCCTAGATGTTGGTGGCGGCGCGACTAAAGAGCGTGTTTCTGAAGCATTCAAAATCATCCTTTCTGACGATAACGTAAAAGCTGTTTTAGTTAACATCTTTGGTGGTATCGTACGTTGTGACATGATTGCTGAAGGTATCATTGGCGCAGTTAAAGAAGTAGGTGTAAACGTGCCTGTAGTTGTACGTTTAGAAGGTACTAACGCTGAATTAGGTCGTGACGTTCTTAAGAACTCTGGCCTAGATATCATCGCTGCTGAATCACTAACAGACGCTGCTGAGAAAGTTGTAGCTGCTGCGGAGGGCAAATAATGTCTGTATTAATCAATAAAGATACAAAAGTTATCTGTCAAGGTTTCACTGGTGGCCAAGGTACTTTCCACTCTGAGCAAGCGCTTGAGTACGGTACACAAATGGTTGGTGGTGTAAGCCCAGGTAAAGGCGGTCAAACGCACCTTGGTCTTCCAGTATTCAACACAGTACGCGATGCAGTTAAAGAAACAGGCGCAACAGCGTCAGTTATCTACGTACCAGCACCGTTCTGTAAAGATGCAATCTTAGAAGCTATCGATGCGGGCATCGAGCTAATTGTTTGTATCACTGAAGGTATCCCAACACTAGACATGGTTGACGTTAAAGTTAAGCTTGATAACTCTGGTGTTCGTATGATCGGTCCTAACTGTCCAGGTGTTATCACTCCTGGTGAGACTAAGATTGGTATCATGCCTGGTCACATCCACAAGCCTGGTAAAGTAGGTATTGTTTCTCGCTCTGGTACTTTAACGTACGAAGCGGTTAAACAAACTACAGACGCTGGTTTTGGTCAGTCTACGTGTGTTGGTATTGGTGGCGACCCAATCCCAGGTACTAACTTTATCGACGTGCTAGAAATGTTCGAAAAAGATCCACAAACTGAAGCAATTGTAATGATTGGTGAAATTGGTGGTACTGCAGAAGAAGAAGCTGCAGAGTACATTAAAGCTAACGTAACTAAGCCTGTTGTTTCGTACATTGCTGGTGTAACTGCACCAGAAGGTAAGCGTATGGGTCACGCTGGCGCAATCATCGCAGGCGGTAAAGGTACTGCTGATGAGAAATTTGCTGCACTAGAAGCTGCTGGCGTACAAACTGTACGTTCACTTGCTGATATCGGTAAAGCACTTAAAGAGAAAACAGGCTGGTAATCAGTTTGCTTAATCTTTAAAAAGGCTCGCATTTGCGAGCCTTTTTGTTATTGGCTTAAAAATTAGTATGGGTAACTAATGTGTTGAAAAAACCGTACTGATAAATCTTGTCGTTCTTTATTTATTGCCAGCTCTGAGCACATAGCATGTATTGTTTTTTCTATTTGATTCATAAAGCGGCCGTAGCCCATTTCATGTTTATCTTTATGGGTGGCAACAATCACAAAGTGTAGTGACTCTACCAACTTTTCAGCATTGAAAAAAATATGTATTTGCGTGGCTGTGCCATTCACATCAAAACTTATTTTTTGTAATTCTGCATTCCCATCATTTTTATCTATTTGGCTATTACGCACTATGGGCCTTGCACCATTAGCAACCATAGCGCCGTGAGATAATTCGTATCGCTCGCAGCACCCTTTAAATGATTGGGCAAAGTAGTTATAAAACTCAGTGTAATTATTTTTATTTATTAAGCTTTGAAATTGCGTTTTAATGCCGCGTGAAACCGGTATAGAAAACGTTGCATAGGTCATTTCTGCATGCTCGGCGGGTATTTTACATTGGCGAGCTAAATAACGGGGGTATAGGCTTCTAAGTTTGTAGCCGTAACTTTGGTTACAGCCTTTGCTCTTGGCAAATAAGTCATAGGTTAAATGCTGATGATCGCGAAGCTTAAACTGGGGTTGTTCAATAAATAATTGTGTTTGTAAATTATCTAACACTTTTTGCACCCTGCTGTGAAATTGTGCCGAGCTTGCGCGTAAATCATCACCGGTGGCTAAAAATAACAAGCGAATTTTTTTACTTTTAAAAGTAGGGGTGTAGTGTAGTTTGTGCGCCTCGTGGTAACGCGGGTTGTAAAAAAACAACATTTGCTTAGCTGTTTCTAATTGATACGACTCATCATGAAATCTGACAACGGGTAATTTGTCGTTAGCGAGTAGGTGTACATTATGTAGCTCGTATTCATCACAGCTTGCAAATAGTTGCTTGGCAATGCGGGTATAGCAACTATCGATATCGCTAAAACTAGTGTAAAAGTCATCAGTGGGTGTTATTTCAGCGAGTAAATAGTGATTAGCTCGCGCATTTGTTGGTATATAAACTCTGTGTTGTGTAGAACTGGCCATCTTTGAATCCTTTTAAGGAGCTTAAGTTTAGGTACTATAAATGCCTTTCATGACTCAAATATTGCGCTAAAACAAATTTAAGTAATAAACTAATGCACCATTGCCATAATAACTAGAATAAACCCGCATCTAGTGCTGTATGTTAGTGTTTGTTTTTGTAATAATGCATTAGTTTTGTTATCACGAATATTCAGAGGATCGCACTCCTATGGCGGAAATTGAGAATCGCCCAAGTAACTTTATAAGAACTCGAATTGATGAAGATTTAGCAAGTGGCAAACATGCAACTACGCATACACGTTTTCCACCTGAACCAAATGGCTTTTTACATATTGGCCATGCAAAATCAATTTGTTTGAATTTTGGCATTGCAAAAGATTACGATGGTTTATGTAACCTACGTTTTGATGATACAAACCCAGAAAAAGAAGATATTAACTACGTTAATTCAATCAAAGAAGACGTGCAGTGGTTAGGCTTCAACTGGAGTGGTGAGATAAAATATTCGTCAAACTATTTTGATACCCTATACGGCTATGCAGTAGAGCTTATTGAAAAAGGCTTAGCGTACGTTTGTTTTTTAACGGCCGATCAAGCACGCGAGTATCGAGGTACGTTAAAAGAGCCGGGTAAAAACAGCCCATACAGAGACACCTCAATAGAAGAAAACCTCGCATTGTTTGAAAAAATGCGCGCGGGTGAATTCAAAGAAGGTGAGTGTGTTCTTCGCGCTAAAATTGATATGGCAAGCTCATTTATGGTGCTTCGCGATCCAATTATTTACCGCGTTCGTTTTGCTCATCACCATCAAACAGGCGACAAGTGGTGCATTTACCCAATGTATGACTTCACACATTGTATTTCTGATGCGCTTGAAGGGATAACCCATTCATTGTGTACACTTGAGTTTCAAGATAACCGTCGTTTATACGACTGGGTACTTGATAATATCAGCCTTGAATGCCACCCACAGCAAATTGAGTTTTCGCGCTTAAATCTTGAATATACAATTATGTCTAAGCGTAAGCTAAACGACTTAGTTGTAAATAACTATGTAGAAGGGTGGGATGACCCACGTATGCCAACTATTGCTGGTTTACGTCGTCGTGGTTATACACCGGCTTCAATACGTGAGTTCTGTTTACGTATCGGTGTGACTAAGCAAGAAAACATGGTTGAAATGGGCATGCTTGAAGCGTGTATCCGTGAAGACTTAAATGAAAACGCACCACGTGCAATGGCAGTACTCGATCCAGTTAAAGTTGTAATAGAAAACTTTGATGCAGATAAAGTAGAGACATTGTCGGTAGCTAACCACCCTAATAAAGAAGAAATGGGGCGTCGTGAAGTACCGTTTACTCGTGAGCTTTTCATTGAGCGTGAAGATTTCCGCGAAGAAGCGAATAATAAATTTAAACGCTTAGTACTTGATAAAGAAGTACGCTTACGTGGTGCTTATGTAATTAAAGCCCAGCGTGTAGAAAAAGATGAAAATGGTGAAATTACCACTATTTACTGTACTTACGACAACGAAACACTAGGTAAAAACCCAAGTGACGGTCGTAAAGTAAAAGGGGTTATTCATTGGGTTTCTGCGCCTGAGTCGGTTAATGCAGAAGTTAGATTGTATGACCGTTTATTTAATGTACCAAACCCAGGTGCAGCTGAAGAGTTCGAATCAACACTTAACCCTGATTCGTTAGTTGTATTAGAAAATGCAAAACTAGAAGCATCGCTTGCTAAAGCCGAACCGGCTCAAGGCTTCCAGTTTGAGCGTACTGGCTATTTCTCACGTGATACAAAGTCAGAAAATTTAGTATTCAACCAAACGGTTGGTCTTAGAGATTCATGGGCTAAAATCGAGAAGCAGTAACGCTTTAAAATACCAATTTGCATAATATATTATTATTGCAAATTGGTATTAAACATAGTTTAAATGTTTAATTTTAAGCACAAAAAAACCTGCAATAGCAGGTTTTTTTATTACTATAGCGCGTTATTAGCTATTTGAATCGCTAAATGCTTTACACGCTGCTTTGTCTTGACACTCACCGTATAGGTATAAAGAGTGATTTGTTAGTGTAATACCGTTTTCTTCGGCTATTTCTAACTGGCGACGTTCAATTAAGTCATCTTCAAATTCAACAACTTTACCACATTTTAAACACACTAGGTGGTCGTGGTGAGTGCTGCCAGAAAGTTCAAATACTGACTTTCCGCCTTCAAAATGGTGACGGCTTACAATACCTGCGTCATCAAATTGGTTTAATACACGGTAAACAGTCGCAAGACCAATTTCTTCACCTAAATCTAAAAGAATTTTGTATACATCTTCAGCGCTGATGTGTTGGTTATCTGGAGATTGTAGAATTTCTAAGATTTTAATACGCGGTAAAGTTACTTTTAAACCGGCTTTTTTAAGTTCCAAGTTATGATCAGTCATTAAATCTGTCTCAAATTTGTTTGGTTATACTAGACATCTCTTACAGATGCACACGACACATTAGCAATAACAAGGATAACGCGCCTAAGCACTGAGTGCAAAGAACAATTGATCAATTTTGCTATTAATTCTAAAGTCGCTAACTGTTTGATAATTATTTAAACAGTTAGCGATAAAAGGGGGGGGGAGGTTAGTCTGCTAGTTCGCTTAAGCACATTTCATCATATACTTGTGCGCACCATGCTTTAACACGTTGTTCTGTTAATTCAGGTTGGCGGTCTTCATCAATACCTAAGCCTACAAAGTGCGTATCATCAGCCATACCTTTAGATGCTTCAAAGTCGTAGCCTTCACTAGACCAATGACCAACCACAATAGCACCGCGCTCGGTAACGATATCGTTGATCATACCCATAGCGTCTAAAAAGTATTCTGCGTAGTCTTCTTGGTCGCCACAACCAAAAATAGCCACTAGCTTACCTTCAAAGTCTACTTCTTCAAGCTCAGGGAAAAAGTCATCCCAATCACATTGTGCTTCACCGTAGTACCAAGTAGGAATACCGAATAAGATTAAATCGAACTCTGCAATCTCTTCTTTAGAGCTTTTTGCAATGTCGTGTACAGCCACAAGCTTTTTACCCAATTCTTTTTGGATCATTTTTGCTACGTGTTCTGTATTACCTGTGTCACTTCCGAAAAAAATGCCTACACTTGCCATGGACTTCAAACCTTTTATCTATCAATAGCCAATCTTTCTTGTAAAATTGTTTCAATCAGCGCACTACGGCTAATATTTTGTGCATCTGCCATATCACTCAGTGCCTGATATAACTGTGATGAAACTTTAAATTCTACACGCTTTAAACCGCGTGCTTTATCTCGTTTTATTTGATTACGTTTATTAACCTTTAACTGCATATCCCTTGGTAAAGGGTTCGTTTTAGGCCTGCCTGGGCGCTTTTCGTATTCAAATAAATCGGGAGTTGTTCTATCTGTTTCTGACTTCGCCATGCCTAACCTACACCTGCACCTTGCCAAAAAACTTGTATAAGTCCTTTCGCAATAAAGCCAGAACACCCTAAAAAGAGGACGCCCCACACAATGTAGCGACCAAACTTAGGTACGTTACCACTATTAAGTACGTCTTTAATTGCCAGGCCGATGAATACAAAAATACCGGCTAAGCCAAAGTACAACCCTAGGGTATCAAATTCGTTAATAAACTGACTGACCATCAACGTATAACCTTTAAATTAAACGGCGCGTACTATAGCATATAAATATGCATTAATTTAGTACGGATAACCAAAAACACATGATTAAAATTGCATTAAAGCCCTGTTAAAAAGTCATTTATTGCTTTATTAACTGCAGCGGGTTTTTGTGCATGAAGCCAATGTCCTGCACCGTGTATAATTTTTGCTCGTGTATTTTTAAAGCGCTTTGTTATTTCATCGCGGTATTCTGGCAGTATGTAATCAGAATCGTTACCTTTGATAAACAAAGTATCGCACAAACAAGAATTGTTTTCATTAACATTGGCTGTGATTGTCGAATATTTTTCATCAAGTACATCTAAATTAAATCGCCATTTGTACTGTCCATCGTCGTTTTTAGCTAAGCTTTTTAGTAAAAACTGCCTAACACCTAGCTCATTAATGTACTCGCTCATAATAGCATCAGCTTGTTTTCTATCAGTAACCTGGCTAGTTGCCACTTTTTTTAGTGCATTAATAATTTGTGTGTGGCGGGCAGGGTAACTCACAGGGGCAATATCAAGTACCACCAGCTTATTTACTTTTTGGCTATGCATTAGCGCCACTTCCATCGCCACTTTACCGCCCATTGAATGGCCAATCAGGTGCGCATTGTTAATATTTAACGCGTTCATTAGCTCAACAATATCTGCGGCCATTGCAGGGTAGTTCATTTCATTACTGTGCGGTGAAGCGCCATGGTTACGCAAATCTACATTCGTTACCCTAAAGTGCTCGCTCAATGGTTTTGCAATAACATTTAGGTTTTCTAAAGAGCCAAATAAACCATGAATGATCACTACATCCGGACCTTCACCGTATTGTTTATAGTTTAATAGCATGACCGCCTCCTAAAATTTTGGCTTAGTTTGCCGAGCATTGCCCTAAAAAGCAAAAGATATAACGGTTAACTGCTCTGCACGCGCCTTTTATGGGGTAACACAGTTTATTTTTACGCCAGTTATGGGCTCTTTGGTGTTACCAGTCTAATGGAGATAATAATATGGGTAGTACTTTTAAAAGCTGTTAATTACTACATTGGGTTTATAAGCAAATAATCAACACACCTTTATTAGCGCGTTTATAGGTTATGTTTGTGCGAGTGCTTGTTGTAACTCGCATTTATATTTGGTTTGGGTATAATCACGGGGAAAGAAAAAATGTGGCCCGTAATGACAGGAACAACATGAAACAAATCGACATAGACGACGAGTTATATCAGTATATTGCTAGCAATACACAAAGTATTGGCGAAAGCGCATCCACTATTTTACGTCGTTTATTAAATCTAAACGGTGATGACAACACTCCCGTTGCTAAGAACAATCAAAACAACCAAACAGCTACTCAAGCCCCACTTGACGACACGCCAGCTACTAACGACAGCCAAGAGCAAGAGGTTGTCACACCCGTGAAGCAAACAAACGCTAATGTATTTAATATTCTAAATAAAGAAGAACTAGCAATGCAAAAAGGGGTGGTAGGCAGGTTTTTATTTATTTTAAGTGCTTTTTATAGAACGCATAAAAAAGAGTTTAGTGCTGTGCTTGATATAAAAGGGCGCGACCGCGTTTACTTTGCAACCAGCAAAGAAGACTTAGTTAATAGCGGCAGTAGTATGAACCCTAAAAACATTACCGACAGTGAGTACTGGGTAATGACAAATTCAAACACGACACGTAAAAAAATGATGCTACACGAGGTTGCGCTGTGCTTAGGTTATTCAGCAGAGCAAGCAGAAGAAATTCGCGATTACTTGTAAGGAAATAAACATGGCTATTCATTCAGGTGCTGGGAAAACTGCGCCACATTCAACTTTAGTTAACGTACCAAAACTGGTATCGGCTTATTATTTAAATGAGCCAGACTTAGAGCAAAACCCAGAGCATTGTGTTGCTTTTGGTACGTCGGGTCACCGTGGTTGCTCTTACGATGTTAAGTTTAACGAATCTCATATTTTAGCCATTACACAAGCTATTTGTGACTACAGAAAGCAAAATGACATTTTTGGTCCGCTTTTTTTAGGTAAAGATACGCATGCATTAAGTGAAGCTGCTTTTAACTCTGCCATAGAAGTATTAGTGGCTAATGAGGTGCAAGTAATTACCCAGCAAAATCACGATTACACGCCAACCCCTGTCATTAGCCATGCTATTGTTTGCCATAACAAATTAAATCCTAACGAATTAGCCGATGGTATTGTGGTAACGCCTTCACATAACCCGCCAGAAGACGGTGGCTTTAAGTACAATCCACCTAACGGTGGCCCAGCAGATACCGACGTAACTAAATGGATTGAAGACAGAGCAAATCAATTACTATTAGAAGATTTAGTAGAAGTTGAGCTGTTTCCATTTGCTAAAGCATCGCGTTCAGGGTTTATTAAATACGAAGACCTAATGACGCCATACATTAACGACTTAGAAAATATCGTTAATTTAAAAGCC
Source organism: Pseudoalteromonas sp. 2CM41L (assembly GCF_023161905.1). Classification (NCBI taxonomy): domain Bacteria; kingdom Pseudomonadati; phylum Pseudomonadota; class Gammaproteobacteria; order Alteromonadales; family Pseudoalteromonadaceae; genus Pseudoalteromonas; species Pseudoalteromonas sp. 2CM41L. The sequence continues at coordinate 344,997 of NZ_JALNTN010000003.1, forward strand.
GTTAGCGATGCGGGTATTAAAGTAGGTATTGACCCGCTAGGTGGCTCTGGTATTAACTTTTGGCCATTAATAGCGCAAAAATATAATTTAGATTTAACCGTAGTAAACGACAGTGTTGATCCGCGTTTTGCATTTATGCCACTTGATAAAGATGGCAAAATCCGTATGGATTGCTCATCACCTTACTCAATGGCTAATTTAATTAAATTAAAAGACGACTTTGATATTGCTATTGGCAACGACCCAGATTACGACCGCCACGGTATTGTTACCCCAGATGGATTAATGAATCCTAATCACTTTTTAGCGGTAGCGATTGATTATTTATTAAAACACCGCGACTGGGACAGCAGTGTAGAAATTGGCAAAACGCTGGTTTCTAGCTCAATGATTGACCGCGTAGTAGCTCGTAATGAGCGTAAAGTTAAAGAAGTGCCGGTTGGCTTTAAGTGGTTTGTAGATGGCTTAAACAAAGGTAAACTTGCCTTTGGTGGCGAAGAAAGTGCGGGTGCTGCGTTTTTACGATTTGATGGCAGCGTATGGTGTACCGACAAAGACGGCTTTATAATGGGGTTACTTGCAGCTGAAATACTCGCAGTAACAGGTAAAACACCATCAGCGCTTTATAAAGAGCTAGAGCAAGAATTTGGCTCTCCACTATATAAGCGTTTAGATGCCCCTGCTAGCAGTGCGCAAAAGTCACGTTTAAAAGCACTTAGTGCAAGCGATGTTAAAGCCGATACATTAGCTGGCGAACCTATTTTACAAAAATTGACTCATGCCCCTGGCAATGATGCGGCCATTGGCGGCTTAAAAGTAGTGACTGAAAACGGCTGGTTTGCAGCTCGTCCTTCTGGTACTGAAGATATTTATAAAATTTATCTTGAGTCTTTCAAAGGTGAAGAGCATTTAGCACTACTAGAAAAAGAAGCGAAGCAATTAGTTGATTCTGTGATCAGCTAACACGGCTTACACTATTTAAAAACGGCTGATTTATTCAGCCGTTTTTGTTTGTATCTCTCACATTATAAAAGGGCTTATCATGTTAGCCAAACCAGATTATTTAAATGAACTAATAAATAGCGGCGATTTTTTAACACTCAGTCGCGACAATGAATGGCATTTAGAGGCAAGTGAATTTGCTTTAGAAAATGGCACGCGCGTAACCGTTCACGATACAGGCGTTATTGAATTTCAACCTCAGGGTACAACAACAAAAGATGTTGTGCTTTCAAGCGCTGTACACGGTAACGAAACCGCACCTATAGAAATATGTGACGAGCTAATAAAAACCATAATAAAAGGTGAGCTTGCATTAAATCAGCGTGTGCTCTTTATATTTGGTAATCCAAAATCAATAAATATTGGCCTGCGTTTTGTAGAAGAAAACCTAAACCGTTTGTTTAACGGCCACCACACTGTTGAAGGTGTGCCAATGAACGATGAGCGCAAACGCGCAGCAAAACTAGAAGAGTATGTAACTGACTTTTTTACACGAGGTGAGCAAGGCAGTGCACGTTATCATTATGATTTACATACTGCTATACGTGGCTCAAAAAATGAAAAATTCGCTGTGTATCCTTATCTTCATGGTAAACCATGGAAAAAATCACAGTTACAATTTTTACTTAGCTGCGGTGTAAATACCGTATTAATGATGAAATCACCGGCAACCACATTCAGTTACTATTCTTCGTTTGTTCATGGCGCTGATTCATTTACCGTTGAACTGGGTCAAGTTAAACCGTTTGGTGAAAACGACATGGCTCGCTTTGCAAAAACCAAGCAAACGCTAACTGCATTAATTAGCCAAAAAGAAGTCCAATACCCTCAATTTAATGCAAGTGATTTTGAGCTGTTTGCCGTGCATCGCACAATTAATAGAACGCAGCAGGACTTTAGCTTTCCGTTTTCTGATGATGCAGAAAATTTCACAGGGTTTGCTAAAGGTGAGTTGCTAGCAACAGACGGCGATACCCCTTATTATGCCGATGTGGAAGGGGAAGCTATTATTTTTCCAAATGCGCACGTTGCGCTTGGGCAAAGGGCATTGCTTACCGTTATTCCTATGCAAGTAGATAGTAATTTCGTCTAATAAAACTCATCAGACCACTCATCTTAAATATTTAACTGTATGTTTTTATTAGTTTAATAAATGCGTACAGTTAACTTTCCATCTTTTTAATCGTATTTTACTTTTGTTTCGTCTTACACTTGTTGAATAACATCTTACGTTAACGTAAGGTGGTGGCAGCTTTAATTAAATACAGCGCAGATGCTGCAAAGTTTATTCGCAAGCCTCACCCATAATAAAAACTTAAAAGGGGTGCTGTATCACAGACAACAAGAGAAGGTAGGTTATGAGTAATCCAAATAACGTATCGCTGAATATTAACCACGACCTCGAGTTTATAGACGGTCATGCGCTAACTATTCCAACCCTTAGTATTTTAACTGAGGACGGCGACATTCATCCTAGTGCTACCGCACCGACTATTTCTAAACACACAGCGATTAAACTATACGAAACAATGCGTTTTATTCGCCTACTCGATGAGCGGATGCAAGGGGCGCAGCGCCAAGGCCGCGTAAGCTTTTATATGCAATGTTTAGGTGAAGAAGCCGCTGTTACTGCCTCTGCTGCTGCACTTGATCAAGATGACATGATTATGGCGCAATACCGCGAGCAAGCCGCTTTGCATTACCGCGGATTTACGCTTGACCAATTTATGAATCAAATGTTTTCTAATGAGTTAGATTTAGGAAAAGGCCGCCAAATGCCGATTCATTATGGTTCAAAAGAATTAAATTATATGACCATATCATCGCCCCTCGGTACGCAAATTCCTCAAGCTACAGGGTATGCCTACGGGCAAAAAGTAAAACACATTGACGCAAAAACCGGCGAACTTGCAAGCACCATAGATAATGTGACTATTTGTTACTTTGGTGAGGGAGCAGCATCTGAAGGTGACTTTCATGCGGGTTTAAATATGGCTGCGGTACACAAAGCCCCTGTTATATTTTTTGCACGTAATAACGGGTATGCAATATCAACACCTGCAGATGAGCAATTTAAAGGCGATGGTATAGCATCGCGAGGCGTAGGGTATGGCATTAAAACCATACGAGTTGATGGCTCAGATGCATTAGCCGTGTTTGCAGCAACACAAAAGGCCCGCGAAATTGCAGCAACGCAGGGCGAGCCGGTATTAATTGAGTCAATAGCGTACAGATTAGGTGCTCACTCAACCTCAGATGATCCAAGTGGTTACCGCTCAAAAGATGAAGAGGCCACGCATAAAGTTTGCCCAATTGATAAATTTAAAAAATGGTTAATCAAACAAGAGTGGTTAAACGAAGAGGACGATGCTAAAGCGAAAGACACTATTCGTGAAGATATTTTAGCCGCCCTTAAACGTGCTGAAAAAGTGCAAAAGCCAGCGCTTGAAGAGCTAATATCAGATGTTTACGATACGCCAATTCCTTCACTTGAGCGCCAATATAACGACTTAAAAGCACATATAAAGCAGCACCCAGATGCGTACCCAATCACAGCAGGGAGAATTAAGTAATGGCTAAAATGAACATGCTACACGCAATTAATTCTGCGCTCGATATCACCATGAATGAGCACCCTCAGGCGTGTATTTTTGGGGAAGATGTTGGCTATTTTGGTGGTGTTTTTAGAGCGACCTCAGGTTTGCAAGAAAAGTACGGTAAACACCGTGTATTTAACACACCGCTTACAGAGCAAGGTATTTTAGGTTTTGCCAATGGCTTAGCCGCGTTTGGCGCGCCTGCACTTGCTGAAATACAATTTGCTGATTATATTTTTCCGGCATTTGACCAAATAGTTAATGAGTCTGCCAAGTTTAGATACCGCAGTGGTAATGAATTTAACGTGGGCAATTTAACGATACGAACACCGTATGGTGGCGGTATTGCGGGGGGCTTATATCACTCACAATCGCCAGAGGCATACTTTGCCCATACGCCAGGGCTAAAAATAGTGGTACCGCGTAACCCGTACCAAGCAAAAGGGTTACTACGAGCAAGTATTAAAGACGATAACCCCGTTATTTTCTTCGAGCCTAAACGTTTATACCGCGCTTCTATCGGCGAAGTACCAGAGGATGATTACAGCATTGAGCTGGGTAAAGCAGAAGTAGTACAAGAAGGTACAGATATCACTGTACTTGCGTGGGGCGCGCAAATGGAAATTGTTGAAAACGCAGCAAAACAAGCCAATGAACAAGGCATTAGTTGTGAGGTGATTGACCTTAGAAGCATATTACCTTGGGATGTTGAGACAATTGCTAAGTCGGTCACTAAAACAGGACGTTTAGTGATAAGCCACGAAGCGCCTATTACCAATGGCTTTGGTGCCGAAATTGCGGCGACTATTCAGCAAGAGTGCTTTTTACACCTTGAGTCACCTATTATGCGAGTATGTGGGTTAGATACACCTTACCCATTAGCACTTGAAAAAGAATATGTGCCTGATGCGCTAAAAGTAATGGCCGCAATTAAACAATCAATGGATTTTTAGGGGATACCATGGCTAAAGATTTTATATTACCCGATATTGGTGAAGGCATTGTTGAGTGCGAAGTGGTTGAATGGCTAATACAAGAGGGTGACACAGTAAAAGAAGATCAACCCATTTGTGACGTGATGACCGATAAAGCCCTGGTGCAAATTCCGGCTGTGCACGATGGCGTAATCACTAAATTGTATTATCAAAAAGGGGAGATAGCCCAGGTTCATGCACCCTTGTTTGCTATGAATGTAGCCGATGAGCAAAACCAAAGCGATGAAACACACACAGAGCAAGTGCAAAATACACAAAGCGACAACGCATCGTCAGAGCATTTAGAAGATTTTATTCTTCCAGATATTGGTGAGGGGATTGTTGAGTGTGAGATAGTTGATTGGCTAGTGGCCGAAGGCGATGAAATACAAGAAGATCAGGCTGTGTGTGATGTAATGACCGACAAAGCACTGGTACAAATTCCGGCTAAATACACAGGTACAGTGCAAAAGCTTTACTATCAAAAAGGTGAAATTGCTCAGGTACATAGCCCGTTATTTCAAATGAGCATAGCCGGCAGTACAGCTAAACCCAATGTAGATGTAAACGACGCCGTTGTAAAAGCACAAAGTAAAGCGGCAGATAAATCTGTAGCAACGCAGCAAACAACAGCAAATAAAGTTGTTAATAAAAAAGCGGTTGCCTCTCCAGCTGTAAGGCGCAAAGCGCGAGAGCTTGATGTTGATTTAACGTGCGTACCGGGCAGCGGTAAAAATGGCCGCATTTATAAACAAGACATAGAAGAATTTATTAAAGGTGAGGTACCTAGCACAATAGATACATCACCACTTAGCAGTGCTACTACTAAAAACAGCGTTACTCAAAATAAAGAGCCAAAATCGCCACAAACACAAAACGGTGGTATGCGAGCAGAGCCAATTAAAGGCATTAAAGCGGCTATGGCAAAGCAAATGATGGCCTCGGTCTCTACAATCCCACACTTTACCTTTAGTGACGAGATAGACTTAACGCAATTAATTGCCCTGCGAGCGAGTTTAAAAGAGCAATATAAAGCGCAAGGTGTAAAACTCACTATGATGCCATTTTTTATCAAAGCGTTATCGCTTGCGATGAAAGAGTACCCAGTGCTTAATTCTAAAGTAAATGATGATTGCACTGAGCTTACCTACTATGACGATCATAATATTGGGGTAGCAGTGGATTCAAAAGTGGGTTTGCTAGTACCTAACATTAAATCGTGCCAATCTAAGAGTATTGTTGAAGTTGCAAACAGTTTAACAAGCTTAACTGATGCAGCACGCGAGGGGCGCGTAGCGCCAGATGACTTAAAAGGGGGCACCATTAGCATTTCAAATATTGGGGCAATTGGCGGCACTATTGCGACCCCGATTATTAATAAGCCAGAAGTTGCTATTGTAGCATTAGGGAAGTTACAACACTTACCGCGCTTTGATGAAAGCGGCCAAGTTGTTAGCAAAGCTATTATGCAAGTGAGTTGGTCAGGCGATCACCGCGTTATTGATGGCGGTACAATTGCTCGCTTTAATAATTTGTGGAAATCGTATTTAGAAAACCCATCGGCAATGATGATGGCAATGAGTTAAAAATTAAACTTATAAAAAAACCAGCAATTTGCTGGTTTTTTGTTTTAAAGCGCGGTGTTTTTAATTAAGATACAAATGTTACTAAAAGGTAATAAAACAAACCCGCTAGGGAATATAAAAACTAACACTAAGGAATTGTAATGGAACATTATATGAACGCGCTGCGTAGCTACGCAGATTTTTCAGGACGCAATCGCCGTAAAGCATTTTGGATGTTTTACTTAATAAATTTATTAATCAGCATAGTACTAGGTGTTGTTGATGAGCTTATGGGTGTAGCTGTAATTGGTACTATCTATAGCTTGGCACTGTTAATTCCTCAATTGAGCGCTGGCGCACGCCGTTTACACGATACTGGCCGCTCTGGCTGGTGGCAGCTACTTTGGTTAGTGCCAATCATTGGCTGGATTGTTATAATTGTATTCCTTGCGCAAGACTCACATGAAGGTGAGAACGATTATGGCCCAAATCCAAAAGAGTTAGCGGCTGAACCTGTTTCTGTATAAATAATACGCTAACATTAAAAAAGCTCAGCAATTGCTGAGCTTTTTTGTACTTATGATTTTTTAAACTGTTAACTTAAAAAGTAAAGCCCGTAACCAACAACTAAAGCAGGTATAGAGGTATACAAGGTAGCAATTACAGCCGCTTTTGGCGCCATTGCAATGGCAGGAAACAAAGCATCGCCATCATTTGAAATCGCATTGGCAGCTAATGCACTAAAAGGAATAATGCCCTGTATATAAAGCGTGGTTACAATTATTTGTGGCCCACAGCCAGGTAAAAAACCAATGACGACTGCAATTAACGGTGCTAAATAGGCGTAGTGCATAAACCAGGTTTTTAAATCAAGGCCTACCACACTGACTAATATTTCAAACAGCATGAACGAAGCCACCACCCAAGCAGTTACAAAATGGGTATCTTGTAATACTTTTATAAGCTTTGAAGGCGGATTACATTCATCGTCTTCAGAGGTTACTTCTTTATAGCTTTCGCCTCTAGAAGAGTAGGCCCAGATAACAACCGTAAACAGTGCCATTGCTGCACCAAATAAGCTAATACCGGTGCTGGTATATTGACCAAATTGATCAAAGTTGACATTAAATGCAATTAAAAACGCAATGATTAAACTTGGAATAATGGCAAACATCCACACAGGTTTGCTAATTTTTATTATTTTAGTGGGCAAAACTTTAACTTGGTGTTTTTGCTCTTGTGCGCTGGGACGTAAAAAATCAGGTTTGTGAATTGCATTAACTATTAATCCACACAGCGTGCCTACCACTAAACCTATAGCCATTATTGTTAAGCCTTCAGTAGGGCGCGTAGCAAGCAGTAAAAAAGCAGCATCGCCCATTGTGGCGGTAAGTACAGCAACAATAGCCCCAAAGCTTGCTTGGCCTTTAGTGTATTGAGTAACCACAATAATTGCACCACCACAGCCGGGTAAAGCGCCAAGAACGGATGCAAACAGCACTTCAAGCGACTTAGATTTAGCGCTTAAGTAGCTCATTTCTAATTGAGGGATATGTTCTATTGCGTAGTAGTAAATAAGTAACGTAGCCGCTACAAATACACTAACCTGAAAAAACGCATCACTGAGAGCAGTAATGGTTATTTCGCGAAGACTAGGAACAGCTAAACATACCAATAAAAAAAGTGGTAGGAGTAAGCGTTTATTTTGGCTAACAAACCGTTTGGAAGCTGGCGTAATAAATCCTATTTGAGAGAGTAAAATCATAAGTGTGCCCCAGTTTTATTTTAACTAGGACACACTGTATACACCTTGCAAATGATAATCAATATCATTTGCATCTATTTAAATCGATAGCTCAGTTTGAGTTTTTCGATGGTAAATAACCTACGCTCAGGCTAAATGCATTATTTGCGTTGAAACTCTGAGTTTTCGTACCATGCAGGCCATTGTGCTTGCTCAGAAATATCAAAGCCTACTTTATAAAACAATTGTAAGTCTTGCACCGCACCCGATAAATCCCACTCATCGCGGTATCTGTCACAGGGTTGATGGTAACAACCACGTAGCACTAAGCTCATACGTTTACGATAATTTGCTGTATCCTCATCAGCGGCAACAGTTCCGCCGCCTGCATACATAGCCGGAATGCCCATGTTTGCAAATGCAAAATGATCAGAGCGGTAATAACCACCTGATGATGGTTTAGGGTCGCCCGCTATTGTTCTACCTTGCTCTTTTGCTGCTTTGGCTAGTAGGTCGTCCATTTGCGACTTTCCTAAACCTACTACGCTCATGTCTTTTACTTTACCTAATAAGTTCAGGCTATCCATGTTTATATTGGCGACTGTTTTATCGGCAGCAATAACTGGGTTAGCAGCGTAGTATTTAGACCCAAGTAAGCCTTGCTCTTCAGCCGTAACAGCTAAAAATGTCATTGAGCGAGTAGGGTGCTTTGGCAGCTTAGTAAATGCCTCTGCAACCTCAATTAGCCCCGCAGTGCCTGTGGCGTTATCGTGTGCCCCATTATAAATTTGGTCGCCCTTACGGGTCGTATCTGTACCTAGGTGATCCCAATGCGCTGAATAAATAACATGTTCATCCGCTTTTTCGCTACCCGGCAACGTGGCAATAAAGTTATACGACACCGATTTTTTAATTGTATTTTTAACATTAACCGATGCAGTTAAATCGCCCATGTCAACGTTATACGAACCTTTAGCTGCATTGGCTTTTGCAGTCTCAAAATCCAAACCCGCTTTAGCAAATAACTCTTTTGCTACATCAGTGGTCACCCAGCCTTCAACCGCAACGCGGTCCATATTGTTGTTCTCTTTTTGAAAACCAAACTGCTCACCGCTCCATGAGTTTTCAACAACTGACCACGGGTATGACGCAGGGGCGGTTTCGTGAATGATAATAGCACCGGCTGCACCTTGACGACTCGCTTCTTCATATTTATAAGTCCAACGGCCGTAGTAGGTCATTGCATCGCCGGTAAATAACGCAGGATCTTTTGTAGCAAAACCCGGATCGTTAACAAGCATTACAACAGTTTTGCCTTTTACGTCTAGGCCTTCGTAATCGTTCCAGTTATATTCAGGGGCATTTACACCGTAACCTACGAAGACAAGCTCTGAATTTTCAATCCCTTCTTGTGCGCTAATGCGGCTACTGCCCATAACCATATCTTTTTTGTATTGATAATCTTTACCACCAATACTTAATACCATATTTGAATCAGCTTCTAATGAAACAAGCGGCACTTCTTGTAAAAAGCTATCACCATTACCAGGTTCAAACCCTAATGCTTTAAATTGAGTAGTTAAGTAATCTAGGGTTAGTTTTTCACCTTCAGATGAAGGCGCTCTACCGCCAAATTCATCAGAGGCAAGCACTTTAATGTGCGCTGCAAGTTCATCTGCTTTAATACTGTTGTAACCATTTGTTACATCGGTAGGTGTAATACTTGTTGTTGCACAGCCAGCTAACACAGCGCCAGCAATCAGTGTGAGAGAGAAATATCGTTTCATAGTAGCTCTATTCTTGTTCTAAGATGTGATTAGTATATTAACTTCTATTAATTAGAACCAGTTTTTGCGGTAAACTGCCCGCAAATTAACAGCATAAATTGTTAAAGGTATAAATGAAGCGCTTTACTCCGCCCGAGCAATGGCAAGTTAGTAGTTTGAAAAGCGGTGCGTTTGAGCACTTACGAACACTGTTTAATATTGATAAACAAACTGATTGGCCAACCCCCGATTGGTTCACTGTGTATTTGAATGCCATTAATGCTAATAACCTGCCAATAACGTTTGAAGACGATGCAAACGTTGATTTTGGCGAGCGCTATTATGAGCAAGTCATTTTTGAAACTGGCGTAGTGCCTACACGTAGTAAAAATTGGCACGACTTATTTGGTGGCTTTATTTGGTGTTTGTTTCCAAAAACCAAGGCGCTTATTAATCAGCGCCACGTACAAGAAATAGCGCAACATGGCTTAAAGCAACGTACTAAACATCGTAATGCACTCACATTATTTGACGAGTGCGGCGTGGTGCTTGCCATTAGTGATACTAAGTGGCAAACGCTTTTAACAGACCACCAATGGAAAACGGCATTTATAACTCACCGAGAAGAGTGGGGCAAAACAATACAACCTTTTATGTTTGGCCACGCTAATTATGAAATGCTCACAAAACCCTATATTGGTTTAACGGGTAAAGCGTTATTTGTAAATGTACCGGATGAAATATTTTGTAAAGATTTAGTTACTCAATATCAGTACCTAGACCAAGTACTTTATGAGAAGATAAAAATAGAGCATTGCTTAGCCGATAACAAACAGCTTTCTCCATTGCCATTATTAGGTGTACCAGGATGGCATGACGCAAATGAGAATGAATCGTTCTATGATAATACCGATTACTTTAGAGCTAAACGAAGGATACGAAAATGATAGAAGTCGCAGGGCTTAAAAAAAAGTTTAAGTTAACCAAGGATCATAAAAAAAATAAAGTTGATGATATAGACCCGCGTGAAGATAAAGATTTTTTTCATTCTGTAAGAGATGTCAGCTTTCAATGTGCAAAAGGCGAAGTGTTAGGGTTACTTGGCCCTAATGGCGCAGGTAAAACTACTACATTGCGTATGCTCTCAACGGCACTTAAGCCCGATGAAGGCACAATAACTATTGCCGGCAACGACATAATTAAAAAGCCGTTAGTAGGGCGCAAGTCTATTGGTTTTTTATCCGGTTCAACTGGTTTGTATGGTCGCCTGACCGTTAAAGAAAATATTGAATACTTTGCAAAGCTTCATGGAATGAACAAAGAGCAAATAGCGGCTCGTTGTGAGGAGCTTTTTACTTTGCTCGACATGCATAAATTTATTGATAAACGTGCAGAAAACCTATCTACCGGCATGAAGCAAAAAGCCAATATTGCCCGTGCTGTGGTACATCACCCAGAAGTGGTGGTACTCGATGAGCCAACCACAGGCCTTGATATCATGACCACACAAACAGTTATAAACTTTATAAAAGGCTTAAAGGCGCAAGGCACGCCTGTTATTTTTTCAACGCACCATTTAGATGAAGTCGCCCTTTTATGTGACCGTGTTGCGGTAATTAATGAAGGCGTAAGCTGCTTTGACGGCACACTTGCTGAATTCAAACAGGCAGGTAATAGCGAAGAGCTAAACCAAGCGTTTATGAACATATTAACGGAGAAACACTATGTTTGAAGTTTTTAAAAAGGAATTAACAGAACTCCTACGCGATAAAAAAACTTTAATGTTTGTTATAGCGCTACCAGTTCTAATTTTTCCAGTAATATTTGGAACTTTAGGTTACTTTATGGCTCAAGCGCATTTAGATGCGGAACAAGAGGTCCATAACTACTTCATCATTGGTGATAAAAATGCTAAAGGCTTTAGTGAGTCAGTTTTTTATCACAAAAATTTTAAATTAAAAGATGACTTAAAATTGAACTCTCGGCAGGAATTAAAAGATGCTGTAACAAATGAGTTGATTGACCTAGGCATTTATATATCAAGTCAACAAGTTTCAAATGATAAAAATACAATAAAAATTGAAGTGATTTATAATAACTCTAGTAGAGTAAATTATATCACTGAGAAAATTAATAAAATATTTGCTGAGTATAAAATACTTGTACAATATAAAAACCTAAAAAAGTTAGGGGTTACCAAGAAGCAAGAACAAGAGTTTATATTATCGCCGATAGAGTTGGAGCTGATAGATTCGTCAAATGCTAGAGAAAGTTTTGGGGAAAAAATTGGTATATTATTACCTTATTTACTAATACCTATAGTTTTGACTGGGGCAAGTTATCCGGCAATTGATCTTGGCGCCGGAGAAAAGGAAAGAGGAACTTTAGAAACATTATTACTTACTCCTATTACTAGAACTCAATTAGTGATTGGTAAGTTTATAACAATTTTAACTGCTTCCTTAGTAACATCTTTAATTACAGTGTTCAGTCTTGGTAGCTGGATGTTTATAGCAAAACAATTTATCTCAATATCTTTTATACTAGATGCAATCGAGCTCATTGGCACCTTGGATTTGCTATTAATTTTACTTTTATTGATACCATTAGCATGTATTTTTTCAAGTGTTGTTTTAGCTATTTCAATTTACGCAAAAACTTTTAAAGAAGCTCAAAATTATATGGGACCACTGTCTATTTTAACATTTTTCCCTCTCGCTATATCAATGATGCCAAACATGGAATTAAATTTAAAAACCGCGCTTATTCCTATAGTAAATATATCGTTAGCCATTAGAGAACTATTAAAAGGAACTGTAGAATATAATCATGTTTATTTAATTATTGGATCAACAAGTATCATAGCAATGATATCAATTCTTTTTTGTATAAAGTGGTTTAATAAAGAAGAAGTTTTATTTAGGTAAAATCTGTGCACTAAAATACACAAAAGTATTTTAGTGCAGCATAAATTTACAAGCTAAAACTAATTTCTACTCTTCTGTTCTTAGAATCATCAGAACTTATTGGTGCTAAGCTTCCCATTGCTTTAATTTTAACATGTGAGCTACTTATTCCATTGTTAATGAAATAATCAGCGACTACTTTTGCTCTTTTTAGTGAAAGCTGCATGTTTAGATCATAATTCCCAGAATTATCCGTATGGCCTGTAATGATAATATTTTCGTTATCACTTCTGCTTTCAACTAAATAATTTAGATATTTATAGTAAGATTTTGCGATTTTGTAGGAGTTTAAATCAAAGTAGATATCATTAATCTGATTGCTACTTACTGGAGGGAGAACCTCTTTTATATTATTAATTTTTCTGATAAATACAAAAGATTTATCTTCATATGATGATAAATGAATAATCTGTAAATTATTACTTATTCTAAAGGTGGCAACCCTCTGTTTATTTTTATCACTAATAAAGTGTACTGAATCTATGCTGTTTGCTAACTCAATTGAGTTTCCACATAATTCAAATAAGCATTCATTAACCAAGGTGTAACTTTCTGATAGTAGGTGTTGATAAATTTCTATATATTTATCGGTTGCATCACTGTAATCACTAAAGGTTAAACTTTTGAAGTTGGAAGATGAAGCAACCATCTTCTTTTTGCCTAAGGTAAAGCTATAAAGACTTTCGGTGCCCGACTTTATCATTTGTCTATCCTCAATATAGCTTGGTGCTGAAGAGGCATTAGAAATAAAAGAGGTAAGTAAAGACGAGAAAAGAAGTGAAGATACATATTTTTTCATGAATAACATCCATATTATTTTTTCTTAAATTAACATTTTATGAAATTGGTTGCAACTTCGGGTACATTTCATTAAAGTTATCGGCTTATGTATATGCGATAAAGGAATACAGCAAATGCAAAGAGTTAATACTATAGAAAATGAAATCATCCGTCTCAAAAACTCTGGTATCGCTTATAAATTAGCAACTAAAACCAATAATACGGAGATTTTGGACGAGCCATTAAATGATGTTTTAGTTCTTTCTTATGTTCCAATTGATTTAGAGTTTGAGTATCAACTTTTAAATAGAAAGGCGTCTGGTATCGTTTGGCTCCCAATAAAGAATACTGATATTGAAGAAGTTATAGAAACCTTAAATAATGGTGGTAAATGGTTTAGTAGAGTGACTTTAACTAGAAAAATAACCGACACCTTCGATAAGAAAAACTACAAAGTAGACATAAATTCTTTCGGCTTAACTAAAAGAGAAAAGCAAATTGTTGAACAATTAAAGTTAGGTTATAGCAATAAAGAAATAGCCAGAAACAAATGTATAAGTGAAGCAACAGTAAAATCACATGTAAAAAACATACTTTTCAAAACTAATACTAAAAATAGAACTTCTTTGTTAATCCAGCTTTCAAAATAAAATCATCCCTTAGGATGATTTTTTTGTTAAAAAAAGGATATTAAAATTTAAATTCAATTAACGTACAAGGAGTAAACAATGAATACGAATAAAAAACAACTAGGGCAAGGAATGACTGAATATATCATCATTGTTGCTTTAATTGCTGTTTCTGCAATCGGTGTATATAGTTTTTTTGGTAAAACTATCCGTAACCAAGTATCTGCACTTGCCTCTGAGGTTTCTGGTAAAAATTCAAGCGGCAATATTGAAGCTGCACAGTTAGCTTCAGATAATGCAAAAACTAACGCAAATAAAGATTACGACTTAGGCAACTTTAATGAAGGCGCAGCGCAAACTGAAGGCGGTTCAGGTAGTAACTAGCAGATTTAGGAGCTTCTAATGGTTATACGTCAAAAGGGTCAAGGTCTAACTGAGTACCTTATCATTGTTGCTTTAATAGCTGTTTCAGCGATAGGAGTTTATAGTTTTTTTGGTAAAACTATTCGTAACCAAGTGTCTGCATTATCTTCTGAGGTCTCAGGTAAGAACTCAAGTGCAAATATTGGTTCGGCACAAACTGCATCTCAAGCTGCGACTGATAATGCAAATCAAGATTACGATCTTGGTAATTTTAATGATGGAGCTGCTCAAGGTGAGGGTGGTTCTGATGGCGGTTCCGGCGATGGTTCAGGCACTGTAGATTAGACGTAATAGCCATAATTGAATTTTAATTATGGCTTTTTAAGGTAGTAATATGCACAAGGAACGTGGACAATCATTAGTATTAGGAAGTGTGTTTTTAGCAACTATTGTTGTTTCGCTTCTATATCTCTTCAATGTATCCCAACAAAACCTAAATAAAACAAAATTGCAAAATAGCGCCGACGCTACTGTAATCAGTGGTGCAAACCTGCTTGCTAGAGACTTAAATTTTAAAGCCTATACTAACCGAGCAATGGTGGCTAATCATGTTGCAGTTGCACAATATGTTGGCCTTTCTTCCTGGGGGAATTTTGCTGAAAAAACAGGTGAAAACATTGCCGATGTAACTTCTTGGATACCTTTGGTAGGCCAAATTACTTCTGCTGTAGAGGGCGTTTTAACAGCAATTAATCAGGTTTTGCAACCTGTTATGAAAGGGGCTGTATTTGCTACAGATATTGTTAATTCTGGATTGTCTCTATCACAAGATTTAATGAATGCGGCCACCATGGTCGCTCTTGTTGAGACTTCAAAAAATGTTTTAGAAGCAAATGATAGTGACGCATATGTTGATATTGCTTCAGCAGTAGGCGTAGGAGAGTTTCTTTTATATGATTGGGTTGATTTTCAAGGAAGCTATGATAGGCAAGATGATACTGGCCGTTATCAAGAACACTTTGATTTAATAACTAACTCTGTAGATCCCTTCACTGAGAACAGGAGTTTTAGCTGGGGGTTTCCCTTTTCTCAAACGATTTTCCCAGACAAAGTTAATACCAGACAAGCCGGTGGTACAGAGCTATTTAAAAACGGCGATGAGGCTGAGGTATGGAGTGCTATGGATACCTTAGGGTTTCATGTATATCATTATAGTTGTAGGTTAACTAGTGGTTGTAAATGGCGAGGAGGTGAGGTCCCTGTCGGTTGGGGAGCTAGTCACGCAGGCAGTGATAAAGATACAACCAACTATAGAAGTGATAGTTACTATGGCCGTTCTCGGGATATAAATGGAAGAGCCTCAAGATATGCTCATGAGAATGAAGAAGACATAAATTCATATTACTCAGGGTTACAAAGTTTTTATGATATTTCTCAAGTAGAACAAACAAACACAGCCCCTATGCTAACTCTAGCAATATCTAAAGATAAATCAGACATAACCACGTCTAGTACATTTAATATAGGTACAGAAAACCCAGATTCAACCCGGTTAATAGACATAGATATTGAAGAAAGTGTTGCGTTACCAAGAGATAAACTGACAGTTTTAAGTAAAGCAAAAATTTACTATTATCGCGATCAATCGTTATGGGGGCGCAGCGATTCTAAATGGGAATATGGCAATCTTTACAACCCATATTGGCAGGTGACTTTGAATGAAACAGATAATAGTGAAAGAGTTTTGTTAACTGCTCTCGCACTGGTTTTGTGAGGTTTTATGAAATATCAAAAAGGCCAATCTTTAGTCGAACTTAGTGTGTTTATTACGTTCATTATTGCCCCTTTAATGTTGTTGTTACCTTACTTTAGCAAAATAATAGAAGCGAAACATTATTCAGATATGTCATCGAGGTATATTGCTTGGGAAAGGACAACATGGCTCGAAAGGACACCGGGTAACTGGAGTGGGAGCACGAGCACATTAGCTATTAAAAACTCTGACAGAGTTCATCAAGAAGTTCCTTGGCGAATACTAAATGGTCATAACTCAAGTATTGTTTCTGATAGTCCGGCCGAAGAATGGAAAAAAGAAGATGCAGCAGTATATCTATATTTTAATCAGGCATCACAAAACAGTGACGAATTTTTACTCGCTGAGTTTAATCCTGAGGAGGATGATAGTAATAATCACATATTCTTTAATACAGAATTAAATAAAAAAAGTGTTCCGGGAACTATGTCATCATTAATTTCAGGAGCACTATCAGTTTTAGAAATAGGTAATTTTAGCGTTGAGAAAAAAGGTTATTACGAGGCAAATCATAAAATACAAATAACAAGCCATAAACTATTAGAGTTTATAAATGAAGATAGTGAACAAGACCCCGGAAATGAAAATGCCGATGAAGAAAATAAACGTTCACATCAATTTGAATTTCCAATTGAGTCAAAAACCTATTTAGTTGCAAATGGGTGGAATGTTGGTGGTGAACAACATAATAAGAACCGTGTAAAGTCATTGGTCCCCTCTAATTTATTAGACGCTGGAATTATTAACACACTACGTGATGGTTTATCTCAAATTCCTATTGCTAAAAAGTTAAATTCAAGTTCGCTTAAATTTGGTTATATAAAAATGGATGAATTGCCTAACTCTCGAAAAGGAAGTACTAGCACACAAGGAAATGAAAAATGAAGAAGAATTTTTATCTCAAAATTATCTTAATAATATTTATAAGTTTTAAAGCCCATGCAAATATTAATTTTCCTGATAGTTCAACTGTGGTCGTGGTGTCAGATGGAATGCTCGTTGATGGCTTAAATATGAGGGCTTGGGAATTTAAAAGTAAAAATAAATTAAATGAAAACATTCATTATTTTACCAAACAATGGCAACCCCTAAGTGATAAGTTCACTCATAAACAATTAAAAGAATGGGAAGTGTTAAACGCTGTAATAGATGGGGTAATTTACACGGCTAAATTACGCTCTGCTGGGAATGATTTTACTTTTGGCTACATAGCAACCTCAGCGAAGCCAGACCAGCACTTAAGTAAAATAGATAAATCGCTACAAGATTTCCCTATGCCAAGTGGTACAACTGTAGTGAGAGAAATAAAATCGGCAGATGGGGCTAAGATATCAAGTACTATGATTTTAGATAATACGTTATCTGTGAAAAGTAATTTAAGTTTTTATAAAAAATATTTCACAAAACATAGTTGGACTATAGATAAAGCTATATATACAAAAAACCTTGATAATGGTGTATTCATCGCTAGAAATGGTCCAAATAACGTGAGTATAACTTTTATGCGAAGAAAACAAAGAACATTCATTACAGCGGTAAGAGAAGATGTTAAATAATTTACAGAAGGGACAGTCATCCGTTGAATATTTAGTGATTACTTCAGCTATGGTTTTTTCGCTCTTAATGCCAGTTCCTGATAATGAATTAACAAATAATAATTGGTTAACAAAATATCAAGGTAAAAACGTTGTAGAAATCTTAGCAGACAAATTTAAAAGAGCTTATAACAATTACAGCTATGCTAAAGCTTTACCACCATTACCTGATGACTTTGAAAGTCTATAAAGCAAGGAAGTACAAGTGAAAATAAGAAATTTATTAGATAAGAATTGGGTTTTATTGATTATATCTTTAATACTTGGTGTGGCCGCTGCTTGGTCTGTTGGAAAGTATATAGAGTCAAAAGAGGATGAATTAAAAACTTTTTACTCAAAAAGTGATGAAAAAAAAGTTCCAGTTATTGTGGTAACAAAACCATTATTTAAAGGTACTACTATTAATAAAGTATCTGTAGCGGTAAGGGAGATTCCAACAAACTATTTACCGGCCGGCACTATTCATCCGAGTGAGTTCGCTGAGATTGATGGGCAAATGTTACTTACGGATGTATCTACTGGACAACCCCTTTTAAGGGCATATTTGCCTGGTAAAGGGTTGCAACAGTTTTCTGATATTTTAACCGATGGACGAAGAGCAGTTACAATACAAATAGATGAAACTAATTCAACGGCAGGGTTATTAGTAGCTGGTGATAAAGTTGATTTGTATTTATTATCAGAAAAACAGCAAGATAAACCTCAGTTAGAGCTACTTATTGAAAGTGTTAATGTTCTTGCAACTGGCCAAATTACAGCTGATAAGCATAAAGAAATAGTCGATGAGATATATAATGATCCAACCAACTATAGCACTTTAACTTTAGATGTTTCGGTACTCGATGCTGCTAGGGTAAGCCTTGCTAAAGAACATGGAAAGTTTGTTACTTTATTAAAAAACAGACAAGATAAAAAAATTGTAACAGAGCGTCTTGTGGATTCGTCATCTTTATTTAAATCATCAGGCGGTGAAGATGAAGTTGAGATGATCTTTGGTGGTTCAGGAGCTGTTGCTCAATCTGTTACAACCTATATTGATAAATCAAAAAAAACTGAAGTAGCTTCAGTGACAAAAAATAAATTATAAAAATAGTTGTAAAGGAATACATTTATGTATCGCGTTTTAAAGTACTGCATTATCGCCTTAATAATAATTTCATCAAAATCTTACGCACTAACACCTAGTGATATAGAAATGAAAGTTGGAACCTTGAGTTTACTTCCCATTGAGGACGTAAAAAGAATTGCAGTGGCAAAGCCAGGAGTTGTTAGCGCCAAAGTGATTGATAATAAAAGTGTACTGCTTATTGCAGAAACACCAGGTGAAACTCAGTTACAGATTTGGGATAAAAATGACAACAAAGCAAAGCTTAATATCATTGTTAGTTTAATAGATAATTCGACTTTGGTTGAGAAGGTTAATGGCTTAATAGCTGGTTTACCAGGTTTGTCAGTAAGAGAAGTCGGAGGCCTAGTTGTATTAGAAGGCACTGTAGATAAAGCGACAGCTTCAAAAGCAGATAATATAGCAAAACTTGTTCCAAATTTAACATCTTTAGTCACAACAAAAGACCTTGAAATTAAGCAGATGATCCGTATGGATGTCAATATTGTTGAGATAGGTAAGAAAACACTTAAAAATTTAGGGGTTAAATGGGGCTCGTCAGCTGCTGGCCCTGCCTTTGGTGCTGTTAGTAATTGGACTAGTAATGATTTATTTTCAGTTTACACACCAAGTACTGTCTCAGACTCAATATTTGAACAAGTTGGGGATGTTCTTGTAGGGTCAAATAGTTTTTCACATTTTGGTATCGTGACAGGCCTCACTTCACAAATACAGCTTTTGTCGGAACAAGGTGATGCACGCATGTTAGCACAACCAACCTTGAGCACTCGCAGTGGTGAAAAAGCACGGTTCTTAGCGGGTGGAGAAATACCAATTCCTCTACTTTCTGCAAATGGTTCACCAAGTGTTGAATTTAAAGAGTATGGGATTAAGTTAGAGATCGAGCCAGTATCAGACACTGAAGGTAATATCGTATCTTACGTTAGTGCAGAAGTTAGCTCTGTAGATGCATCAGTACAAGTAGCAGGCATACCTGGTTTTAAAACGCGTGAAACAGAGTCAGTAGTTAATGTTAAAAACGGCGATACTATTGTCATTTCAGGCTTAGTTTCAAGCGAGATGTCTAAAGCTGTAAATAAAGTACCTTTTTTAGGTTCTATACCAATTTTAGGCGAGTTATTTAAATCTAGAGATTTTGCTGATAATAAAACTGAACTGGTGATTTTAGTTACACCTCACATAGTATCACTACAGAGTGAAAACCAAAAAAACAGGCTTAAGCGTGCCAGAGATATGATAGATGAAGCACAGCAGCTTGAAGCTTTTTATATTTTAGACTAAGGATAGCACTATGTTTGATGTAATTGTCCAAACTGCCAAAGGTACACCGGTAAATAGAATTAAATGCAATGAAAAAACCTGTGTGATTGGCAAAGATAAACAGCATAAAGTGAGTCTCCATGGTTTTAAGGTATCTAAAGAGCACGCGAAACTTTATTTAAATGACGAGGGAATTTTCTTAGAAGACAGAGCAAGCCGTACGGGTACACAAGTAAATGGAAATAAAATTGACTCTGCTGGTCCGCTAAAGTCCACTGACCTTATCGAAATTGGTGGTTATCATATAAGAGTAGAACTTAACGAAGGCTTTGATTCATTAAAAGAAAACAAACCTGAAAATACACATTTAAAGTCTAGTTCTGAAGTAACTTTTGATGATCTTACACCACAAAGTAAACAATCTGTTGAAGTACATAATGAAGCAACTGTAGAAGAACTAGAAACTCGTAAAAGAATAAAAAAACGTAACGAACTTAGGAAAGAAGTACACAAGGAGTTAATTAAACAAATTGACCTTCGTCGAGTAAATGTATCAGAAATGAGCGATGAGGAACTAAGAAAGCAAAGTAAAGGGCTTATTGAGTCAATAATCTTTAAATTACAAATACCAGTAAACGTAGATTTTGATGAGCTTTGCAAAGAGGTTCTAGATGAAACTATTGGATTAGGGCCACTTGAAAATATTATTAGTGATCCTGATGTTTCAGAAATTATGGTTAATTCCCACGATGAAATATTTTATGAAAAAGCGGGTAAGCTATTTTTATCTGACATTGCTTTTACTGATGATCAAGCCGTATTAAGTGCTATTGAGAGAATTGTTACACCGCTAGGGCGAAGGATTGACGAAGGCCAGCCAATGGTTGATGCGCGGCTAAAAGATGGGTCTCGTGTAAATGCCATTATTCCGCCTTTAGCATTAAAAGGACCTTGCATCACGATTCGTAAATTCATGGCCAAAAAGTTAGAAGCAGAAGATTTAGTAAACTTTGGTTCGATGTCTCCGGCCATGGTTAAGTTTTTACAAATGACAGTTGTAAATAAGAGGAATGTAGTTATTTCTGGTGGTACTGGTTCTGGTAAAACAACATTGCTTAACGTTTTATCTAATTTCATTCCAGATGATGAACGTATAATCACAGTCGAGGATGCCGCCGAGTTAAAACTTTATCAGCCTAATCTAGTATCACTAGAAGCAAGGCCCCCAAACCAAGAAGGTAAGGGAGCTGTAGAAATTCGTGACTTAGTAAAAAACTGCTTACGTATGCGACCAGACAGAATTGTTGTTGGTGAGTGTCGTGGTGGTGAAGCACTGGATATGCTTCAAGCCATGAACACAGGCCATGATGGATCTTTAACAACTGCTCACGCCAACACTCCGCGAGATTGTATATCACGTTTAGAAGTAATGGTTATGATGGCCGGAATGGATTTACCTATACAAGCTATACGAGAACAAATTGGTTCCGCAGTTAACATGATTGTGCAGCAATCACGTTTTAGCGATGGCTCAAGACGTGTTACTTCTATTTGTGAAGTAACAGGCGTTGAAGGTAACGTACTTCAGCTTTCTGAAATATTTAAATTTAAGCAAACAGGCTATGACATAAACGGCAAAGTACAAGGTGAATACGTCGCAACAGGAATGATCCCTGAGTTTTACGAAAAGCTTCGCGATAGAGGTGTTGATGTTGACCTTGGTATTTTTAAAACAGGCGATCATCATGAGTAATATAGTAATAATGACACTGGTTGGGCTAACAGTAACCTTACTTATTTATGCTGGTAACTTTGTTTCCCGTGAGTTGGCACAAAAATACCGAGAAACATTCACTCATGCGGCCAAAGTAAACCTATCAGATATGTTTTTATTTATAGAACCACAGAAACTGTTTATTTTTAACATGATAGGTATGTTTGTATTTTTTTTAATAGTTTGGGTATATACAGGGGCGGTTGTACTTGCATTTATATTAGTGAGTATTATTGCCTTTTTGCCACCCTATTTTTATAAATTTTTACAAAAGCGCAGACGTAAATTGTTTATAAAGCAGTTGCCTGATGCCTTGAACATGGTATGTGCTTCGATGCGCTCAGGGTCAAGTTTAACGAATGCGTTAGAAACGATGGCACAGGAACAATCCGCACCAATCAGTCAAGAGTTTTCATTGTTTTTAAGAGAGCAGCGCCTCGGTGTAGACTTTAACGATGGCTTGAATAATATGTTAACTCGTATCCCTGAGCTTGACTTTAAATTAGTGGTTTCTGGCATGCAAATTTCTAAGGAAATAGGTGGGAATCTCGCTGAAACTCTTGAAAGGCTAGCGGACACACTTAGAAGAAAATTAGAAATGGAAGGTAAGATAGATGCATTAACTGGTCAAGGTAAAATGCAAGGCATAGTAATGACTGCATTACCTTTATTTATAGGCTTTATTTTATACCATATGGAGCCTATACACATGATGCGGCTTTTTACAGAGCCAATGGGGTGGGCTGTTTGTGCAGTTACCGCAATAATGCTTTATGTTGGTTATATATTCATCCGTAAAATTGTAAATATAGATGTGTAGGTGAATAGATGCTTTTTATATTAATAACAGCAGGCATATCACTATTTTTACTTTTTTATAGTGGTTATAAAATTAAACAAAGGCTGCCTGAAGATACTCGTGATTTTATGGATCCGCTTCCGCCATCATTAAAATTAATATGGCCATTTGTGCGTTTAGCTGCATTTTACATCGGTGAACGTTTACCCATTGATTACCTTGTAAAGACAGGAAAAAAATTACAAATATCTGGGCTCTCTTATGTTTTGACTGCAGAAGAGTATTTTGGTGTAAGGGTTGTATCGTCACTATGTTGTACACTATTTACATTCTTAGTCTGTGCAATGCTTGATGCCGTTACTTTTATGGCCTTAGTTTACGGCGCTATATTTGGCTATTTTTTACCGCTGTTAACATTAAACGATTTAAAGAAAAAAAGGCAACTTGCAATTGTAAAATCTCTACCAGTTTATTTGGATTTTATAACCATGTCTGTAGAAGCCGGGTTAAACTTAACAGGCGGCCTTAGCCAAGCGGTTGATAAAGGACCTGAAGGGCCTTTAAAAGTTGAATTTGGTAAGGTGCTTAGAGACTTAAGAGCTGGCGTTAATAAAGTTGATGCGTTTAGAGCAATGGCAGAGCGAGTACAAACTTCCGAAGTAAACAATCTTGTTAGTGCATTAGCACAAGCCGAAAAAACAGGGGCAAGTTTAGGGTCAACTTTAAGAGTGCAATCAGATCAACGTCGTGTTGAGCGTTTCCAACGTGCAGAGAAAAAAGCACTAGAAGCGCCAGTAAAGTTGGTGTTTCCGCTAATCATGTTTATTTTCCCTGTTACATTTATGATTTTGTTTTTCCCAATAGTAATGAAGTTTATGTATGACCTGTAACGGATTTAATCATCAAGTAAAAACAATAACAGGGCACACCATTTGTAATTTATTTATTGCAAATACGTGGTGGTTACGTTTAAGGGGATTGCTGGGCAGAACGCTTAAGGAAAATGATGGGTTACTTATAACACCTTGTAACTCAGTTCATATGTTTGGTATGCGATATGCCATAGACGTTGTTTATTTAAATAAACAAAACACGGTTATAAAAATTGTTAAAAACTTACGCCCCTGGCAATTTAGTGCATGTGGTAAAGCATACAAAGTAATTGAGTTATCAACAAAAAATAATAATACACAAACACTAAAAGTTGGCGACAACTTAATAATAGAATAACTGAGAAGTACATGAAAACTATATATATAGCATTAATGATTTTACTTATTTCTGGTTGTAGTAGCTCACCACAGCAAGAGCCAGAATCAAAAGTAAACTTGGTCGAAATTGAAAACAGAGCTGAAGCTGCCTATTTAGCAGGGCACTTAGATATGGCAGAAGGCCTATATAGGCAGTTAATTAAATTAAAAGATAGCTACCCCCCAGCGTGGTTTAGGCTCGGTAATATTTATACCCGAACTAACCGTTTAGACGCTGCTATTAGTGCCTATCAACGCTGTATTCAATTAGATGTAGAGCATGATAAAGCATGGTACAACTTGGCTATTGCCAGAATGAGACAAGCAACAGAGGTGTTAATAGAAGCGCAAAAACACCTTGAAGAGAACTCTGCAGGTAAAGCACAAATGGATGAGCTTTTTATTCAATTAATGCGTCTGCAAACCGGGAAAAAAGAGTAGGGAGTAGTAGGGTGAGTAAGCTAAAAAGGAGTTTACAAAAGCAGCGAGGGCAATCAATGGTGGAGTTTTCAATAACCCTGCCATTTTTAGCGCCGTTGGTGTTAGTGCTTATCATGTTGCTTATACAATGGGTGCTGATTTACAAAGATAAAGTAACTCTAAATGCGGCAACATTTGATGCTGCGCGTGCAGGGGCATTAAATCATGGCAGTATGTCTAAAATGCAAAGTGCACTTGCACAAGGGATGATGCCACTATTTATGGTTGACTCAGGCGATGATCCAGATGGGTTCGATGTAGCTACCGCGTTTGCAAAGTCTAAAGCATATACTGCAATCGCCTCCAACATAACGGTACTTAATCCTACAAGTGATGTGTTTAATAAATTTAAGCAACGTAGGCACTATAAAGACGGGCCTACAGTCTACGAAATACCGAACGACAACTTGATGTACAGAAACCCGCAGGTTGAAACAATATCAAGTGACAAAAAACTTAATATACAAGATGCCAACTTACTACAAATAGAAGTTGATTGGTGTAAACGCCTAGAGGTGCCATTAGCTAACTGGTTAATAGGTAAAATTTTAACCTTAACAGACGTAGACCCCGATCCCACTTCAGACAAATTTGTTTATTATATACCAAACCAAGAACAACTAACGTGCTCTGCATTGGGGGCTGTAACATCCTCAGCAGGGGATACTAGTTATAGCGGGTACTACATTACAATTAAATCTTATGCACTGATCCGAATGCAAACACCATATCGGATGTAAAGGAAAGCACCAACAATAAGGGTAAGGAAAATGAACGCAAAACAACTTTTAGCATTGCTTTTAGCAGGCTCATTGAGTGTCACACTAGTCGGATGTAACGAATCATTAAGTGAAGATGATTCAACCTCAATACCTGATGGAACAGGCGGAGATACCGGTGGTGATACCGGTGGTGATACCGGTGGTGATACCGGTGGTGATACCGGTGGTGATACCGGTGGTGATACCGGTGGTGAACCGACTGAAAATGTAGGTACATGGGAAAATAAAGACGAAGACGGCGACGGTGTGCCTGATGAGCAGGACGATTATCCGTTTGGTGCGGATAAAACCCAATATCCTGTTTATATTGAAGAAGAGCCTAATGATAACCCATCTGTTGCAACACCGGTCGAGCTGGGTAAAGGCTTTAAAGTTCAGGGCGTTATTTCCTCTAGCACAGATAAAGGGGATTTATATGGCTTTGATGTTTCTGAAGCAACAATAGTAACTGCTGTATTTGAAAGTCAAGCGGAAAGATTTGACCCGCAAGTCTACGTTTCAGATTCTGATGGGAGAGTAATTAGTAAATATGTTATGAGTGAATATAAAATATCGGGTAAACATATTGTGAGTTTTCAAATGTTTGATGCAGGTCGTTATCAACTCAGTGTGATGGATAATAATTACGCAGGCGGACCTGATTTGACTTACAGTATGGTTTTATTTCATGACCAAGACGTAGACGCCTTTGATGATGAAAAGGAACGTGCATTTGGTAGTGACCTTATTAAGAATGACCAAGATGAAGATGATATTTTAGATGGTTTAGAGTATGTTTTACTAAATAATTCTACTGATATAGATTTTGATGAAGATGGGATACCTAATTGGCAAGATACTGACTCTGATGGTGATTCATTTTCAGACAAAATAGAAGGTATAGAAGATTTAAATAGCGATAGGTTCCCGAATTATATTGACCGAGATGCTGATGGTAATACCATAGATGATAAATTAGAAAGTGGTGATTTCAATAACCCAAATGATTTTGATGATGATGGAAAAATTGATCACTTAGATTTAGATGATGATAACGATGGTATTTTTGATATTAATGATCTTAATCGATTAGAAAAGGCCGAACGATTCGTATCATCAGAGTCTGGTAGTTTTTCTCCTTCATGGATCTATAATTTAATTAGTACTGACAGTAATCAAATTAGATCATTTGTGAGAATTGGGGATACCTCTGAATTAGAAGTCGTAGGTCTTCCTGATTCTGCTGATAATTTAGTTATAGTTTATTATGTTAATGGTTTAGTCTTTAATTCAATCCCACGCATTAACCGAAAAGACGGTAACTCTACCTATTTGAGTCTTGATTTACCAAGCCTAAAGGGTACGGGATATCTACAAGTTGCGTATGATGAGATTATATCTGAGGAGTTACCTATTGAAATATTTGACTCTTCAAACCCGATAATAACTAGTGACCTACAAAGTTTTTCTCCAGGACAAACAATTACAATAAATGGTGAAAACTTTGATTCAGATACAACAGTTTTCTTTTCAGGAACGGCTGTCAAACCAATTATAAGCAATGATTCTGAAATAGTAGTTGAAATCCCTAATCAAGTTAGTTCGGGAAGGTATTGGGTTGTCAATGAAGCAGGAGAAAGTAACTCGATTAACTACACCTTGCAAACTAATCTAACTTTTACGGTTGTAGAGTCAGCAGCTAAACCAATCTCTGCTGTCGGAGGTATTTTTCCGAGTTTTGCTGAACCGGTTAACGCTAATAAAGCTGCATTCACAAAAGTAGGCTCTAGTGCTGAAGTTATATACTCTTTCACACTTAATGATAAAGGGGAGCTTGAATCTTACTTAAGCGCTGTTCTTCCTAAAAATACCACTGAAATAGAATTCAGCTACGCTTCAACCGCGGTGTCTGCAATGGCATCTCATTTAACTTTTTTTTATGAAGCTGAACAAATTTCACTTGAAGAGGTCGCTTCTATAATTAAAAATAGCAAACGATTCCCAGCTTTTTTGCAAGAAGTTACTACTGCACTAAAACAAGATAGTGGCTTTTTTTCATATCTAAACTCAAGGAAAGCAAGTCAGGAATTGCTAGAAAGGTATGCAAGTTACTTTAAAGAGCAAATATTAAAATCTAAACAAATAGATATAGAGACAAATAATTTAGTAAATAGATTCACTGCATCATACTTACCTGCGCTCTCAGCGAATACAGTTACTGATTCATCTATTGAACCAAGCATTGTCTCTTATCCACCGACTAATGGGTCTTGGGATAGTTTTGACATGACCATGGAAGCAACAACTTTCGCTGATAATATAACGGAAGTTGCTAATAAATGTGGTGAAGGAGTAGAGAGTAAATGGTATCAGGTTTTAAATTACGATGGGTGCGTAGAGCTTCAAAATAGAAGTCAACTTTACCTAAGTTATAGAGCTTACGAAGTTAACCCTAATACTGGTGACTTGGCCTCGTCTGCGCTTGAAAACCCGCTACAAGAACATATCGATAGTCCGTACCATATAGATATTATGTCACCCATAAGTGGCTCTTTTATTGGAATAGAGTACTGGTCGGCAGACAAATTAATCGACAAATGTGTGTATAAGGACTGTTTATTCCAAATAATAACACCAGGCGTAGAGGGTATATATGGTCCTAGCCCATTTAGTTTAACAGGCAGTGAAAAATATAATAAAGCTGCTCAAAAAGCTAAAAAAATGCTTGCTGTTAGAACGATTATCGACAATATAATAATTCGTTTTTTTACAATACTCTTTGATGCTGCGGGTCTCGGTATTACTGATGATCTTTTAAAGAATCCTAAAATAGTTAAAGCAGTAATCGAAGCTGCATATAAAGACATGCCATTTATTACTACTGAAATTGAAAAATTAGCGACAAAAGACAATGTAACGGGTGACGATTGGCAGAATTTAGCAAAAGCAATAGGGCTTAATATTTATAATAATGAAATAAAGCCTATTTTCAGCGACCTTGCTAAATTACCAGATATTAATTTTGGGCCTGCTACAAATGCAATTATGAAAGCACTGGATATTGATGTCCCAGACTTTAGAAAAGCACTTGCTGAAAAACTTGTGAAAAAATTGCTACCTGGTTTCGGTCAGATTGATACAGCTTATGATGCTAGTCAATTAGCGTCAGCAATGGTTGATATGGCCAAAACCATTAAAGATTTGGCAGCTGTTCCTACAAAGCTTGATTATGTAGTAACCTGGGGGTTAACGCTATCAGATATTACACCAAGAAGTATCGAGCAAAATGGTAATACAAAAAAGTTTACTTTAGTTGGTAGTGGAATGTCTAAATTAGAAAAGTGGTTTGATGAGGCTCCATTAGTTAAAATTATTGACACTAAAACAGATACTAGCCTCACAGTAACTTTTTTAAATGTTAATAAAGAAGGAACTGAATTAGAGTTTATGCTTAGTGATGTTGGGCAAATTGATGCCGCTACAGGTCCATTAGATGTATTTGTCACTCACCGCGGGGATACAGCAAAACTACCATACCAAATTTTAGTAGGATCTGATCTTTCAATAACCGCCATTACTCCAAATAAGCCTCAAGTTAATCAGGAACTTATCATATCTGGTATTGGTTTTAGTGAAAAATTAATCGACAATAAAGTGATATTTAAAAATAATTCTGGGCAAGAGCTTGAAGCTAAAGTGATACAAGCATCAAATGAAAGTTTAACTGTCATCGTTCCTGAGGGTATTCAAACTGGAGTAATAACAGTAGAAATAAACAATGAACTGAGTAATGAGTACCCATTCATAGGACCTAGTGAGCTATTAATAACCTTTGGAGATAATGGTAACTTAAATGATGATGTTTATAAGTTGTCAGTAAATGATGATGTAATTTATGACAATTCGACACCGAAAAGAACCGTAGGCCCTATCCGAGTCTCTCTTGAAGAAGGCACTCATAAAGTACAATTAACGGGTATTAGAGCTGACGATGGTATTGGCACATATTATATTGAGTTTGCCGGTAATGTTAGTAGTGTTAGTGGCGACGCTCAATCAGGAAGAGATTTGTGCCCTGAGGTAGTTAAAACATATAATATCGTTATTGACTCAAGTGAGAAAAGCTCAACTTTGAATACAGTAATATCGTTAAATAGGGATCTTATTTTACAAAGTGAGAGTATAACTAGTGAGGTAGAATGTTCATCTGTAACTAATTAAACATTAATAAAACGACTGCATGATTGTGCTAATTTGAGTCAGTTACTAGTACCTCATTGGGTTAAACTGCTAGAGGCTATGAGTGTTTCTCATAGCCTTAGTGCGTAAAGCACATTATGAGTAAGGTTACATATTTTTTTACCTGTAATATTTAAATGCTAGGTATTGAGTGGTACAGGGAGTTTAACATTTCTGAAAATAATATTTTGTGAAAGACGGATTATATAACCTGAATATAATCATCGTTTAAACACTTTTTAAGTAGAGAATATTTTTATAAAAAAAATAAACTTTTGGCCTAGTTTGAGGGCTGTCATTTATTTAATGCATTTTAATTACCTATTCTGGAGAAAACTATGAAAAAAATCGCTTTTTATACACTGGCTCAATCATTACTTTTGTCATTTACGGCAAGTGCCGTTGACTACAGCATCCCGATTGAAAATTGTAAAAAGTCAGTAGATATCGTTTTAAATCAAGATTATGAGCTTTTCAAGCAGCTTTATGCACCGCTACCTAAAGATATGGACCAAAGTATTGTAAAAGGAATGTTAGCTCGTAAGCATGCTAATTATACAAAAAAACAGTATTTGGGTATCCATGACTTTACAATCGTTGGTACTGAGGTGCTTGAGGATGCTAAGAATAGTATATATCAAACATCACAAAAGAATGCATTGAAGTATGGTTATACTGACGAGCTGTGGGTTAATTATACATTTACAACTTCAGAATTATTCCTTGGTAAAAAGAAAGATAACGTAACAATAAAAGGAAAATGTAAATTTGGGCAAGTTGATGGCAAGTGGCTTATGGTCAACTTATTAAGAAGCTAACTATGACTAACAATGAACAGCCATCCAGCCTAAACGATAAAAAATGGTTTAAAAATGTTCACTTTAAAGAGCAGGATACCTTAAGCCCTACGAGTGAAATTAAACTTCCTTTATTGCGTTTATTATGTCATCTGTCTTACCCAATTGAGATATTATTTGCTGTAGCTTTAATTTCACTTTCATTGGTGGCCGGACTTTGGTTAGTTGATAGCTATAGCTTAGCTGGTTTAGTTGTTTATTTACCGCTCCTTATTGGTACCCTATTATTAAAACGTATTCTTATATGGCGCAAGTTTGGGCTTAGTTCAAAAAACGTGATGACCATAAGTAAAGAGAAAATTGAAGTTTACCCTTTTATTAATGATTCATTAAAACAAAGCAGACTATTCAAAAGGGATGAAATCGAGTCGGTATTATTTAATTACAATTTTATTACTCATGTGTCTGATACACAAATTCAAGTAAATGCTGCGCTAAACAGGGCTTTTATAAACCTAAAAACAGGCGAAAACATTGAGTTGAACGTTAACAGAGTGGGGTTGTTTAATGTTTTGTATTTGTTGTATTACTTTGATTACCCGTTAATTTATAAAAAATCATTTGAAGGAGGAGGTTCTAGTATCGGCTATTTGTTTTTACGCGTTTCTGGCATTTTAGCTAACTTCCCTATAATAGCGATGTACTTCTTTGAGTTTTAAGTAAGTAACTAATATTAGAGCGATTCAAAATCGCTGAGGAAACTAGTTAAATTAGCTAAGTAACTTAACAGGTTTCATGGCGAGTAAAACACTTAGATCCAATCAAGTTAATGTGAGCACTTGAGTATAAACGACAAGCGATTATGAGTGGCTTCTATAGGCTATTTGCATTGGCTTTGTAAAATGAAGACAATTAATAAGACATATATGGATGCTCCTTTGAAGTCTAGATGAGCTAATGTATGAACATCAAAATAAATATTTTTCTTTAATTATCATTTATCTCATATCACAGTAAACAATTAATAAGACACTCATCCTAAATTTTGCACTTTTCTAAGTTACAAGCTAGCTTTTGTGTGGTGTTAAAAACAAGCAGGGTGTCACATGGCAATTGCAAGAAAGCGACAAATAAGTTTGGTTGATAAAAATATTACCACTGTATTTCTCGTTGCGTGCGACGTGAATTTTTATGTGGTGAAGACCACTTTACAGGTAAGACTTACAGGCATCGACGAGGCTGGGTTAAAATAAACTGCTTTAGTTAGCCAAGGTGTTTTGCATTAATCTATCTGGTTATGCCGTAATGAGTAACCAGCAAAATATTGAAATATTTTACAACAGCGCAGCAGGGCGGAAGGCAGGATGCCTGTAGTACACGCATTTAGTCTTGTATGTTGATGGCAAAATAGTAAATCGATTACATGACAAAGCAATTGTTATTCGCTGGCATTAACTGTGTAATGGCACGTTAATCACGAAAAATTACATACAAGGTGAAAAGTTAAGTAAATCAGAATTTATCTTTTTTAATCAAACAGTGAAACAATACCGAGAGCGGGTATCAAGTAAAAGCTTACTTATACATTGTTAAATGAAGACATTGTACGAAGAGCAAACGTAGAAGTAACTGCACAGCACGATTTTATTCTCAGTCATCAATGGCGCTCACCTTTCGGGCCGCCTAAGGCGTTCAAAGTTGTTCCATACAATTATGTGGGAAGGGCTTTTACTTTTGATAATCAGCAATTATTAGCTTTGTTAAATGAAGCGGCACTTTTAGGGTATATGTGTACGTGGGTACAAACCCAATTAAAGCTCAACACACAATTCACGCACGTATTTCATTGTGCAGCTGGCCGGCCTTACTCACCTAAACTAATTAATATAAAAAGGCCTTCGTATAAGTTAATTACGAAGGCCTTTAAAATCATGAAGATATCAGAGTAAATTACTTCTTACGGCGTCTCAATATCGAAAGTGGTGCCAACATCAATGTAAGCCAAAATAGGCTGCCGCTATCATCATCACTTGAACTAACCTCGTCTGGTTCTTCCTCCGGCTCTGAGCCTTCATTTGGGATTGTTACTGTAACAGTGACTGTACCTTCAACAAAAGCCCCGTTATTGTCGGTTACTGTATAAGTAAAAGAGTCGGTTATGACCGTGCCTGGTGCTTGATCAGAAAATGCAGAGGTTGCATCATAAGTTACTTCATTTTGTTCTAAAGTAACCAATCCAATAGTCCCATCAGTTTGTATACTATTAATAGCTAATGTTTCACCATCTGGATCAGAGTCGTTTTCTAAGGGCTTAATTACTTTAATTTCTCCGGATTTCAAAGAGATATTATCAGGCTTAACTTCGGGTGCATTGTTAGATGGTTCATTGCTAACAGGTGTATCTGTATAAATAGGCTCTCCGGCACTTATTTGGTATCCCCCCATACTTGCATTTTCATCTTGATGCATAACTTCTACATAAATTTTTGATTCAAGTTGTGATTTATCAAATTTATAATATACATAATCTGTGTTGGATGGATTGCTCTGCAAAGTGATATTTTCTTGAATGGGAGTTGTACCATCAGATTTGTATATATTAAGGGTAGGAACCATCCCCAAACTCATGTCAGATACCCGTACAACTAGCTCCTTAGTTATATCTATGTCATTTATTTCATAAAAATCTTTGTCGCCCTTATTATTGATTACTCCATTCATATATACATTATTTGAAGCCAATTGTTCGCTAAAATAAAAGTCATCATTATAGTCTGAGCGTGGTACATCGTTAACAACTAACGTGGTTTTACCTATACGTACAAAATTTTCATCTATGCTTGGCAAAGCCTCCATCTCAGGTACTGAGCCATCAAGTGTAGGCGTTAATAAACCTGTTGTAGTATAAATTGCATTTCCATCATCATTATTTACATGTACTTCTATTTGGTAAATACCATTTTCGTTATATGGTGCTATTACCGAGTAGATACCATCTCCCGCTACGGCATCGCCTTCTAGACCATCATCAGACATTTCTAAATTAGTTGAATTTTGATCAGGATCGGTAATGGTTGCTAACACATTAGCGCCCGTGATTAGTTTGTCTTTAGTAATCGCTGCAGTTAAGATCATAGGACTGGGGTAGGTGACAGAGTTTCCTTGAGGGCCTTCAACACTTAATGTGTAGCTGCCCGATAGGTTAGGTTCAGCACTCACATTAACAATAGCATTTAAGCTATTGGTATTATTTAAATTAGTAACTTGTAACTGCCATTCACCTGTTCCGTGTGATGTTATGTGTTGGTTAGTAATATAAGCACCGCAAGTTAACGTTTCTGAAGCATCATTACAGTTGAAAACCACATCGCTTACTTCACTACCTGTACTATCTAAAAGAGTAAGTTGTACATCATCTAGGTTGGCGTTGTGGTTAATAAACACACTTACGTTATCAAGCCCTGAATCAACGGCAATCACTTGAGTGGCACTTTGCGAACTTTCTATCGTAAAGGTTGTAGATGCTAAATTTTGGTTATCTGTTGCAGTAGCATTAGCTTGTAAAAAAGCATCTACAATTTCAGCAAGTGTGGTGGGTGAAGAAAAGTATTTCCCACCAGTTTCGCTAGCAAGTGTTAATAATGGCCCTGTAGGTGATGCAAAACCATAGCCTAAACTAAAAATAGCAATGTCATTATTTTGATAATTGGCGATAATCTGTTCTTGTGTATAGCTTGAGTCGTTGTCATAACCATCAGCCAAAAGAAAAACAACGCCAGGTGCATTGCTTTCTTCGTTGAATTGATACGCGGTTAAATTATCTAATGCAAGTTGTGAAGCATCGTAGAGTGCAGTAGTGCCATTTTCGTAAATAGCATCTATTGCTGTTTTTAGTTCTGTTTTAACATTTGAATTAGGACTATCAATTTTTGTAATAGGATAATCTTGGTTAACAAGCTCTTTGTCTGAAAAAGAAATAAGCCCCATTGATGTACCACCTGAAGATGACGCATCAACAAGCACTTTAGCAGCTTGTTTGGCATTACTCATTGCTGGACCTAGCATACTATAAGATCGGTCTATCACAATTTGCATGTCTATATCACCTTCAACCCACTCTACACTAAGCTGGTTTTGGCAGGAATCTTGCGCTGCTGGTAATTCGATCTTTAATGGTGTATTTGTATCCGGAGCATTATCCGCCAAAGTTAAATAGCGTGTTCGGCTTGGCTGTGCGGTTTTACGGCCAGATTTAGGATCATCTTTAATATCTTGCAGAAGCACTTCCCACGCACTTTTACCATATATTCGGCCTTGTGCTGTACTGTCAATATTACCAATAGTGTCCTTAGTTGAGTGATTTAACCATTGCATACCTGCCGTTAATGCTTGCCATTGGTTACTCATGATAGAGGTTGTTGGTGCATCTGACTTAATAGGAGTGTTAGGCTCTGCTGAATCAGTTGTACCTTTATACTCATCAAATAAACCATACGCATAATGGCTCCATTCATGTGCTAAAGTATATCCTGCTCCTTTTGGGTCCTGTAGCATGTTATGGTCTTGACCTGGGCCCGAGCCATTAGGAAAAACATCACCAAACCAAATGTGCATGCCATTTGCACCAAAACCGGAAACATTAGCTCGGGGCCACTCTCTTTCACCCCATATAATATCAGACTTAGAACGATGCTTGTTTTCTCTAAATACTCTTACTTTGCCGAGCTTATGTGCGCCATTAGTTTGCTCACAAACTGCATTTGCAAAATGGGAAAATATTTGCTCGTAGGCAACTTTATCTGAGCCTTGAGGGTTATTATGCAAAGATACTGTAATATCAAATACCGCTTTAGATGAATCAGTACTTAAAGATGATGTGTTTTGTACTCCTTGTGACATAAGAATGTTTTGATGTTGCTGCTGGTCATCCGTAGTTACACGTGACAACCAACTGTTAGCTGCAACGGCTGAGCTTGAGGCTAAAGCAAGCCCCACGCAAATCGCACTTTTAGTTAATTTACTTTTTTGCACTGTTAATTCCTTTTTTTGTTAACGGTTATTGGTGATTTCTCTAATCATTGAACATGCTATAACTTTAAATAATTAGAACTACTATTATCGTTTTTTCTTAAATATATATAGATCAGTATTTATATTCTCAAGTATTGGTAAAAGGTTCACATTTAAGTAAGGAAAATTAATTTTTATTATTTTACATTTAGATGTATTAAATTTTTTACTGATTATTCTGAATTTACTGAATAAAATAAGAGTTAAGCAATAAATGCATGAACTAAAATAATGCTTGGTGGCTACAATAGACGGGATACAGGTACATTGCTTAATCATAACGTATGTCCAAGTTATAATGTGGCGAAAATAGTGAGTTCGAATTATAGTTAAACATTTCAAATTCATTATTTGGGTGTTTAGTGATCTCCCCAATAGTGTGAGAGTAATAGAGAGTTATAGGTGTGCGTATAATTGATGCAGAATCCACAATAACATTGTTCTTTATCATCATCATCCTTGAGCAATTTAATCCTTTCAATGCAATTACTCTAGCAAAAAATAATTTTAAAAAAAACCTGTCTGTTAATCTAAGTTATAAAATTGGAAAAGTAATAAGAGCTTTCTTTCTATTATGTATTAAAAATTAATATCGTACTTTAATTTAAAAAAGTTAATCTTTACAAAGAAGCATGTTTTTAACTCTAAAGTTCTCAACGGTAATTAAAACATGGAAGTATGAGTTAATAACTGTTTCAAGGTACTGTAAGCTGTTAGCAAAGTAGTATTTGAGTATTAAACTATAAAAACAGTTTTTATATGATTATATCTTTCAAGCTTTCAAAATTAGGTCGCAGGTTGAATTGAAGACTAGCTTAAATGTTGAGTTTACAGTTTTTTTTGAAAATAAAGTGTACACTTTATTTTATCTGGTTGTACTGGACTATGGTGTGTATATAGTGTCTTAGGGGTAGCTACGGCATGAAAATGGCCGTTTGTACTTAGCTCAAAAAACCTAATTTACTAAAAAAGGAAATTCATTTTTCATGATGGTGTATCAATGAGTTACAAATTACAAAAACAAAACGATGAGCAGCAAATATTTACAGATAATGGCGGAGTTTCAGGGGTTATATTTCACTTTTTGTTAATGTGCTTAGGCGCATGGCTAATTTATATTAGTGTTATAGGTATATATGAAACAGGCGAGCTAGTTTGGTCCAGTATAATAATTTTATTGGGTTTGGTGCTGTGCACGCCGGTATTAAAAGTCAATAAAGTAATACTAAGCGCTAAAAATAAAGATATTGTCAGTACACGCTCTTGGCTTGGCTTTGTTACTAAAAAAAAGCATATTATTAATTTACAGTTGTCTCTGGTTGAAGTAAGTGGCTTCACAACCGGTGAGTTTGAAAAAATTTTTGATCCAGAAAAGCCAGTACTAGAACATTTTTCAATGAAGTTTTTTAGTTATCCAGAGCTCACAATGAACGTTGCGACACTTTCAGATATTTTAAAATCAGTTGCTTTTTTAGAGGCGCATTTTGATACTGATTTGGCGTTGGTTGCTGGTAATCGTAGGCATAAATTAAGTATTGATGGATTAAAAACTAAAAGCACAGAGTCAGCTGATATTCCTAATGACCGTTACTTTAAACAAAGTAACGGTGGTGAGTTAATAATAACTGCCAGACCCGTTACATCACCGCAATTTTGCTCGCTCTTAATCCTAATTTGGTTGTTTACATTATTTACTATTTGGTTTTTATTTAACCATGCAGACCTTGTAGGAGCTCAATATTTACCAGCCGCTCTACAGTCAGTTTTATCGGTAGTACTCATTGTGTTAGGGGGTTATTTAAGTATGTTAGTTATGGGCCGTAAGCGGTTTAGCGTAAGCAATGGCGATTTAATAGTTAAAGCTACTGGGGTCAAAAACAAAGTTATAAAGCTAGACGATGTGTGGGGCGCTGCCAAAGTCGCGCGAAGGACTTACCTGTTAACTAAATCTGGCGCGATTTGTTTAGGTTACAACTTACCAAGAAAATACAGTATCGCCATACATGATTGGTTTGCAAAATCTATCAATAAGTAGGTACCTATATATTTGTAACCTTGAATGGCTGTATTAATTTAGGTACGATGACATCATAAACTAAAAAAGAATAAATTTTAGGCAAATAATCGTTACTTTAGCGGACTAATCAACAAGGATGGATTCTTGAAAATACCTCTATTTTACATCTCATTACTAAGCGTAAGCTGTGCTTTTATAACACCATTACACGCAAAAACTATTCAGCCAACTACCCATATAGGCACGTGGCAAAATAAAGACGAAGACGGCGATGGGGTGGTTGATGATCTCGACGCTTATTCATATCATAGACTAGCTTGATTATTATGAATTTAATATCTGAAAAGCTTAAGAATACATTTCAAGTCTGTTTTGCACACAAGCGCTGGGTGCCTTATACCCGAGTAAAATCGTTTTTAGGTATGCTACTGGGCGCTTTTGTCGCCTCCTTTTTTATTGATGGTCAACCGAGTTACTCAAACGCTGACCAAACATTGAATACTATGTTTGTGGTTACCCCGTTTTTGTTTTTTGGTTTGGTGTTATTGCAATCTTCGTTACAAAAAACATTTTACAATGCCGATGTATTTATCACGCGCAAAGGTTTAACCATGCCAGATTTTAAAGGCGAGCGTGAAGTATTTATCGCCTTTAAAGATATAGAGGCGATGTATATCAATTATTTTCCGTTAACGCCGCTTCTCTGGTTTGGTCCTTACATAAGTACGCATTTAGCGATTAAAACAGTCAATGGAGAGCGTTACGGAGTACATACGTTTAATTTAAGTGACTATAGAGCAATTGTTAATTATTTAGCGAAAGTGCATAACGTAAAAACTAAACACCGTTTTTCATGGTGGACATTAACCTACTTATCTCTTTTCCCAATCGGGTTTTTATTGGGCTTTATTGTTTAATATACTTAAAAAACTAAGGAAAGATTTGAAATTGAAATTGAAATGTCTATCAATAATAATAAAATACTCATGCATACCCATATGTTAAGTTTTAATTTACGAGTTAAAGTATTAGAATATTTAACGTTTTCTAAATAAACTAATTTTTAGAGCCGAACCTATAAAAAAAGGAATTTTAATGAACAATAAAGTAATAAAAATACTCCAAATATTTATTATTTATCTAATTGGAGTATCAAGCGTACAAGCAAAGCCATTATTGTCACCGTATCCAAAAGCAAAGCTAGATAATTCAGTTACTCTAGCGGGTGAAGAAACTCAGTTAATGACAAAGTTTGATCCTAATGCAGAAAAATCTAAGCAGTTTGAGTTTACAAAATTGATTGGTGATACAGCTCATTACGCATATGAGATAAAAAATGTAGCTTCGTTAAAGGTTACAAAAAACTATGAAAACGCTTTACAAGATGCAGGCTTTAACGTGATTTACAGGTGTTCTTTGAGTGAGTGCAATTCTGGGAAATATAATAATGGTAAATTGATATCAGAAAAGACTAGTTATTTTAAAGCTTATACCTACTATAAAAAGCCTCATTATATTTTTGCTACAAAAGGAGGTGACGAACTTAAAGCCGCAATTTCATTATTCGTAGGACAACATGAAAATAAAACAAGAGTGCTATTAACCTCTGTGGATATAAAAGACATTGAAACAGGCCTTATCTCAGCTGATTTTAATGCATTCAAAAAACAAAATGACACAAAAACAACAAAACCCCCTCGCAAAGATAAAGGTGGGTCGTCTGATCACCCATTAATCAGTCGTTACCCCAGCAGTTACATTGAAGATTACAAACAAGTAGATTATGAAGAATTTAGCATTCCTATTGGTATTGCTGATAAAAAGACCAAAAAGCTTCCAACACTTGATGTAACTGGCGATTTAACACAAATTACTTATGTTGTGAAAAATGTGTCAACACTTAAAATTTATCATAACTATCTAAGTGCATTAGTAAAAGAAGGGTTTGAAACCATATTTTCTTGTCAAAAATCTAGGTGTGGTTATAGACCTACGGTACAAAAATTAGGGGATACTATTTCTATATCACAGGTCTACAATTACTGGAATCAGCCGCGATATAACGTAATGAAAAGCACATTTGAGGGGCAGACTACTTACGTAGCGTTTTTCATAGGCAACTTTGAAGGTGACTCTCGTATTCAGCTTTTAGTTATGAGAACCGAGCCACTAATAACGGGGTTAATAGAAACAAATAGCGATAAAGTACTAGAACAACTAAAGCAAAAGGGCAAAGCGTCTATTTATGGTGTACTGTTTGACTATGATAAAGCAGTTATAAAACCTGAATCTAAGCAATCTTTAGATGTGATAGCGCAAGTTCTTGAAAAAAATAAAAAATTGAGTTTATATGTCGTTGGGCATACAGACGACAAAGGATCTGCAGAATATAATCTAGACCTTTCTAAACGCAGAGCTAATGCGGTAGTTAAAACGTTAATCGCTGATTATGGCATTGCCAAAACAAGGTTAATCCCTCAAGGTGTTGGGCCTTATTCTCCGGCAGCGACTAATAAAAATGAGCTAGGGCGCGAGCTTAACCGTCGTGTTGAGTTAGTTGAAAGGCTGTCTGATGCAAATTAATGTATTTTAAAAATATAATATAACCAACTTAGTTAATGCTAAAAAGCTAAGTTGGTAATTTTTCAATGCTAAAAATAAAGATAGATAACATTTTCGCTAGTTGGAAAACAGCCACGCGCACTATGCTAATCTTAAGGATGTGTAAAGTAAGTATTTATTATATAAGTACTTAATACACATCTTTTTTAGCTTTTAGCTTTTAGCGTTATCAGCACTAAATTATAAAAATTGGATAATTAAACAAGGATGGACTCTTGAAAACACCACTAATATATCTTTCGCTTTTAAGTGTTAGCTGTGCTTTTTGCACGCTAACCTATACACAAAATTCACATGCAAAAAGCATTCAGCCAACCACCTATATAGGTACATCGCAAAACAAAGACGAAGACGGTGATGGTGTGCCTGATGAGCAAGGTGACTATCCGTTTGAAGCGAGTAAAACTCAATACCCTGTTTATTTTGAAAAAGAACCTAACGATAACCCATCTGTTGCAACTGCAGTAAAGCTTGGTAAAGGTTTTAAAGTTAAGGGCGTTATTTCATCAAGAAGAGACAAAGGTGATTTATATGGTTTTAACGTTGATGATGGAACTATGGTCACTGCTGTATTTGAAAGTGCAGCTAAACGATTTGACCCGCAAGTTTATGTATCAAACTCAGAAGGCAGAGTAATTAGTAAGTATGTTATTAGTGAATATAAGAAATTGGGAAAACATATTGTTAACTTTCATATGTTTGAGGCAGGCCGCTACAGTTTGGCTTAATAGCATTTCGCTGACGCACTGGAGTGTTGATAGTGAAGCACTTGTGTTTTCATTATTAAAACACAAATACCCAGTATCGTTAGACAGAACAAGTCAAATGGTTTACCCACTTGAGCTTCATGTGGGATTATTCGTTTTTTTATTTATACTCATTATACTTGTTATGAACCTAGAAAAAGTTATGTCTATTTAATGTAATAGATACTTTAATATAGGCGCTAATAACAGCTTAATATAGCGTGTTATATCGCTTTTTAGCTCCTAAGTTTTAAGGATGAAATTTTGAAAAATATTG
The DNA here is from genome assembly GCF_023161905.1 of Pseudoalteromonas sp. 2CM41L. NCBI lineage: Bacteria > Pseudomonadati > Pseudomonadota > Gammaproteobacteria > Alteromonadales > Pseudoalteromonadaceae > Pseudoalteromonas > Pseudoalteromonas sp. 2CM41L. The sequence continues at coordinate 386,009 of NZ_JALNTN010000003.1, forward strand.
TTAAGTTAATAGTTTTTATCACTGTGGTTTTTTGTGGTTATGCACATGCGCAAAATAGCCTAACACTTAATTATCAAGTCACTAAAGAGTTAAATCATTTCGCACATATTAAAATAAAGGTCACCGATAAATACCTTCGTACAGATTATATTTTGCCAAATAAAACCTTTACAGAAATGACCATTAAAGATGATGGCCAATATATTCTAGATCATCAAAAAAACATTGCTTACAGAACTGATTACTCAGTTACGTATAAGCGCGCAGAGGATGCTTTAAAAGGAATGCTGCAATACGCTCCAGGATTTACCAAAGAGCAAATTTATGAAATGAGCTTAGATCCTAAAAATGACCCTAATAATTACATTGCTTATGAAAAGGAAGGAGATAACTTATTTGTAGGATATTTAGATGGTGATAAAGTAAAAACAGTTAAAATAAGTGCATTCCCAAATCAATTTATATCATCTACTGAATATACTTGGCTGTTAAAACGAGCAAAAGAAGATACTTATTTTGGAAAAGCGTTGGTTGGTTTTTTAGACGTGCCTTTAATAGACTTTATGCGCAAATTTAAATACGACACAGATCAATTACCGACGGAAATCTCACTGCACAATGAAGGAAAAGCTGTTTTTTTAAAGACAGTTAGTAACGATGACATAGATCAAGACGATCTTGAAATAGAGTCTAAGTTTATAATTAAAGACATAACGCATGAATCAATTCAATTTTTGAATAATTTAAAGAGTATCGCCAAAGAAACAGGGGTAATAGAATGAAAAACTTCACTGTAATAATTATTTCATCTTTAATAGCTTTATTCATATTGAGTTATGGACTTTTTTCGATGACTTTAGATACTGAATCCAGCCCAATAATCAACTATATCTGTATTGGAGGAGGGTTTACCTTTTGTGTGGTTATAGCCATATTTGTTGTAAAAGAAGGTTTGCATAACCAGAAGACTCCTAAGTAGCTCCTCGATTGAGCGCTTGTTCATCTTGGGTTAACTCTTTGAGGTGGTTATTTGTTTTGTCTAATACATTAGTACTTTAATTATTAAAAATATTAAAGTTAATAACGATAAGTAGTTAGTTTTGGGCTCCTTTTTAGCTTTTAATACTCTATACTGTAGCGAGTAAAATCTGTTGGTGAAGGTTAATGTTAGAAAGGAATGTATTTATAACAGCAGCAAAAGGTAATAAATTATTACTGGTTGCCATTATTGTTTTTTTAGTTATTGCATTGCCTTCGGTGTATGTGTTTGAAAAAAAGGTACGCGCAGAGATATATAACGATGCTCGTAGTGAACTCAATCGTGAGCTTGAAACAAAAGCCGCGTCTTTAAAAAATCATTTAAACGACAGTATTACCGCGATTCGCTTTTTAAACGCCACTCCACCTATTCAAGGTATATCTAGAGCGACCGACAACCAATTAATTGACCCTCTATTACAAACCCCAATTGCTGTATGGCAAGACCGCCTTGCTGATATTTTTAGCGGGTTTATGCAAACCGACGATTCTATTTTGCAAGCACGTTACATTATGCTTGCTGAAAATGGCCAAGAGATAGTACGAGTAGACCGCTTTTTAGGTGACATAATTAGGCTAGAGGGCGCACAACTGCAAAAAAAAGGCGGGCGAGACTACGTACTTAAAGCCAGCATGCTTGATGAAAAAAGCGTGTATATATCGCCTATTAACTACAACCGCGAAAACGGTGAAATACAAAAACCCTTTGTGAGTACATACCGCGTAGCTAAGCCTGTTTTTGATCATTTAAAGCAAGTGTTTGCAATTTTAGTGACAAACTACTCCGCAGATAAGTTATTTGAAAGTTTAACGTTTGAACTTCCACCTGGGATTAATATTTATTTGCTTAATAATGAAAGCGAATTTTTATACCACCCAAATCCAGATTTACGGTTTGGCTTTGAATTTAACCAAGCCAAAACCTGGAGCGATGAATTTAGCCCCACACAAAACATGAACTCTCACGAAACCTTGTTAATAGGTGATGCGCCAAAACAGTACTTTTTAAATAAACGAGTAAGTTTTGAAGGCGATATTGCCATGCTGCCGTTAGAGATGGCCGTTTCTATTGATTCTGAAACCTTGTTGGAACGCGTTGCAAAAAGGCGCGAAAGTTTTATTGCCATCACCGCCACATTTTTTACCATATTTATAATTATTACGCTGTTGTATCAGCGCTATATTAATCGCAAGCTGCTTATACACTCTTTAACAGAGCAAAATAATAAAGTGATTGAAAATTCACTCGACGCTATTTTTACCATAGACAGTGATGAAACTATTATTCACTGTAATCAAACGGCTAAAAAAGTTTTTGCAAGTAGGCTAGGTAATGACAACACCCGCTTTAGTAACTTATTTACCCTTGCAGATGAAGATAAAAACTGCATTAGTGAAACCATAGAGCATGGCTCTAAAATGCCATTTGAAGCGGTTTATACTGGTGATGATGGCAATAAAGAATATTATTCAATCACGCTGACCAGCGTATTTGATGTATTTAGCAACCGTTATCAGGTTGCTGCTATTTTACGTAATATCAGCTCGTTAAAGCAAACTCAATCACAGTTACAGGGTTTAAATAGCACCTTAGAGTTAAAGGTATCTCAGCGTACTGTTGAACTTGAGCGAGCGATTGACCAAGCCCTTGCCGCAAGCCAAGCAAAAAGTGACTTTGTAGCCAATATTTCCCACGAAATACGCACACCCATGAACGGTGTTTTAGGCATGCTTGAAATGCTTAAAGAAGACAGCCTCACTGAGCAACAGCAACACTATTTAAAATTAGCTAATAGCAGTGCGCACTCGTTAATGAATTTAATTAACGATATTTTAGATTTTTCTAAAATTGAAGCGGGTAAACTAGATATTGATAATCACTCGTTTGATGTTATCTCTGTCTGTAGCGATATGATTAATTCAATTGCGCTGCAGGGCCAACGTAAAGGGCTAGAGGTCTTTTTAAATACCCAAAACGTGGTTGATAGAATGGTTATTGGTGATAGCCATCGCCTTAAGCAAATTTTAATTAATCTAATAAATAATGCGTTTAAGTTCACGCATAAAGGCGAAGTAAGTTTAACCTTAAACTCTAAATACATTACCGACAGTAAAATTTTAATGAGCTTTATAATTAAAGACACCGGTATTGGTATTGCCCCTGAAAACATCGATAAACTGTTCGATGTGTTTACCCAAGAAGATTCAAGCACAACCCGCCATTTTGGTGGCACCGGTTTAGGGTTATCTATATGTAAAAAACTGGCGCAATTAATGGGCGGTAATATCACCGTTAGCAGTGAAAAGGGCGTAGGCAGCACCTTTGTTGCAACGGTAGAGCTACATGTGGCGCAACAGCAAAAACTTAATACCGGCATCGAGCTTTCAAAAGAGGTCAGTGTAGCGGCGCTTATTGCGCGCGATAACGTATTTAAAAATGTATGCGGATTATTAACTCAAACCTGTAAAATTCAGCCAAGCCACATTACAAGGCTCGACTACTTTAGTGAACACAGCGAATTTGATGCCGATTTACTGATTATTGATGACGAACACCCGCAAGTTAATGCGCTAATAAGCTACTGCGAAAAGGCAGATAAAAAATATGTGCTTATATTGCGAGACATGGTGGTTAATAAGCAATCTAAAAAGGTGTTTCCTGAGCATAGCCACATTTTGCACAAACCACTTACGCAAGATCAATTTACCTATAAGCTAGGCAGTATTTTTGGCGCTAATAATGAGTTTGTTTTAACCGCGCCTAAACAAGCAAACGACATAGAGCCAGAGCCTGAGTTGTCTAAGTATCATGTATTATTGGTTGACGACAACATGATTAACATTGAGGTAGCGAAGGCTATTTTAAAACGCACAGGGATAAAAATTACCTGTGCAAGTGATGGTATAGAAGCACTCTCGGCTCTTAAATTTAATCAAGAGCAACCGTTTGACTTAATTTTAATGGATTGCCAAATGCCTAACCTAGATGGCTACGATACCACCAGCGAAATAAGAAATGCTAAAGCTGGGGTTGAGTATATTAGCATTCCAATTATTGCCATGACCGCAAGTGCAATGGAAGGCGATAGAGAGCGTTGCATTACCGCCGGCATGAATGATTATATAACCAAGCCAATAAAGCCTAAAACGCTTAAAAATAGGCTGCTAACCTGGTTAAACTAAATGAGCTAAGTCAGCAGTTACGCTGCTGACTTACTCGGTTTGGTATCAGTTTGAATAGGTTTAACTAAGCTGGTTACATCGGCTGTATCAAGTACTTTTTGCGTATCAGACCAATGCAACAGCTCTATTTTACCGTTTGGTTGCTCAACTAATGCGGTACAGCTTTCAATCCAATCACCATCATTACAATATACTATGCCATCTACTACTTTAATTTTAGGGTGATGGATGTGTCCGCAAATAATGCCATCGACCTTTTGTTTTTTTGCCTCATGTATAGCGGCATCTTCAAAAGCCGCAATGGCTTCCCGGGCTTTATGTACGCGTGCTTTTATCCACGCAGCAAGCGAATAGTAGTTACCGCCAAACACTTTACGAACTCGGTTAGTCCATCGATTTAAAAACAGCAGTAAGTCGTAACCTGCATCGCCTGCAATACTTATGAGCTTGTTGTAGCGGGTTGCCGAGTCAAAGTCATCACCGTGGATCAGTAAAAAGCGTTTATTGGCTTTAGTGGTATGAATAAACTGCTGGTGGACCTCTACACCAAATAAAGTTTGATTTATGTAGTGGCGAAAGGTCTCGTCGTGGTTACCAGGTATGTATATTACACGGGTGCCATCAAGGGCTTTTTGTTGTATACAACTAAGCACTTGGTAATGAGATGGGTGCCAATAAAAACTGCGCTTCATCGACCACAGATCAACAATATCACCCACTAAATAAAGCGTATCGCATTCAATTGAATTTAAAAAATCTAATAAATAGTCGGCTCTACAGTCTTTATAACCTAAATGTACATCCGATATCCAAACGGCTGGATAATGTTGTTTTTTACGCTGTTGATTGTTTGTCATGCCCGTCATCCATAGTGTAATAATTAAACACTGTAGATAAATCTAATGACACTTATGAGACACTTTAGCGAAGCCTGCATGACAATTTATATCAAACCAGCTAATTAAAGTTTATTGTTATGGAAAGGAGATTAGGTGAGCGGTTTTATACATTATCATTAAACGCGCATAAAAAAGGCCGCATGTTTAAATGCGGCCTTATAGTTTGTTTTAAGCGTGGGTGTTATTAACCTTTAACAGCCGCTTTAATAGTCTCAATTGCGGTGTCTAAATCAACCATTAACTTTTCACCGGTGCGGCGATTTTTAAGCTCAACCTTGTTTTCATCAAGGTTACGCTCACCAATCACTAAAGTATAAGGTACACCCATTAATTCCATGTCGTTAAACATAACGCCAGGGCGCTCTTTACGATCATCAAATAAAACATCTAGGCCTGCATCTTTTAAACCTTGGTATAGATTATTAGCAATATCAGGAATACGATGCGACTTATGCATGTTCATTGGCACAATAGCTAAATCAAATGGGGCAATAGATTGTGGCCAAATAATACCGTAATCATCATTATTTTGCTCAATAGCCGCTGCCACAATGCGCGAAACACCAATACCGTAACAACCCATAGTCATTACTTGGTTTTTACCCGACTCGCTCAGTACGCCTGCTTTCATGGCTTCTGAGTACTTAGTACCAAGTTGGAAAATATGACCAACTTCAATACCGCGTTTAATTTGTAAAGTACCTTGTCCACACGGGCTTGGATCGCCTTCAACAATGTTACGAATATCAGCAACTTGATATTCTTTAACATCGCGATCCCAGTTAATTCCGCTAAAGTGCTCGTCATCTTTATTAGCACCGGCAACAAAATCTGCCATTACATTAGCAGTTCTGTCTACAATAATTGGCATTGATAAACCCACCGGGCCAAGTGAACCTGGCTTTGCACCAATAGCCGCAACAATGTCAGCCTCAGTGGCCATTTCTAGTGGAGAGTCTACAAGTGGGTGCTTTTCAGCCTTTAATTCGTTTAACTCGTGATCGCCACGTAGTACAAGCGCAACTAAACCACGTTGTTCGTTTTCATCTGGCGTACCGTACACAATTAAAGTTTTAACACCGCGGTGTGGTTTAACGCCGTAGTGTTTTTTAAGCTCGCTAATGGTTTTAGCATCTGGTGTAGGAAACGCTTTAAGCTCTTTAGATGGCTCAGGACGACTTTGAGTGGGAGCTAACGCTTCTGCTTTTTCGATGTTAGCTGCATAATCGCTTGCATCACTAAAGGCAATCGCGTCTTCACCTGATTCAGCAAGTACATGAAACTCATGCGATAAGCTACCACCAATAGAGCCTGTATCAGCAAGCACAGGGCGGTATTCTAGGTTTAAACGTTCAAAAATATTACAGTACGCTTTGTGCATTACTTTATATGTGGCATCTAAACACGCTTCACTTAAATGAAATGAATACGCGTCTTTCATCGTAAATTCACGTGCACGCATTACACCAAAGCGTGGGCGTCTTTCATCGCGCACTTTAGTTTGTACTTGGTATAAAGTAACAGGCAGTTGTTTATAGCTGCTAATCTCTTTGCGAACAAAATCTGTAATTACTTCTTCATGCGTAGGACCTAGCGCAAACTCACGGTTATGGCGGTCGTTAAAGCGCACAAGTTCAGGACCAAATTGCTCCCAACGGCCAGACTCTTGCCATAAATCAGCAGGCTGAATAACCGGCATCAACATTTCTATTGCGCCTGCTTTATCCATTTCTTCACGAACAATATTTTCTACTTTACGAAGAACGCGTAAACCAGAGGGTAACCATGTATATAAACCCGAAGCGACGCGACGGATCATACCGGCTCTAAGCATTAATTGATGCGAAACAATTTCAGCATCTGATGGCGTTTCTTTAAGTGTTGCGAGTATATATTGACTGGTACGCATGATTTTTCCGAAATTAAGTAATATGTTCTTTTTAATAGGGCGCTAAGTTTACCAGCGCTTGCTTTTACACTAAAGCGCTAACTGCACTTTTTAGTTATTTTCTATACTTGTTACTAAGTTATGCTCGCCGTTAACCTGCCAGCGTATATTATAATTATACAGTGTCATACCATAACTTTGCTCGCCTTGTTTTTGTTTTTTATAGGCAGGGCGTGGGTCTTGTTTTAGTACATTAGTAATAAAATCTTCAAGCTCAGGGTAGTGTGTTTGCTTGGCAATAAATTCAATTGCCTCGGGTGAAAACGCGACGCTCATTTGTGTTTCTGGTCGGGTATCGGCAAAACCGGCACTGGCGTCGTGCATTGCATCTGAATACGGTAAGTAAGGCTTTATATCCACAATAGGCGTGCCATCGAGTAAATCAATACCAGCAAGCAGTAAACTAAGTTGGCCGTTTTTATACTCAACGCCTTCAAGTTTTACTGCGCTCATCCCAATGGCGTTGGGTCTAAATGTTGCACGCGTTGCAAAAACGCCTTTGCGCTCATTGCCGCCTAAACGTGGTGGGCGCACCATAGCTGAATACCCTTTATCGGCGGTTTCATGAAACCTAAACAATAGCCAAATATGGCTAAATTCTTCAATGCCTCGCACAAATTCTTCACGATTAAACTCAGCAGTAAAAATAAGTTTGGCTTTAGCTTGAGGCACTAAACGTGGTTGCCTAGGTATTGCAAACTTTTGTTTATAAGGGGATTGAATGTGGCCAACAGCCGAAATGCTATAATCGCTCATAATGCTCAGTTAACAAAAAAATAGGGCGCTATTCTACCTCTATTTAGTATTTATAGCAGTACAGTTAATGCGTTATATTTTAGACTAGCTGGTTTAATTGAGTATTAGACTAAACGGTTTAAAATATAGCGATTAGTGTTTATTCCAATTTGCTAAATTAAGTGGAGCTATTTTGAGGCTGGAGCGACACGTTTAGCGCCGCGATATGATTAGCTATTATTACGGATGGATATTATGTATAAGCAACAAAAAGGTGAGCACATGGCTCACCCTTAAGTGTTTTAAATGCTAATTAAAACATGTATTGAATTGATACTGATGCAACATCCATTTCTGGGTCAATTTCATCATCTAGTTCGTAGCGTTCGTACTCTAAGCGCATTTGAACATTGCTAGAAAACGCGTATTGAATACCCGCGCCGTAAAACACGTCGCCGCCGTCTTGTGATGCTGAAATGCTACCAACAGGAAGCTCTTGCTCTACATCTGCATCCCATTCAAACCAACCACCTTTAGCATATACTGAAAAGCTTTCAGAAAGCGGAGCCGCTAAAATAGCTGCTAATGACACACCATCAACTTCTGCTTTGCTGTCGATGTCGCTCACTTCATCAAAGTTTTGATAAGCTAACTCAACACTAAAGTGTTCGTTAAATTGTGTACCAATGTAACCTTTTAGCATTTGTGCATCGTCATCAAATTCAGTGTCGTTTTCGCTGTCTTCAAATTCAAATGAGTATTGGCCATAACCAACACCTGTATAAATGCGAGGAGAATCAAAATCCGTAATGTCAGCGTGTGCTGCAGAGTTAAAACCCAGTGTTGCTAAAGCAATTGCAGAAAGAGAAAGTGTTTTAATCATTGTATAGCTCCTTTAAAAAAATAATAAATGTTTGATTTAACTTATCAAACGACAATTAGTTATTTGCAGTGAGCATGCCAACAATAGGCTGTGGTTGCAAAATAGCCGTAAAAACGACTTATACGGCATTTTTACGGCTATTTTGTATTTTTTATAAGCAGGGTGAACTTTTTTAGTTTTTTGTTTTCTAAGTAAAGGTTGTACCTTTTACACGGTCTATGTGAATTTTACATTGTACTTTTATACTTTATGAAGCAAATTTTCTGTCTCAATTGCAATTTGTTTCATTTTAATAGCGTAGTTTTCCAATTTAATATCTTCTTCTGTTTGTGCTTTAAAAGCAGGAACCTCTACCGGGTAACCTGTTTCGTCCATTGCTACAAAGCTAATAACACAGTGGTTTGTTTCTACCATGTTTTGAGTTTTAGGATCGCCACACCGTACCTGAATAAATATCTGCATACTTGTTGACCCTGTATGCGCAATTTTTGCTTCAACTTCGACAATTTGCCCAACCAAAATAGGGCGTCTAAATTTAACCCCAGCAACAGAAACAGTAACACAATAATGGCCGCTCCAACCTGCAGCGCAGGCATAACCCGCTTGGTCAATCCATTTCATGACCACACCACCATGAACCTTCCCACCAAAATTTACATCGGTAGGCTCTGCTAAAAAACGAAATACAACATTTGACGACGGCATATTAAATACTCACTTTATGAAACTTACCTATGAGCATACCGTAAAAAAGGGGCCGAAGCCCCTGCAATTTAGGATAGGTTTATAATTTATATGTAAAAGATAGGTTTTTAATGCACCTTTGTGCATAAAATAGTTACATATTAGGGTAGTTTGGCCCGCCAGCACCTTCGGGTGTTACCCAAGTAATGTTTTGGCTTGGGTCTTTTATGTCGCAGGTTTTACAGTGCACACAGTTTTGAGCATTAATCACAAACTGATCTTCACCTTCAATTTGTTGCAGTTCGTATACCCCTGCAGGGCAATAGCGCTGTGCGGGCTCGTCAAACTTTACTAAATTAACCGCAATAGGAATGGCGGGATCTTTAAGCTTTAAATGGCAAGGCTGCGACTCTTCATGGTTAGTATTAGATAAAAACACGCTAGAGAGTTTATCAAAGCTAAGTAGGCCATCAGGCTTAGGGTAGTCAATGTGAGGGCTGTTAGCTGCATCCTTTAGCGTGTCGTAATCGGGCGTGTTGTCTTTAAAGGTAAAGGGCAGTGCACCGCTGAAGATGTTTTGATCAAGGGTATTATACGCACCCCCAGCAAACTTACCTAAGGTATGCATAGCGGGGCCAAAATTACGCGATTGGTAAAGCTCTTTATAAGCCCAAGAATTTTCAAACGCGTTTTTATAATCAGCTAAATCAGTATTAGCTTGGCCACTTTGGAGCGCTTTAAAAATAACGTCTGCCGCCACCATGCCCGATTTCATTGCGGTATGGTTACCTTTAATTTTGGCAAAATTGAGCGTACCGGCATCGCAACCTATTAATAAGCCACCAGCAAAATGCATCTTAGGCAGCGAGTGAAGGCCGCCTTTTGCAATTGCACGGGCGCCATAGGCAATGCGTTCACCCCCTTCAAGGGTTTGCTTAAAAACAGGGTGGTGTTTCATTCGTTGAAACTCATCAAACGGGCTTAAATGCGGGTTAGAATAATTTAAATCAACAATTAACCCTACAACCACTTGATTGTTATCGCAGTGATACATAAAAGAGCCGCCATTGGTATCGCCACTTAGCGGCCAGCCCGTACCATGCACTACTTTACCTTGCTGGTGTTTACTGGCATCTATTTGCCAAATTTCTTTAAAGCCTAAGCCATAGTGCTGTGGTGACACATCTTTATCAAGCGCAAACTCGTTGATAAGCTGTTTACCTAAATGCCCGCGACACCCCTCAGCAAATACAGTGTATTTAGCGCGAAGTTCCATACCTGGCATATAACCATCTTTTTCATTGCCGTCTTTATCAACGCCCATATCTCCTGTAATAATGCCTTTAACGGTGTCTTGCTCAATAATTAAAGAGTGAGCGCTAAAGCCTGGGAATATTTCAACGCCTAAATTTTCAGCTTGCTCGGCAAGCCATCGGCACACATTGCCCATAGAAACAATGTAATTACCTTCATTATGAAATGTTTTAGGGGTCGCAAAGCGAGGGAGAGTAGTGGCTTTTTCGCAGTTATTAAACCAATAAATTTCATCCTGTGTCACTTGTGTAGTGACGGGAGCACCTAGCTCTTGCCAGTTAGGCAAAAGCTCATCTAAGGCCTTGGTTTCAAATACCGCACCTGAAAGAATATGCGCGCCTACCTCGGAGCCTTTTTCTACTACACAGATAGTTTGTTCTTGTTGTTTTTCTTGCGCTAGCTGTGCGAGCTTAATAGCACTGGCAAGGCCTGCTGGGCCCGCACCTACAATAACTACATCAAATTCCATGGTTTCACGTTCGACCATAATAACCTCTTAATCTATGACGGGCTTAGCTAAATTAGATAAGCAATGCAGCCTTTTTAATACTTGCACATTAAATGTTACAGGCTGTGAATACTTTAAGGTTATTTTAGGTTGACGTTTACGTCAACAGGAAGTAGTCTGAATTCATAAAATAAATAGGTTGACGTACACGTTAGCTTGTAGGTTTAAATATAGATGGAGTTCCTATGAAAGTTCTCGTTCCAATAAAAAGAGTGATCGATTACAACGTTAAAGCACGCGTAAAGGCTGATAACAGCGACGTTGACTTAGCAAATGTAAAAATGGCAATGAACCCATTTTGTGAAATTGCGATAGAAGAAGCCATTCGATTAAAAGAAGCGGGCACAGCAACTGAGGTTATAGCGGTAACAATTGGTGCAAAAGCAGCGCAAGAGCAGCTACGCACCGCACTTGCATTAGGTGCAGATAAAGCCATTCACATCGAAACCGATGAAAAACTAGAATCGCTGCACATTGCTAAATTATTAGCAAAATTAGTTGAGCAAGAAGCCCCAGAACTGGTTATTTTAGGCAAGCAATCTATTGACTCAGACAACAACCAAACAGGCCAAATGCTTGCGGCTTTAACTAAGCGCGGCCAAGGTACGTTTGCCTCTAAGGTGGATATAAACGGTAACACAGTGAATGTAACCCGTGAGGTAGATGGTGGCTTACAAACTGTTGCACTAAAACTGCCCGCTATTGTAACTACCGATTTACGCTTAAACGAGCCTCGCTATGCATCGCTGCCAAATATAATGAAAGCAAAGCGTAAACCACTTGATGTAATAGCAGCAGATTCGTTAGGTGTTGATTTAACACCCCGCGTACAGTTAATAAAAGTAGAAGAGCCGGCCAAGCGCAGTGGCGGTATTATTGTTGAAGATGTAGCCCAGCTGGTAGAGAAACTTAAAACAGAGGCAAAGGTGATTTAAATGAAAACACTTGTAATTGCAGAGCACGATAACGGTGCACTAAAACCAGAAACCTCAAAAACAATCAATGCGGCAAGTAAATTAGGCTTTGATATAGATGTACTTATTGCGGGTTTAAATGTAGGCGCAATGAGCGAACAAGTTGCCAGTATTGAAGGTGTAACAACTGTACTCACCGCCGATAATGCACTTTATCAGCATCAGTTAGCTGAAAATATGGCTGAGCTTGTTTTAACTATTGCCGATAATTATACACATATTGTTGCCAGTGCAACCACCACAGGTAAAAACTTTATGCCTCGCGTTGCAGCGCTTTTAGATGTAGCGCAAGTGTCAGAAATAATAGAAGTAATAGATAGTGATACATTTAAACGCCCCATTTACGCCGGTAATGCAATTGCCACGGTTAAATCGCTTGATAGTAAAAAAGTGATCACCGTACGAGCGAGTAGTTTTGACTTACAAAGCCAACAATCACCTGCCAGCATAAATGCATTAGATGCGCTAAGTGATACTCAATTAAGTGACTTTGTAAGTGTTGAACAAACCGAGTCAGAGCGTCCTGAGCTAACTGCAGCTGAGGTGGTTATATCAGGTGGTCGTGGCATGCAAAATGGTGAAAACTTTGCTTTATTAAACGGTATTGCTGACAAGTTAGGCGCTGCAATTGGTGCGTCTCGTGCTGCCGTTGATGCAGGCTTTGTACCGAACGATATGCAAGTAGGGCAAACGGGTAAGATCGTAGCGCCTAATCTGTATATTGCCGTGGGCATAAGTGGTGCTATTCAACATTTAGCAGGTATGAAAGACTCAAAAGTTATTGTGGCGATTAATAAAGACCCAGACGCCCCTATATTTCAGGTGGCTGATTACGGCCTGGTTGCTGATTTATTTGAGGTATTACCGCAGCTTGAAAACGCGCTATAAACATATTCTGGTTGTAAAGCCGCGGTGAACTTAGGTTCCTGCGGCTTTTTTTATTCCACCTCAAGCATAGAATAATGATGCGCTGACAAAGTATCTAAAACACGCTTATCTTTTAATAAATTGAGCAACACCTCTGCTTGTTCTACAGAGCGGCTAGATTGGCTATTTACCAATAAAATTAGGGGGCGAACAAACGTATATTCACCATTTTTAATAGTTTCATCTGAAACGTTAACGCCATTGATACCCAGTAAATTTATTTTATTTATTTTTTTAGAGCCAAGCAGCTGCGAGACTGCACCGTATGAGTCAAAAGCAATGGCATTGGGCATGCGTTGTACTATGCCAAGGGCTTGGTTAAATTCGTCATACATCTGCACTTCCATTTTAGGAAATAACCCGTGGTTACCTGCCTGCTTTAGTTTAATTGTATTACCATTTGGAACCCGCATAAAAGATAGGTTTAAAAACTCTAATAAAATATCAAAGGTGCCATGGTTATAGGCCTTACTAAACAGGAGAATTTTATTATCTCTTTGTGTCTCTGGTTTATAATTTGGGTTAACTTCTTGCCACGTTTTATATTTGCCCGCATAAATGTCGCTGAGTTGCTCTACGCTTAGCGAATCAATGTTATTTTTTTTGTTAGTAAAAAATACCAGCGCATCTTGCGCAATAACAATTTGACGTACATGAGGGTATTGCTCTTGCTCTTCATTGGTTAAATAGCGCGATGAAGTACCAATATCAATAATGTTTTGTGCTATGGCTTTAATGCCTTTAGTACTGCCCATGGAGCGGACTTGCATGGCCGTATTTGTTTGCTCTTCATAATTGGGCTTTAATAAAAGCAACAGGTGCGAGACCGAAGAAGAACCGCCAATAAGTAAAGGCTTGTGATCGGGGGCAATATTAGAAACTGAAGTTGCAATGTTAGAGGATGAAAGCAGTACGGTTGCTGCCAAAATAAGGTTTTTTATCATGCTATTAGCCAAATAACGAATACGTTATAAAACTATAGTTCAAAATTTATAAATCTCTAATTTATAAACAGTATTTTACAAAGCCATAATTAAAAACAATAGGCATTAAAAAGCCAGCAAAAAAGCTGGCTTTTAAAATCAATTAATTTGATTAGTAGGTTGCGCTGCCTTTAGTACGAGGGAAGGCAATTACATCACGTACGTTGCCCATACCTGTAACATAAGCAACTAGGCGTTCAAAACCTAAACCAAAGCCAGAGTGTGGCACGCTACCGTATTTACGTAAATCACGGTACCAGCTGTAATCTTCTTTGTTTAAGCCCATTTCATCTAAACGCGCATCAAGCACATCAAGGCGCTCTTCACGTTGTGAACCACCAATAATTTCACCAATGCCTGGTGCTACAACGTCCATAGCGGCAACGGTTTTACCGTCTTCGTTTTGGCGCATGTAAAACGCTTTAATATCGCGCGGGTAGTTTTTAATTACAACCGGTGCTTTAAAGTGCTCTTCAGCTAAGTAGCGCTCGTGCTCAGATTGTAAATCTACACCCCATTCAACGGCGTACTCAAACTTTTTACCACATGATTTAAGTATTTCTACGGCGTCAGTGTAATCAACTTGGGCGAAGTCTTTTTCTACAAACTCTTCTAAACGGCTAATTGCTGTTTTTTCGATACGTTGTGCAAAAAATTCCATATCGTCACGGCGCTCTTCAAGTACCGCTTTAAATACGTACTTAAGCATGTTTTCAGCAAGTTTTGCAATATCTTCTAAATCAGCAAATGCTACTTCAGGTTCAACCATCCAAAACTCAGCCAAGTGACGAGACGTGTTTGAGTTTTCTGCACGGAATGTTGGGCCAAAGGTGTAAATTTTTGACATAGCCGATGCGTATGTTTCACCATTTAACTGGCCAGATACCGTTAAAAAGGCTTCTTTACCAAAAAAGTCTTCGCTGTAATCAACGTCGCCTTTATCAGTGCGTGGCAAGTTTTGCATATCAAGTGTTGATACGCGGAACATTTCACCTGCGCCTTCACAGTCACTGGCTGTGATGATTGGGGTGCTGATCCAGTAAAAGCCTTGCTCGTGGTAAAAACGGTGAATAGCTTGCGCTAAACAGTTACGCACACGTGTTACCGCACCTATCATGTTTGTACGTGGGCGAAGGTGAGCGTGCTCACGTAAATACTCAATGCTGTGGCGCTTAGCGGCCATAGGGTATGAATCTGGGTTTTCTACCCAACCTAAAACTGTGACAGAATTAGCTTGAATTTCAAATGACTGACCTTTACCTGCAGATTGCACTAACACACCAGTAACCGACACAGAACAACCGGCTGTTAAGCTAGTAACTTCATCATAATTATTTAGTGAATTAGGAACTACCGCTTGAATAGGATCAAAACACGAACCGTCATGAACGGCTAAAAATGATATTCCTGCTTTTGAATCGCGGCGTGTACGGATCCAGCCTTTTACTGTTACTTGGCTGTCTACCGCAACATTGCCTTTTAATAGCTCTGAAATCGCTAAATGGCTCATCTTCACTCCAATGATATAAGTTGCCTAACTGTATAATATTAACTACTCAACGCAGCGGTTAAATTTAGTGCGTTGAACTTGAACCGTGTATCTTACCTAGTTAAATAAAATAAAAAAACTATTGTGAGCAACTCTTTAAAAGTTTTTATGCAAGTGGGTTACTTTTAAAGCGTTTTTTGCTTTAAATTACCACTATTGTTATTTGGTGCTCTGAAATTTAGTGATTTTGTGGCATTATTACTGCGTGTTGACTCTACGGATTGAAATTAGCCAACCTTGAGGCTATTTAATCACCGAGCAAAATGTGTAAGCTAGTGGGCGCGCTAACTGCTTCAGCATTATTCTAATGGCTTACAATGATGAAATAATAAGTAACAATTAAGCCGGTAAATCAGCACATCATAATTTTAACTATTTAATATTTACCATTACCCAGAAATGGATGCTATGAAACAAGTTTTTATTTTAAGAGGGCTACCAGGAAGTGGTAAGTCTTACTATGCACAAACCCTAGCCGATGAGCTTGGTGGAGTAGATACAAGCCAGTATTTAATATGTTCAACCGATGACTACTTTGTCAATGAGCAAGGCGAGTATCACTTTGATAAATTTAAACTACCGCAATATCATAATTTAAATTTAGCGCGCTTTATAAATGCTTTAGCGCAAAATATTCCGCTTGTAATTGTTGATAACACCAATATAAAAAAATGGGAGTTTATTGCGTACTCTCAAGCAGCACATGCACTTGGTTATCAAGTTAAAGAAGTTATTGTTGGTGAAGTAAAAGACAAGTCTATGCAGCATTTATACGCTAAGCGCAACACGCATAACGTGCCTTTAAAAACCATTAGTAAAATGGCGTACATGTTTGAGTGGTAGGTGAGTGTTACTTATGGGTTATTTAAGCTTTATTAAAGCGCTTAAATCACATTGAGTAATGGCATCTAGATGAGCAGTGATTTTTTCATTGCTCCAATCCGACCAAGCTATATCTAATAACGTATTTATTGTGTTGCTATCAAACCTAGGCTTAATTACTTTTGCCGGATTACCACCTACCACGCTATAAGGGGGTACATCGCAGGTAACCACCGATTTACTTGCAATGATAGAGCCACTGCCAATATTTACCCCTGGCATTATGGTTGCGTCATAACCAACCCATACATCGTGACCGATAACCGTATTGCCTTTAAAGGGTAACTCGCCAGCCTGCGGGGCCGATTTTTCCCAGCCGTTGCCAAATATAAAAAATGGATAGGTAGAAAACCCCGCGGTTTGATGATTAGCGCCGTTCATTATAAAGGTCACATTTTTAGCTATGGCGCAAAACTTCCCAATAAGGGTCTGTTTACCTTTCAGGATTAAAATTTGTTCAAACTAGTGGCAATTTAATCGCGGCGCGAGGTTTGTGACCTAGTGGGCTAAGTGAAAACGGAGCAAAGCTTCCGCATCCTGCTCACGCCCCTTACCTACATCCATGTAGGCAACAAAGAGTTAATTGCCCCTAGGCAGAACCCTTCGGGCAGTGCGTGTTTGGTCTTTATACTGCGTTATCGCCTATTTATGTGAAATAACCACACTACATAGGCTCTGCCTTGTCTAAAAACCAAACACACTACTGCAAATTTAATCTCGAAAGATCAACAGACCCTCTCGATCACCAATAAAATCGAAATGGTAAAGAACATTTTTTTCGAAGTTTTCAGGGCCGTCAGGATCGTCGTAATAGGTATAATCACCCACAACTATATTAGGCGAGGTAATAAAGTTTTTTAAAAAGCCAACCTGAGGAAAACCCTCAACAGGGGCAGGGTTATTTGGATTAGGGCCCTGTTTAGACATAGCTACCTCATAGTTTAATTATTGTTTTTTATACACAGCCAGCGGGTGAGTAGTAACAATAGATACATGAACGCTGTCACCCGGATTAACCACAACCTCGTGGCTTACACGGCTAGTAACGAGCGTATTACAGCTTAATTTAACCGCACATAAACGGCTGCCACCTTCAAAGCGTACCCAAACAACTTCACCGTTAGGTTGATTTAAGTTTTGAATAAGCTGTACATCGTCAGGGCGAAGCAACACATCTACATCGCCACTGTCGCAGTCTATACCTTGCCCTGGTGCTACGCCAATGCTAGTGGTTGCTTGGCCATTTTCAAACTGCCCAGCAATAAAGCTTGCTTCACCTAAAAAGCGTGCTACAAAGCGATTGTTTGGCATGCTAAAGCATTGTTCAGGGCTATCGAGTTGTTGTATTTTACCGTTTTGTAATACACCTACACGGTCACCTACCGAAAGCGCTTCTTCTTGGTCGTGAGTAACCCACACGGCAGGCACTCCCGCTTCTTTTAGGGCATTTCTTATATCCCAGCGCAGCATATCTTTTAATGCGGCATCAAGGTTAGAAAGTGGTTCATCAAGTAACACAAAATCTGGCTGGTGAGCAAGTGTACGCGCAAGTGCTACGCGCTGTTTTTGACCACCAGAGAGGGTGGCTGGCTTTTTTGCTCTAAAATCATTTAGACCAAGCAGTTTAATCCAATGATCGGCAATGGCGGTGTCTTTTAATCTAAAACAAATGTTTTGCTCAACCGTTAAATGAGGAAACAATGCAAAATCTTGAAACACCATACCAACACTGCGTTTTTCAGGGGGCACATTACGTTTTGGCGTTGCGCGCCATTTGCCTACGTTTATTTCACCCTCGCTAATGGGGATAAGCCCTGCAAGTGCTTGCAATATTGTACTTTTACCGCAGCCCGTAGGGCCTACTAGCATGAGAATTTCATTTTCACCTAACGATATATTTAAATCGCTTACTACACGGTTACTGCCGTAATCTATAGACAACTGGCTTACAGATAGCATTTGTTTTTAAATCCTCAATGTTCGAGTTGGTTACGTTTTTCGCCAGACATCATAATAGCTAAGCCACAGGCAGAAATCACCACTAACAATAAACCGGGAATGGCAGCACGGCCAAAATAACCGGCTTCGTACACACGCCATAAATAGGTTGAAAGGGTTTCAAACCCGGTTGGGCCTAGCAATAGCGTTGCTTCAAGCTCGCGCATTGATTCTAAAAACACCAATGCAGCACCGGCAATAATACCACGCATTGTTAGCGGCAGGGTAATGCGAGTAAAGGCTTCACGCGGGCTTGCGCCTAATACGCGCGCCGACTTTATTAAGCTTTGATCTAAATGCTCTGTACTGGTGCGAATAGAGCCAACGGCAAGCGGTAAAAATCGTAGCATGTAAGCAATAATCAGAAGCGCTAATGTTTGATATAAAAACGGGAGTTGCAAGCCGCCATATACCAGCGCGGTGCCCATCACAATGCCAGGAATACCAAAACCAAAATAGGTAACGCGCTCCATTATTCTGCCGGCTTTTCCGCTTAATGCGGCATGAGCAACAGGAATAGCCACAATAACCGCCACTATGGCAGCAATGGCTGAGGCATACGCTGAGTTCCACGCTATGCTAAAGTCAAAGTTGCTGTAACCATCGCGTGCTAGCCAAACAAAAAATATCGCCAGCGGTAAACCAATAGCTAACAATAAAATAGGACCAAACGCAGTAATCATTGCGGTTATTTGCCATTTGGTTGGAAATAAAACCAGTGGGCGACCGTGTCGTTCAGAGGCGGTTTTTATTTGTGATTCTATTAAAAGTAAAAAGCCAACAATAACCATTAACTGCAGCGACAACATCGCCGCGCGCCCTAATGCAAACGCATTGTATTCTACGTAAATTACCCGGGTAAAGGTATCTAGGCGCATCATTGCAGGTGTACCAAAGTCTGAAAGCGTATACAGCGCCACTAATAATGAGCCCGCTGCAATACCGTTAACTACACGGGGTAAAATTACTTTAAACACACTTTGTGTCATCGACATACCCAAGGTACGCGCTGCATTTACCATGCTGGCATCTAAACTGAGCAGTGACGAGCGTGTGGTCATCATTACAAAAGGGAAGGTATACAAGGTCATTACAATGGCTGCACCGCTTAACCCATACATGGGTGGGGTTTCAAAGCCAAGTAGGTTATTTATTTCGCCCCCTGGGCCAAACGCAGCGTACAAAGTAAATGCGCCAATATAACTTGGAATAGCCAAGGGCGCGGCAAAAATCACCAGCCATATTTTTTTAAAAGGCAAATGCACATAAGCACTTATAAAAGCCAGTGGTACCCCAATCAGAATAGAGCCTAATACGGTTAAGCCCATTAGCGATAACGTATTGCCCAGTATTTTTAAATTATGACTGTCAAAAAGGGTACTGGTGTCGCTAGCAAGGGTAATTAAAATATAAACAGGGGTAATCGTAATGAGCGCTGCAAGCAGCGCCATTGGGTAAGAAGCAGGTATTCGCATTTATAAAACGCCGTTGTTGCGCATCAAGTTGATGGTGGGGCGTAAATCCGCAAGTTGAGTTAAATCAACCTTTGGTGGAGATATGTCACTCAGCGACGGTAAGCCTGCCGGTTGAGTAATGCCATTAACAAGCGGTATTTCATATGCTTCTCGGGCTAAATAACCTTGTACTTCTTCGCTTAATAAGTAACGCATAAAATTAGTAGCAAGCGGGTCATCGTTTAGCGTTAAAATACCCGAGGCATTGACTAAACAACCTGCATCTTGCTCGGTAAAGGCTAAGTCTAATTTAGCATCTGGTTTACCCGATTTAAGACGCAGCGTGTAGTAGTGATTAGCAAAACCAATATCTACTTCACCACGTTCTACCGCCATTACAACACCGAGTTCACCGGCGTATGTTTTAGCGCGCTTTTTAACTTTTTTAAGCCATTTAGCGGTTTTATCATCGCCTTCTAAAATACGCATAGCGGTAACAAACGATTGAAACGATGCATAAGCAGGCGCCCAACCAATTGATAAATCGCTATCTGCAATCTCCATTATGCTTGTTGGAATTTGATCTTTGGTTAAACGCGATGTGTTATACGGCAATGTTCTGATCCGACCGGTAACCGGCGCCCATTGATCGTATCTAAATTGCGGTTGTAACTGAGCAGATAAATCACTCGGTAGGGGCTTTGCAAGGCCTGCATCGGTAACTAGGCCAATAGCGCCTGAGTCAACCGCCCAAAATAAATCGGCACGGCGTACACCTGCCTTTGCCTCTGCCACTATAGTATTGGCCAGTGCAGCAGTCGGACCGCGGCGAATAGCTAAGTTAAAGTCAGGATTTTTTTTCTGAATCGCTTGTAATACATTTTCATACAAACCACCTTCACCACGGCCTAGGTATAAGGTTAAATCACCTTTAAGCTTTGGTAAATTATCAACAGAAACTGGGTTTGCTATATCGGCAGCTAGTGCGCGAGAAAGGGGCAGTGGCAAAGCGCCAACAACCCCTAACGCAGCTAGGCCTTGTATAAAGGTCCTACGCTTCACTTAAAAAACATCCTTACGCGACTTCTCCGCTTTTTCTATTAGCGTTTTAGCGCGGTCTAATTTAGTGTGCATATCACTTACCACGTCACGTACTTCATCAACGCTTTTAGCGCTTTTAATTGTTTGCGGTAGTGTTACGTTAAAATCTTTTTCCAGCACTTCTACTAGTTTTGCATCTTGTTCGATAAGCGTACCTTCTACGCCTTCAAAAAGGTGTAAATACGTATCGTGAACAATTTCAGTGGCTTCTTCGTTTAAGCGCTCTGCAAATTTAGCAACAACACGGTCAAGCTTGTGCTTGATTTCGTCAATGGTGGCACTTTGGGTCATGCCTTCTGTAGCAGTGGCTTTAACTGTATCAAGTAAGCCTTTTTGCTGGAATTTTGCCGCAAGCTTAACAGCACCAAGACCTTGCCACAAGGCTATGTTCATGGCTTTTTGCTGATTGCGCACTTCTTGGGCAGGCTTGTTGTTATCAATAGCCATTTTTACACCATAAATGCCTTGCCAAATTGAGGCATATACAGGCACAAAGTTAGTTTCAATGGCGCTGTGAAACTTAACCGACTCCCAATATTCAATTAAATCGTCGCTGTTTACAGCCTTAGCACCGCTTTTGCTGTAGTCAGTTACCATGGTGTCTACTTTACCAACCATCCATTCAACTTCTTCTGAATAGTCTTTAATGTTTTCTTGTAAATGGTTTACGTGCTCACCAATTGGGCCGTTAGCTAGCGCCGGTTGCGTTACAAAAGCAGAAGCTAACAATAAGCTTGCACCTAATGTTTTTACAGATTTAGAAAGGTGTTTCATAGTAAAGAGTCCGAAAAGGTAATTGTAAATGATAGACATTATCATATCCGTAATATTTACTAAAATCAATATAACAAATACGTCAATGCAAAGCTCAAAACCTGAGCAAAATTAATACCTAACAGGCAAATAATGACTATGCCTCTTAGGTATAATTTAACGCTTAGCAGTAATGCTTACCTGCAATTGCGGTGTAAATGGCATCACATAAGGTGTTTATACTGGCTGAGTCACTTATATACGGGGGCATTAGGTAAATAAGTTTACCAAAGGGTCTAATCCATACGCCTTGCTCTACAAAAAAGGCTTGAATTTTAGCAACATCTACATTGCCAGCATCATCAGTTAGCTCTACAACACCTATTGCGCCTAAGGTACGCACATTGGCTACCGCATCTAATTCATTGCACTTTTTAAGCTGTTGTAGTTGAGTGTTTATATCGCTAATGCGTTGTTGCCAATCCTGCGCCAAAAGTAAATCTATACTGGCGCACGCAACCGCACAGGCAAGCGGGTTGCCCATAAAT
This sequence comes from Pseudoalteromonas sp. 2CM41L, assembly GCF_023161905.1. NCBI lineage: Bacteria > Pseudomonadati > Pseudomonadota > Gammaproteobacteria > Alteromonadales > Pseudoalteromonadaceae > Pseudoalteromonas > Pseudoalteromonas sp. 2CM41L. The sequence goes on from NZ_JALNTN010000003.1 coordinate 408,370, forward strand.
GTAGGTCCGTGCATCAAAACGCCGGCTTCGCCTTCACTAATGCCTATGGCTATTTTATCACTGGTTAGTGTGGCCGAAAGGGTCATTGAGCCACCGGTAAGGGCTTTGCCAATACATAAAATATCAGGCTCTATATTAGCGTGCTCTACAGCAAATAATTTACCCGTGCGGCCAAACCCTGTGGCTATTTCATCGCAAATTAGTAAAACATTATATTGTGTGCATAATTTACGAACGCAGGCTAAATACTCGGGGTTGTAAAAGTTCATGCCGCCGGCGTTTTGTACTATTGGCTCAATAATAAAGGCGGCTATCTCGTGGTGGTGCGTTTTAAAGTATTGTTCAAGCGTTTGGGCTTCTGCTTGGTTAAACTCGCCATCAAATTTACTTACAGGGGCGGGTACAAACACATGCTCTGGTAAAAAACCTTTATACAAACTGTGCATAGAATTAACCGGATCGCACACGCTCATAGCGGCAAATGTATCACCATGATAACCCTTATACGGTGTCATTAATTTTTGCTTGTGTGTAAACCCTTGGCTTAACCAATATTGCAGCGCCATTTTAATCGCTACTTCTACACTTACCGAGCCGCTATCGGCTAAAAACACCTTAGTTAAACTTTTTGGGGTAATTGTAATAAGCCTTTTACACAGCTCTACCGCGCTGTTATGGGTAATGCCGCCAAACATTACATGGCTCATGCTATTAATTTGTTCAATCATGGCGTTATTTAATTCTGGATGATTATAGCCATGAATTGCACTCCACCATGAGGCCATGCCATCAATGAGTTGCTCGCCGGTTTCTAGGTAAATTAAATTATGATTTGCATGAGTAACAGGGTAAACCGGGATAGGCTGTGTCATTGATGTGTAAGGGTGCCAAATGTGGTCACGATCAAAATCAAGGTTAATCGTTTGTTTTTTATTCATATGTAAACTTTAACGTGGTGAGTTTCGTTGACAATGGTACTTCAAGACGTAGACTAATCCAACATCACCACTGAGAAAAATAAGAGACTACTATGGAACTTGCACCTGTTCGCCACGATTGGACCCACGCCCAAGTAAAGGCATTATTTGAAATGCCATTTAACGATTTATTATTTAAGGCGGCATCGGTTCATCGCGCTAACTTTAATCCTAACGAAGTACAAATATCTACTTTATTATCCATTAAAACAGGGGCTTGCCCAGAGGATTGTAAATACTGTCCGCAATCGGGGCATTATAAAACCGACTTAGAGCGCGAGCGCCTACTAGAAGTAGAAAAAGTGGTAGAGCAAGCACGCCTAGCTAAACAAAAAGGCGCAACCCGTTTTTGTATGGGCGCAGCATGGTCAGATCCAAAAGACAGAGACATGCCGTATATTTCTAAAATGGTAAAAGAAGTAAAAGAACTTGGCCTAGAAACCTGTATGACACTTGGTAAACTTACCAATGAAAAAGCACATGAGCTAAGTAGTGCAGGGCTTGATTACTACAATCATAACCTTGACACTTCGCCTGAATATTACGAGCAAATTATATCTACGCGCACCTTTGAAGACAGATTAAACACCATAGATCACGTACGCGATGCCGGCATGAAAGTATGCTCAGGCGGTATTGTCGGTATGGGCGAGCAAGCAAGCGACCGTTACGGTTTATTAATGCAGCTGGCAAATTTACCACAACAGCCTGAAAGCGTACCTATTAATATGCTGGTAAAAGTAAAAGGCACACCGCTTGAAAACGTAGACGATTTAGATCATTTTGAATTTATACGTACCATAGCCACCGCCCGTATTATGATGCCCCACAGCTATGTGCGTTTATCGGCAGGGCGCAGCGCCATGAACGAGCAAATGCAATCAATGTGCTTTTTTGCAGGCGCTAACTCAATATTTTATGGTGATAAACTACTCACAACCGAAAACCCAGAGGCCGATGCCGACATGAAGCTAATTAAAAAATTAGGCATGAACCCAGAAAAACACCAAGACTACTCAGACGAAGCCGTTGCCGCATCGCTGTCATCGCAAGTGGCCGATAAAGCAACGTCAGCCTTATTTTACGAAGCCTAAGCTTACCCTTTATGCCATTTGAATTTTTAAATACGCATTTGCAGCAACAACAGCAACATGCGTTATTGCGTAAACGCCATGTGGTGCAGCGCGCCACAGCACGTACCATTACGGTAAATAGCGCAACGTACCTTAATTTTGCCAGTAATGATTACCTAGGCTTTGGTGATTGCAGTATTAACCTTGAGCAAAACAACGTACTCGGTAGCCACAGCTCACCCTTAGTTACTGGGTATCAGGCGCAGCAACAACAGCTTGAGCAATACTTATGTAGTGCACTTGGCTACGAAGCTGGCATGTTGTTTAACTCGGGCTTTAGTGCAAATAGCAGTGTAATTAAAGCGCTGTTTAACGATAAAAGTGCGGCGCAAAACAGTGCAATTTTTCAAGATAAACTCAACCACGCTAGCTTGATTGACGGCGCAATGCACTCAAATGCCGCATTAATACGCTTTAACCATAATGATTTAAAGCATTTACGTTCGCGGCTCGAAAAATCAAAAGCACACAATAAGCTAATTATTAGCGAAGGGGTGTTTTCGATGGATGGCGACACCGCCCCCATAAAAGAGCTGCTTGCTTTAGCTAAAGAGCACAATGCTTGGCTTATGATTGACGATGCACATGGTTTTGGCGCCCTAGGTAAAACCGGTTTAGGTAGCTGTGAGGCATTATTAGATGAAGGCTTAGCACTTCCCGATATACTGGTTATTACTTTTGGAAAAGCAGTAGCAAGTAGCGGGGCCTGTGTATTAGCAAATAACCAATTTATTAATTACATGCTGCAGTTTAACCGCGACTACACGTATTCAACCGCTATGTCGCCGCTTATGGCAGCGCTTACGCTTACGCGCTTACAAGCCATTAAATGTGCAGATGTTAAACGCCAGCAGCTTAGTAGTAACATTGCTTTTTTTAAGCAGCTTTGTAAACAACACGCCATTGCGGTAATGGAGTCAAACACTGCTATTCAGCCCATTGTACTTGGCTGCGCCGAGCAAACGTTACACGCAGCACAAAGGCTCAAACAGCAGGGTATTTGGCTAACCGCTATTCGCCCACCCACGGTTGCGCATAATACCGCGCGGTTACGTGTAACATTAACAGCGGCGCATACCCATACAGATATAACAGCCCTTGTTGAGCAATTAAAAGGCGCCATAACATGATTGCGCAGGCTTTAGCTCATACCCACAGCAAGCAAGCTTTAAATAAAAAGCCCGCGCTTTTACCTATAAATGGGGCTCCACAAAAGCGTGCGCTTATACAAAGTGCTGAGCAAGTACGCCCTCATACAGCGCTTAAAAAGGGGGCGAGTGATAAGTTTTCTAAAGCAGCTGAGCAATACAACAGCCATGCCAATGTACAAAAACAGGCAGCAAGCGATTTATTTAAATTAATAAACTCCCAGCCATACAACCAAAATAAGCGCTGTGTAGATTTAGGAGCTGGCCCACTGGTTAATACCTCGCAGCTAAGCAAACAATACGGCCAAGTAATCGCGATAGATTTAAGCTTAAACATGCTTAAAAGCGCTGCATTAACTAACCCAAAAGTTTGCGCCGATATGGATAACCTGCCGCTACAAGCCAACAGTATTGACGCTATATTTAGTAACTTTGCAGTGCAGTGGTCGGCTAATTTTGAAAAATTAATGCATTCGCTTTATAAAAGCTTAAAGCCTGGCGGGCAGGCTTATATAAGCACAGTTGTTGCGGGCTCGCTTAACGAAATTAAAACAGCGTTTGCAGCGCTTGATAACCGTAGCCATATAAATACCTTTAATACACACGCTTATATAAACCGGTCGGTCCAAAAGGCAGGGTTTAGTATTAATAGTTCGCAAAAAGTAATTTATACCGATTGTTATTCAAGCCCATTAAAAGCCATCAAATCTATTAAAGCCATTGGTGCTACAACACAAAATCATGCTAATTCGCGCCAAGGATTATTAACTAAGTCGGCGCTACAGCGGGTGTGTAATGCGTATCCGCTTTTAAACAATCATGCGTGTGTATCTTACCATGTGGTATTGTTATCATTACAAAAAAGCCATGAGTAGCTAATATTAAAATTAATCAAGGCAGTAAAATGAAAGAATTTTTTATTACCGGTACCGACACCGACGCCGGAAAAACCCACGTGACTAGTTTGCTATTAAAGCTACTTGCCCAACATAAAAAAAACGCAATTGGCTTTAAGCCACTTGCCGCAGGCTGCGAAATGGCGTTTGATCAGCTAGTTAATGCTGATGCACTAATGCTAATGGAAAGTGCCACGGTAAGTGCCAAATACGATGTAATAAATCCCTTTGCCTTTGCGCCGCCCATTGCGCCGCACATAGCCGCAGAACAAGTGGGGGTAAACATTACGCTCGATAAACTAAGCGCAGCGTACTCAACGCTTAAACAACAAGGTGCCGATTACCACCTAACCGAAGGCGCTGGTGGCTGGGCACTGCCAATTAATAATACCGATTATTTATACGACTGGGTTAAGGCCGAGCAACTACCCGTAATTTTAGTAGTAGGCATGAAACTAGGCTGTTTAAACCATGCTTTACTCACCGCTGCCCATATGCAAAGTTTAGGCATTAATTGTGTAGGCTGGATTGCAAACCAAGTTGACCCAAATATGGACGAATACCAAGCTAACCTTGATTCGTTAAAAGCACGCTTGCCATTTCCTATTTTGGCTATAAGCCCATACAGCGAGCAAACCCCTAAACTGCAAATATACAAAACCTTACTTAATACCCTCAATATACAGAGCTAATTGTGGCTGCTTTGCGTTTTTAAATGCAAAGCAGTTTTTATATTAAATACATGAGCTTATTAATTGTATTTACGCCTTGAAATTACCCCCTTTAGTACACATATTACAAATTAAAGCTATTGTTACTAAGGAAATAAACCGCTACATGACGCACCCATACATTAAACGCTTCGCTCAAAACACACAGGTAACGGGGGAACCCGAGGTAAAGCCAAGTGCTCAGCCTAAAACCCGTGTGGGCATTTTAGGTGGCGGCACAGCAGGGGCAACAATAGCTATTCGATTGGCAGCGCTAGGGATTCAGACAACTATTTTTGAGAAAAAAAAGTCACTTATAGATGGCCCACCTATGTGCCATTTACATGCCGGTGGTAATTTATACCGTGAAATACCAGACGAAGACTGCATAGATTTACTCAAACAATGTATTGATATTTTACGCCTATACCCCTACACCATAGACGTACGCCCAACCGTGTTTGCAGTGCCAACGCGCGATGACGACTCACCCGATGATTTACTACCACGATTAAATAAAATCACCAACGCGTATAAAGAGTTAGTTGAGCAAGACCCTAACAACAAAGTACTTGGCGAGCCCGACAATTACTACCAGCTGTATAGTCATGAGCAAATGATAGCGCTGAGTAAAAAAGAGCAGGTTAGTGAGCCTAAAACGCTAGATGAGTGGATGATCCCCGTTGCTAAGCACCTAAACTTAAACAAAGTAAAATACCCGCTAATTGTTGCGCAAGAATACGGGTGGAATATTTTTAGGTTATCGGCCAGCGCCCAACTTGCGCTTGCCCAGTACGAACACGCTAATGTACTTACCAGCACAGAAGTAAAGCAAGTTAGCCAAGCTGAGCAAACCAGTGCCAATAACCAATCGCCAATCTGGAAAATTGAATACCAAAATAACCAAAGCGACTCTACGCAAACAGTAGAGGTAGACTACCTTATTAATGCCTGCGGCTTTCAAACCGGTATTGTAGATGACATGGTAGGCGTAGAGGCCAAACGTATGGTCGAATTTAAAGCCTCTTACATTACGCATTGGCAAGGAGCTGGCGGGCAAATTCCAGAAATTATTATTTATGGTAACCGTGGTACGCCAGAAGGTATGGCACAGCTAACGCCTTATCCTAATGGCTATTATCAAATTCATGGTATGACCAACTCAATTACCTTGTTTAACGATGGCCTAGCCGATACCAACGAGCACAGTGCACAGCCGCAATTGCCAGCTAAATACTTAAATTACATAAACAATGGGTGGGATCAGCAAGTACTAAAAGCACGTAGCCAAAAAGCGATTGATTATGTTGCCGAGTTTGTTCCGGCATTTAAAAACGCCAACACGCAAAACAATGCCTTGTTTGGTGGCCAGCAAATCCCAGGAGAAGACGACACCTTGCGCGTCGCAGATGTTAGCTTATATTCGCATATTAGCTACGCACGAGCCGAAAATGTAAAAGCGTCATCTACCTTAATCGCTGCTGATGAAATAGTGGCTGAATTTACTAAACTTGGCCTAATAAGCGACGATGCGCACATAAATGAGCATCGTACTCATCACCAGTGGACGTATCTTCAACAACACAACCATGCAGATATAACCAAGGTGGCACAATTACTCGCAAAAGAGCGCGGCTTTCCTACAGATATGGCAACAATTAATAATTGCATTACAACTAGCGGCATAACCAGCAACTAATTGTTTTTATTGGCGTAACGATGTTTAATAACTGCGTTACGCCACACTTTACTTCCTTTTTAAACTCCTCAAAAAATTTATTAATAAACCTGCAAATAACCCTTGCGTTATGACATAGTTTGTCACAGAATAGCCTTAACGTAATGACATAGTGTGTCATAGCGTAATGATTGCTTTAACCTAATTTTATTTTATGTTCGGTGATCAAACCTATTTTTGTGAGGACAATATGAAACGTATATTTTTGTTTTTATTAACTAACCTAGCGGTTATGTTGGTATTAGGTGTAGTGCTTTCAATAATAATGAGCGCGCTGGGTTTAAGCCATCGTAGCCTTGGCGGAATATTACTTATAGCCTCTGTATTCGGCTTTGGTGGCTCGTTTATTTCGTTATTTATGTCTAAGTGGATTGCTAAAAAATCAACAGGCGCACAGGTAATTACTCAACCGCGCAACGAAACCGAGCACTGGCTTGTACAAACTGTATCAGCACAAGCGCAAAAATCAGGTATAAAAATGCCTGAAGTAGCAATTTACGACAGCCCAGAAATGAATGCCTTTGCAACCGGACCAAGTAAAAACAACTCGCTGGTGGCGGTCAGCACTGGTTTATTACATAACATGAATCAAGACCAAGCCGAGGCCGTACTTGCCCACGAAGTATCGCACGTTGCTAATGGTGACATGGTAACGCTTACGCTAATACAAGGCGTGGTAAATACCTTTGTAATATTTGCCGCAAAAGTACTGGCAGGCATAGTTGATAACTTTTTAAATGGCGATGAAGAAGAGGGCGGTAGTAGCTGGTCTTACTTTTTATTCGACATGTTATTCCAAGTTGTATTTGGTGTGCTTGCAAGCATAGTGGTAGCAAGTTACAGCCGTAAGCGTGAATTTGCAGCCGACAGCGGCGCAGCTAAATTAGTAGGTGCAGACAAAATGCGCTCAGCACTTGAGCGATTAAAGCAAAACCATCCGTCGCAATTACAAGGCTCAATGATGGCCTTTGGTATAGCAAGTGGTAAAGGGATGGCTGAACTGTTTTCATCTCACCCACCGCTAGATGCGCGTATAGACGCCCTGCGTAAATAAGCTAACCCTTATTTAAAAACACAAAAGCCAGCTAATTAGCTGGCTTTTTAGTATGTGGTAATCGGTTTATCAAACGTTAAAGTTATTGACCAAAAATAATATCGGTAATTCCCTCTGGTGAGAGTATTTCTATCCAGTAGCCGTCAGGGTCTTTTATAAATGCTAGGCCCTTCATTGAGCCATCATCTGGCTTTTTAACAAATTCTACATCGTACTTTGCAAAGCGCTCACTGGCAGCGTATACATCGGGTACGCTAATACCAATATGGCCAAAGCCTTTAGGCTCTTGGTTACCGCTGTGGTAGCCCTCAAAGCTATCGTCATCTTCTGTACCCCAGTTATGGGTAAGCTCAATTAGCGCAGGGCGACCAAATACCCATTTAGCTTTGGTTTTATCATCACCTTGCGGCTGCTCTGGCTCGTAGCCTAAAAAGTACAATGTAAACTTCATTTCAGGAAAGTCATACTTACCTAACAGCTTCATACCTAATACATTTTGATAAAATTCGAGCGACGGTTTGGGATCTTTAATACGCAACATAGTTTGCTGCATCACATATCCTTTAGTGGCCTGTTCAATTTGCTCTGGCGATTCGTTATAGCTAGACATGGTAATCCTTTGTATAAATTAAGAAGCGAAAACTTAGATATAATGCTTAAGTTATCATAATCAACCATCGTTTAAATTTAAACTGCCCTGAGCATAAAAGAGTGATGCAAAATAGTCAGTGAAGCTTAATATCATTTATCATTAATGCGCCCCATGTAGTTTCATCGCTACAGCCATTTATTTCTGAGCTTATAAACATACACCCATACCCATTGGCTTCTGTTTTTTGAATTTCTGTGTAAACACTAGCACCATCATCAGATAACCAAGTAGTGGTGCGTTCACGGCCATAAGGTAATATAAGAGGAATAGGAATGATTGGCGAAATTATAACACCCACCCATTTAAAGCCATCTCCATACTTAATTTGTTTAACGGCGGTACCTTTAACTGGCTTTTGGCCTGAAGTATACGTTTCAACGTGCACTAAATCGTAAGAAACACACCCTTGTACCAGTATTAATACTCCGATAACTATCGCTTTTTTAATTAATTTCAAGATAAATCCCTTTATAACGTTATTGAGCAAAGAAAACTGTTAATTTGTACCTAAAATGATAATCACATTATCCTATGAAAAAGTAAACTTATAACTCCATAGCGGTTACTTTGAATACTTTTGTAATACGTAGGTACCTATGTCGATAAACAAAGTACGATGCTAAGTAAAATTAAGTTTGTAAAACAATTAGCAAAATAAAATAGGGCGCTTTATTCATCGTTATTTAACTATGTGCAATGTAGGGTTTAATTAACTATTGCAGGAACTACTTACAGTAAGTAAATAACGCATATAAAGGAGTAACTATGTTTTTTGATGATATGCAGGGCTTAATACGCGTACTTATTATTGGCGTGCTGGGTTATGTAGCGCTGGTGTTTTGGCTGCGTATATCGGGTAAGCGTACGCTTTCTAAATGGAACGTGTTTGATTTTATTGTCACTATTGCGCTGGGATCTATTTTAGCCTCGGTGATCATTACAAAAAGCGTTGCGCTGCTAGAGGGCTTGCTCGCGTTTGTTGTGTTAATAGGGCTGCAATATTTTATTACGTGGCTAAGTGTGCGCTCATCTAAATTTGCTTCGCTTATAAAAGCAGAGCCTACGCTATTGCTGAGTAATGGTGAATACTGCACGGCGGCACTTAAATCGCAGCGGGTAACTAAATCCGAAATTCGTGCTGCTATTCGTGGTGCGGGTATATTAGCCATAGAAGATGTAGCCGCTGTAGTGCTAGAAACCGACGGCAGTTTTAGCGTACTAAAACAAAATAACAGTGGGTTAAAAACGGCGCTGAGTGATGTTAGCGAGCAATAAAGTAAGGCGCTATTACTTATACTTGTACTTATACTTATACTTATATTAATTAAGGCAGGTTTAATTCCTGCCTTATCATTTATTAAAGCCTAATTTATTTAGCGTGCTGCTCTAACAAACTAAAGGTAGGTAAACGCCACTTAAAGCGAATTGAGGCCATACGTATTAAGTAGCCTGCAACAAGGCTTACAATAATGCTGATATTGTCATCAATATTGTAATGGTGCAGTGCCAAGAATAAGCAGGCAACCAGTAACGATACACTCGCGTATAACTCGTTATGTAATACTAAAGGCGCTTGGCGACAGATTAGATCGCGCAGTAAGCCACCAAAAACACCGGTTACAACCGCAGCCACTACACAAATACCATAGTGCAGGCCCATATTTAGCCCAACTTGGCAGCCTATAATGCTAAACGCCGCAAGCCCTAGCGCATCTAAGCGCATAAAAATGCCTTTAAATTTAACCACCCACTTAGCAAGCCACGTAGTCACAATGCCCGCTATACAAGTAATTAAAAGGTATTCAGGGTGCTGAACCCAGGTAAGTGGGTAATTGCCAAGTAAAATATCTCGCACACTGCCACCACCAATTGCTGTTGCACTGGCAACCAGTACAACGCCAAACCAATCCATTTTCATTCGCCCAGCGCTAAGTGCGCCGGTCATGGCTTCTGCAGTAATACCAATAATATAAACAACGGTTAATAGCATGAGATAATCACTTGAAAATTGCACGTAAAAATAAGGTGTGGATTGTATAGATAAATTAAGTAAATAACGAATGAAAAATCACACTAAAAACGCTTAATTCAGATAGAAATAACTAATAACAAAACTGAGTGTAAACAAGCTGTTAAGCTAATCGCTTCGCAAAAGTTTGCAGTAGTAGAACAAAGGACAAATGGCCGTAATTTATAAAATAAAACAGGCTATTTTTTGCTGATTTTAAAAGCTCATAGCTCGGTATTTTCCCTATACGGTTAAGTGTTTTGGCAACTAATTGGCGTCTTTAAATTAACCTAATATGAATATTTGGTTGCGTGGTAGCAATTTAGGAACGTATACTAACGACTCTTAACTTAAATGGAATTTGCGTAATCGCAGCTTAATCAGCACAGGTAAATACATGAACAAAGGATTGTTAAAAGCGTGGAATGACGAAAAGGGCTTTGGTTTTATTAAATCAGACACCCTAGCTCACGACACCTTTATACACATTTCAGCGCTCAAACACATGAGCCGCAAGCCAAAAGTGGGCGACACCATTTATTTTGAAGTCGCTACACAGCCCGATGGCAAAACCAAAGCAGTTAATTGCCGGATAGAAGGCGTAGCTGCACTTAAAGTAACACCTAAAAAATCAAACCATCATCGTGTTGCTAAATCTAATTTTACCGACAGTTTTTTAGGCAAAGTCGCCTCAATTAGCATTATCGCTGTACTTGGCTTTATCGCAGTAAATAAATACACCCATTATCAAAGTAACGAGCAATTTAATAACCACACTCCCGTTATTACCAACGCCGATTTAGCCACCTTTGATGAGCAATACCCAAAAATTGAGATACATCAAAACACACAAAATTTTACTTGTGACGGCAGGCAGCACTGTAGCCAAATGACTTCCCGTGCAGAGGCGGTGTTTTTTATAAATAACTGCCCCAATACAAAAATGGATGGTGACGGTGATGGTGACCCATGTGAGAGGGATTCACGGTTCCAAGATGAGTGGTAATTTTAGAAACCGATTAGTTAAAAGTTAAATTTAAGATGGGTTTTACCGTGCACTGTATAAAAATACAGTGGTGCATAATTTGCCTCATAACATTATTAAAAGGCGTCATGGGGTTAAATAACAAAGGCTGCTGAGTAGCAATTGTTATTGTCTGATTATAAACGAGTTATATGGTGTAATTATCGACCAACGTAATATAAGTCGTTTTTGGGCACTATACCCCAAAGTGGGGTTCAATAAGCTGTTATTTTTTTAAGGAGAAGCGTTTGCCAAAATATCATGAAATACAAAGCAGGTTTGAATGGTTAAATGCATTTTTTCGTTCGTATTATTAATTTTTAGTGATTCAACATAAATGTGATGACTTAGATCGTTCGTATAAAGATACGTGCCCTTTTACACATTTAAATAATGTTCTGTTATATGACACAGTCATAAATTGGTGCAAGATATTTGGTTCCCATAAAGAAGAATGTCATTGGGAAAAAGTTGTAAAGAAACCATGGTCATTTGCGTAGTTATCTCTTTAACTCAATTGGTAAAACGCAAGAAGAGTTCTCTGGATATCAAGAGAAAATAGTCGACTTTAGAAATAAATGGGTAGTTCACTTTGACCCTAATTATATACATCCAGCTGTTCCATTTTACGATATTGCACATGATAGCGCTGTTGCGCTTCATTGTTAACTTAAAGAACAATCAAATGAAGAGTTACATTATGGTGGACCAGAGGGTATAGAAGAGTTTGGAAAAGGTGTTTCTAAAACATTATTTTCAAATTTATTAACCGGCGTAAATAAAGCATAACAAGTGCATTTTTTTCTTAAAAGAAAATGACGCAAAAAAGCGCCCAACATGCTCCACAGCTCATACGGGCGTTATTGTAGTGGCATAGTTAATTTGGCCACCCATTAAGAAAGAAATGTTATGCTAATAAGCATACAAATTTGGGTGAAAAA
>NZ_JALNTN010000040.1:0-1126 GCF_023161905.1 Pseudoalteromonas sp. 2CM41L
TCACCCCTTTAGGGCGTCCAGTGGATCCCGAGGTATACATCACATAGGCGAGTGATTCCGCAGTCCCAAGCGGTTGCAAGTTAGCCACACTCAGGTCCACTTCATCTTCCACCCAGGCTGTACAATCAACTTGTTGCAGCCTAGCCATGCTGCCGTCAAATCCTGACGCTTCACCCCCTATCACCAATGACATATCTGTGTCATCAACTATGTGCTGTAAACGCTCTGATGGATAACTTGGGTCCAATGGCACATACGCACCACCGGCTTTTAACACCGCAAGTATCGCCACCAATGCTGCCACGCCCCGTGGTAAATACACGCCAACCAGCACTTCATTCGTCACACCCAGCTGTCTTAGCTCTGCTGCTAATCCATTCGCCCTGGCATTCAGTGCTGCATAGCTTAACTCTGTGTTTTCATATCGGACGGCCAGCGCATCTGGGCTATGGGCTACCTGAGCTTCGAACAGCTCATGCAATTGTACCTCATCCGCATAACTTACCTGCTCACCTTCCAGACACGTCGCCAACGTCTGCTGCTCCACCTCACTCAGCATCTCCAGCTCACTTAACTTCGCCATTGGTGTCGCCACGACTGATGCCAATAAACGCTGAAAATAGCTGTCCAATCGCGCGATACTATCGGCTGTAAACAACTCGCTGTCGTAAATCCAACTCAACCTCGCCCCTGACTCTCCCAAACTGACACTCAGCTGTAGGTCAAATTTCGCATAACTCTCTTCTTGCTCCAGCACACTGAATGTAACATCGTTATTAACCGCCAGCCCTAACTTGCTGTCTTCTCCCACTGATAACATCACTTGCACCAATGGCGTATAAGATTGGCTTCCTCCCAGCGAGAGTTTATCCAGTATCTGCTCAAACGGGGCATCCTGATGCTGCTGTGCATCTAGGTTGACTTGTTTTACCTTGGACAAAAATTCACTAAATTCTATCTCGCCTGAGAGTTGAGTTCGCAGTGCTAACGTATTAACAAAAAAACCTATCAGCGATTCAAGCTCGCGTTGCATTCTGTTAGCTATCGGTGTGCCTATTACAATGTCTGTACTGTTGCTGTGCTTCGCTAATAAAATACTCAATACTGCATGCATCAACATAAACGA
>NZ_JALNTN010000041.1:0-742 GCF_023161905.1 Pseudoalteromonas sp. 2CM41L
GGGGAACCTGGGGCTGGATCACCTCCTTATACGATTTAGAACTTATTTGTTCGTAGTGTCCACACAGATGATTGTTAGTTAGTTTTACCCTTTGGGTTGAACTAATTAATATGCTCTTTAAAAATTTGGAAAAGCTGATAATAAAATTCGTATGAATAACAGTGTTATTTGTACAGAGTTTTCAAAAGTAAAAAAGAATGATAGCAGTATCATTCAGTGCCAATTTAATCATTTATGATTAATTGGTATCTACTTTAGTATTCAATATTAACTTCTGGCGAAGTTAAACTGTCACATAACAAAGACCCGTTTGGGTTGTATGGTTAAGTGACTAAGCGTACACGGTGGATGCCTTGGCAGTTGGAGGCGATGAAGGACGTATTAACTTGCGATAAGCCTAGTCAAGCTAGTAAAAAGCGCTTGAGACTAGGATTTCCGAATGGGGAAACCCACCTGCTTGCAGGTATCGTTAACTGAATACATAGGTTAACGAGGCGAACGCGGAGAACTGAAACATCTAAGTACCCGTAGGAAAAGAAATCAACCGAGATTCCGATAGTAGCGGCGAGCGAAATCGGAACAGCCCTTAAGCTTATTATGTGTTAATGGAAGGCTCTGGAAAGTGCCACGATACAGGGTGATAGTCCCGTACATGAAAAGACATTTTAAGTGAAATCGAGTAGGTCGGAGCACGTGAAACTTTGACTGAATATAGGTGGACCATCATCTAAGGCTAAATACT
>NZ_JALNTN010000042.1:0-589 GCF_023161905.1 Pseudoalteromonas sp. 2CM41L
ATCCAGTATAAATACGCTTTAATGGTACTTTTAGCATAACGCTTTAGATACATTTGTTCGGCTATCATAGTTAAAAAAGATGATTTCATGATATGAATCTCTAGTAAAAATTAACTGTATATACAGGCAGTGCTTGTTGTTTTGTCCAATATTACTGATCTCCACCATTTCGGTGTATTTGTGCATTGATTAAAAATATTCTCCAGTTAACTAATTGTTTACAGGTGTTTATTTGATGGTTAAGATAAATGCACTGTAATATATGGACATTTGTCGGTTTATAAAACGACAAATGTCGTAGACAAAATTGTTAAACGGCAAGGAGCATCTAGCATAGTGAAGGGTATCGAAAAAAATAAAGCTCAAAAGTTGATTCTTAAAATTGAGAAGGGTCAATTTGATGAAAATGACATAGATAGCTTATTTATGCGAATGAGAGCTCATTCAAACAAGATGCCAGTTTTTCGTGAAATTGCTGACTTTGTTGCACACAACGATCAAAGAGATCGTGGGTGTAGTGGTCAACTAATTTTGGCCACAGTTTTAGAATCTTGGTATCTAACCTCAGATTCATTTGGCGCTAAACCAG
>NZ_JALNTN010000043.1:0-586 GCF_023161905.1 Pseudoalteromonas sp. 2CM41L
TGATCGTAACAACGGTGCCCTCTGGCTCGCCCGTGGCAGACCCTGAAATAGTCGGTGTGGTGTCGTTTGTATCACCCACCGGGTCAATTATTACTGTGGGCGCTGCGGTATCAACCTCACCTGTGGTCGTTGCTGTGGTTTCATTACCTGCGTTATCAGTTACCGATACCTCAACGGTAAATTCACCTTCACTTAGCTCATTCGGTACATCCACACTAAAGGTGCCGTCGGCTTGCACTTCGGTAGTAATGGTTTGTGGGTTACCCGCTTCATCCGTCACGGTGATCGTAACAACGGTGCCCTCAGGCTCACCCGTTGCAGACCCTGAAATAGTCGGTGTGGTGTCGTTAGTATCACCCACGGGATCTATTATTACTGTAGGCGCTGCGGTATCTACTTCACCTGTGGTGGTTGCTGTGGTTTCATTACCTGCGTTATCAGTTACCGATACCTCAACGGTAAATTCACCTTCACTTAGCTCATTCGGTACATCCACACTAAAGGTGCCGTCGGCTTGCACTTCGGTAGTAATGGTTTGTGGGTTACCCGCTTCATCCGTCACGGTGATCGTAACAACGGTGCCCTC
>NZ_JALNTN010000044.1:0-571 GCF_023161905.1 Pseudoalteromonas sp. 2CM41L
CACCTACTAGTTCCTCTTGTTGCCACAATGCATAATCGCTGTATTGTAGTGTCAATCCTGCTAGTGGGTTGTCCATGCCTTGTGCATATGCTTGATACAATTGATTAAATTCATCAACTAACACTGACATCGACCAACCGTCTGATGCTATATGATGTATGTTAAACAGCAGCACTCCCTGCGTCGCTGATTGCTGTAGCCAGCTGCCTCTTAACATGACATCTGTTGATAAATCAAAATGTGCCCGAGCATCTTCTGTCAGTTTGCTCTGAATTGCTTCTCGCTGACTTTGCATCTTCATCCCTTGCAAGTCATGCATGCTAAATGGCACTGAAACGTCTGTCTGTACTTCTTGGTAAACCGTCTCACCAGCCTGCTTATAAACCGTTCGCAGCACCTCGTGACGGGCCAAAATTGTGTTAAGTGCTTTCTCTGCCGCGACCACATCAAACATCCCGTCCACTTGCAGTGCCACAGGCATGTTGTAATGACTAGAACCACCTTCTAATTGGTCTATCAGCCACAGCCTTTGTTGGCTGAATGATAGTGGAAGCTGTGACGGAGGATTCTC
>NZ_JALNTN010000045.1:0-492 GCF_023161905.1 Pseudoalteromonas sp. 2CM41L
GAGCGGCCAAAGGGATCAGACTGTAAATCTGACGGCTCAGCCTTCGCTGGTTCGAATCCAGCTCCCTCCACCACTTTATTCTTGACGGTTAGAGGTAGTTTAAGAACAGGTTCCTAAAGCGGGCATCGTATAATGGCTATTACCTCAGCCTTCCAAGCTGATGATGCGGGTTCGATTCCCGCTGCCCGCTCCAATTATGGTGTTGCTGATATAGCTCAGTTGGTAGAGCGCACCCTTGGTAAGGGTGAGGTCGGCAGTTCAAATCTGCCTATCAGCACCAGTCATATGAATCTCCTTGAATACTTCCTTTATCTGTCAGAAAAAACTATTTGAAATTTGAAAAAATTAAATTAATCTACCTCTGGTGGATTATTTTCATATGTAATCTAGATACACAAAACTGATAGGTTCCGTCATGGCAAAAGAAAAGTTTGAACGCGTAAAACCGCACGTAAACGTTGGTACAATCGGCCACGTTGACCACGGTAAAAC
>NZ_JALNTN010000004.1:0-42024 GCF_023161905.1 Pseudoalteromonas sp. 2CM41L
TCGAGGGATTTTAAATCCCTTGTGTCTACCAATTCCACCACTCGGGCATCGAGTTTGCTATTTAAAGCATGTGGAGTGTTGAATGGAGGCGGAACCCGGAGTCGAACCGAGGTGGACGGATTTGCAATCCGCTGCATGGCCACTCTGCCATTCCGCCAAACCGTTGGACAACCTAATGAAAACTTGGAGCGGCACACGAGGCTCGAACTCGTGACCTCGACCTTGGCAAGGTCGCGCTCTACCAACTGAGCTAGTGCCGCATTATTATTTAATTATCTGCGTTATTCAACATCTTGCGATGTTTACGCTGTTAACTAAGTAACTTTGGTTTTCTTTATCTTAGGGGCTATGCCCTCTCAACACGGACGCATTCTACAGAGATTATTAAACGCGTCAACACAAAAAATGCCACTTTTGAACTGTTTGATTATTTTTTATCTAAAACGGTGCGTTATTAGACGTTTGCAATCAATTTTTGGTCAATTCACTCCATGCAGCCATTAAATATTGCACCATAGAGCTCAGTGTTAAATAGGTGGCTATATACAATAAAGCAAAACTTAAATAGATCATCCACGTATCGTATTGCCAAATTAGGCCAATAATCGCCAGCATTTGCGCCGCGGTTTTTATTTTGCCCATATTTGATACTGCAACGTTTCCACGTTTGCCTTGTTCGGCCATCCACTCACGTAATGCAGATATCACTATTTCACGGCTAATAATAATAAGGGCCGGAATCGTCATATACATAGACTGATAATGATCAGAGAGCGCAACAAGTGCAGCACACACCATAACCTTATCGGCTACAGGGTCTAAAAACGCACCAAAAGGCGTAGATTGCTCTAGCTTTCGTGCTAAATAGCCATCAAGTATATCGGTGATTGATGCAAGCCAAAAAATAAAAGCGGCAGCAAAAAACGCCCAGCTATAAGGCAAGTAAAATATCACCAAAAATATGGGGATAAGAAAAAGTCTAAAGGTTGTGAGTGTGTTTGGAATATTCCACATAACTACTTGGATATGTCTTTTTTTCTATATTCGCATGAAGGGCTAGCCCTTGTCATGCAAATGGTTAAATATCTTCTCAGCCATGTCAGGACTGATCCCAGGAACTTTCTTTAACTGTTCTATATTAGCAGCTTTTACCCCTTGCATGCCCCCTA
Organism: Pseudoalteromonas sp. 2CM41L; assembly: GCF_023161905.1. NCBI lineage: Bacteria > Pseudomonadati > Pseudomonadota > Gammaproteobacteria > Alteromonadales > Pseudoalteromonadaceae > Pseudoalteromonas > Pseudoalteromonas sp. 2CM41L. Next base: position 1,170 of record NZ_JALNTN010000004.1, read on the forward strand.
AATATTTTAATAATGTTTGGCGGCGCTTAGAACCTACTCCGTTGATCTCTTCTAATAATGATTGCGTGCGCTGTTTTTGGCGCTTATTACGGTGCCCTGCAATAGCAAATCGGTGCGACTCATCGCGAATATGCTGGATTAAATGAAGTGCTGGCGCATCCGAATCCATAGGAATCGTTTTTCGCCCGCCATCAATTAATAAGGTTTCAAGGCCTGGCTTTCTGCTTGTGCCTTTTGCTACACCTACTAACAGCGGCATTTTAGCATGTGGCCACGTGGCAAAATACTGCTCTGCACGGCCTAGTTGCCCTTTACCACCGTCAATGAATATAACGTCAGGAATTTTGTCTTCATCTACCACTTTGTTGTAGCGTTTGTTCAGTGCAAACTCCATTGCCGCGTAATCATCACCGCCGGTTATACCCGTTACGTTGTAGCGCCTGTACTCTTTGTTATTCGGCCCTTGCGAATCAAATACAACACAACTGGCTACTGTGTTCTCCCCCATGGTATGGCTGATATCAAAACATTCCATTCTGTTTATATCATCTAAGCCCAGGGTCGCTTTTAATTGTGCATAACGTTTGTTTATAGAGTCTTGCGTACTTTGTTTAACGGTGATGCTGTTTAATGCGTTTTTATTAGCAAGCTGAAGGTATTGTGCTCGCTCTCCGCGGGTGACCACTTTAAGCGATACTTTGCGCTCACTAATTTGCGTAAGCGCTTCACTCAATGCGCTACTTTCTTCAATCTCGAACGGTAAAATAATTTCTTTTGCTATGCGCCCTGTCGCACCAGGCGCTAAATAATATTGCCCTAAAAACGAAGTGAGTATTTCCTCTTGCCCCGAATCTTTAGGTACTTTTGGAAAATAGGTTTTACTGCCTAGCACTTTATGATCGCGGATCATTAATAAATGAATCCCATTTAATCCATTTAAGTGCGCAAAACCTACCACATCCATTTCAGCAAAATTACCTGAAATAGACTGCTGCTCCTGCATTTTGCGCAGTAGCATAATTTGGTCACGCACTTTAGCTGCGAGCTCAAAGTTAAGGTCTTTACTCGCCGCTTCCATTTTTTTTATTAAATCGGCTATTACTTCGTGCGACTTACCTGTTAAAAACTTACGTACATAATCAACTTGTTCGCCGTACTCTTGCTCTGTCACTTTATTAACACACGGTGCTGAGCAGCGCTTTAGCTGATACTGTAAACACGGGCGGCTTCTGGCACGGTAATAGGCATCTTCGCACTGACGTACAGGAAATATTTTTTGCATTAAACGCAAACTTTCCGACACTGCGCCAGCACTTGGGAAAGGCCCAAAGTACTCGCCTTTTACCTTGCGACTGCCTCTATGAAAGGCTAAACGCGGATGTTTATGACTGGTAAGTAATATATAGGGGTATGACTTATCATCACGTAATAAAATGTTATAACGCGGCTGATATTTTTTTATAAGGTTGTTTTCAAGCAGCAGGGCTTCGGTTTCGGTGTTTGTGAGCGTAACTTCAATATCGCAAATATTACTCACTAACACACGGGTTTTACTGTCGGTTAGATTAGATCTAAAGTAGCTACTTACTCGTTTTTTTAAGTTTTTAGCTTTACCGACATAAATAACTTGTTGTTCACTATCAAGCATACGGTATACACCCGGTTCACTTGATAGCGTTTTTAAAAATTGGGCGTGATCGAATTCAGACATAAATTAAAAAATTAATGAGATACGTCTATATCAATCATTTTATGGCGAATAGCCAAATGAGTAAGCTCAACGTCGCCCCCTACGTTTAATTTTTCAAACATACGGTAACGGTAGCTGTTCACTGTTTTTGAGCTTAAATTTAAGCGCTCTGCAATATCTTGAGCTTTTTCACCTTTGGTGATCATTAGCATAATTTGTAGCTCGCGCTCAGATAAGCTTTGAAAAGGGTTTTCATCGGTACGCCCTGTTACTTGTGCAAGGGCTATTTGTTGTGCAATTTCTGGGGCGATATAACGCTGACCTGCATGAACAGAACGTATAGCACGAACCATTTCATCAGAGCCTGCACCTTTGGTTAAAAAGCCATGCGCGCCAATTTGCATCACTTTTGATGGAAACGGGTCTTCGCAATTAACCGTAAGCACAATAATTTTTACATCTGGGCAATAGCGACAAATCTTTTTAGTGGCCTCTAAGCCACCCATGCCAGGCATGTTCATATCCATTAATACAATATTAGGTGCGTGCTGGCGACAAAACTGTACCGCAGCCTCTCCATCTTTAGCTTCGCCTACCACTTTAAAACCACGTACATCATCTAATATACGTTTTATACCAGTTCGTACCAGCTCATGGTCATCAACTAAAAGCACATTAATCAATGTAATACCCTCATTAACCTAACAATACGCAACAAACAATCTAATTTGCCACATTACCACAGTTAAAGCGAAACAATAACTAATATTATTGCTTCGCTTTAGGTGTACTCATCTTTTAGCATTATTTTACTACTGCTAAAAACCAGTACTTTAGTTTTTTATGACGCTGCTTTTTCGCTAAAACGGTCTACCCATAGGGCAATAATACCATCGCCTGTTACATTACACGCAGTACCAAAGCTATCTTGCGCAAGGTAAAGTGCAATCATAAGTGCCACAGCGCCTTCGTTAAAGCCAAGCATACTAGTTAATAAACCGAGCGCCGACATTACTGCTCCACCAGGTGCACCTGGCGCTGCAATCATTACTACCCCTAACATCATAATAAACGGCAGCATCCCCATTAAAGAAGGTACTTCCATGCTTGGCGATAAAAACATAACGGCCATTGCACACGTCACAATCGTAATGGTAGAACCCGATAAATGGATAGTAGCGCACAGTGGCACTGTAAAGTTTGCTACATCTTCTTTTACGTTATTTGCTTTGCTTGATTGCAAAGACACCGGAATGGTTGCCGCGCTCGACATTGTCCCCAGTGCTGTAAAGTAAGCAGGAAGCATATTTTTAACGAGCTCCAACGGGTTACGTTTAAGTAATATCCCCGTAGAAACATATAATACGGTTAGCCACAGCCAATGCATAACAAGTGCAGCAATAAGCACAACACCAAAGGTTTGCAGTGTATCGACCACGGTCCCTGCTACGGTCATTTCTGCAAATACACCCGCAATGTAAAATGGTAATGCCGGAATAATTACTTTAGATAATAAAGCATCGATTACATCGCGACCCTGATCAGACACTTTTTTAAGTGTTTCTAATTCAAGTTGGCTCATGCCAATACCAAACACAAATGCAGTCACAAGCGCTGTCATTACACCCATCAGCGGTGGAATTTCTAAATCAATAAAACTGCCAATTTCAGTGGCAACTTCGGCTTCAAACGTAATATTGCCACTTAGCAGTGGAATAACCGCACTTACTAGTAAAAAGGCAAGCGTACCTGCAATTACTGTAGAGCTATAAGCAAAGCCAACGGTTTTACCTAATAAATGGCCAGACCCTTTAGGCAAGCCCGCAATGCCAGAAGCAATAAAAAATAAAATAATTAATGGAATGGTAAAAGAAATGAGTTGGCCAATAAGTTCTTTAACAGTAAATAAAAGCTCAACACCTGTGAGAGGAACATAAAGTCCGACCAAAATACCGGCCACAATACCGGCAATTAATTTTAAGATTAACTTCATTGTGATTGCTTAGTTGAATATAGATAGAGTGTTTTTAACATGTTTTAGGCGCATTGTGTGATAAAAGTATTCAAGTTATATTCATGTGCGCAAATAACACACAAAAACATCGCAATAATTAGCCTACTCTGAGCATTTTTTAACTACGTGGCGAAATTTACTCTTTAAATTTAAAAATGAGCCCGCATCTTTAATAACTAAAGCAACAATAATAACTAATTTTTATTTCGGCTGGTTATAAGCCCAATAGATATATGTTATAGCCAAACTTTACTTTAGTTTTTTTAAACTCGCAGTAAAGTGTATTTATATAGTTAATAGCAAAGGCTATTAACACATTGATCAGATTGTATCCAAAGGAACATTATGTCTACTATTTTTGAAGATAACTCACTAAGCATTGGTAATACACCACTGGTAAAACTTAATCGCGTAACAGGCGGAAACGTTTACGCTAAAGTAGAATCGCGTAATCCTAGCTTTAGTATTAAATGTCGTATTGGTGCATCAATGATTTGGGAAGCTGAAAAATCAGGTCAGCTTGTTGAAGGTAAAGAACTAATTGAACCTACATCGGGTAATACAGGTATTGCCCTTGCATTTGTTGCAGCAGCACGTGGTTACAAATTAACACTTACCATGCCAAATACAATGAGCCTAGAGCGCCGCAAACTATTAAAAGCATTAGGCGCTAACTTAGTGCTTACAGATGGCGCTAAAGGTATGAATGGCGCAATTGAAAAAGCAAAAGAAATTCAAGCAACAGATCCAGAAAAATACATTTTATTACAACAGTTTGAAAACCCAGCTAACCCTAAAATTCACTTTGAAACAACCGGCCCAGAAATTTTTGAAGCGCTTGATGGTAAAGTAGACTTTTTTGTAGCAGGCGTAGGCACTGGCGGTACTATTACAGGTGTTAGCCGTTACCTTAAAAACGAAAAAGGCCTAGATGTTAAAGCGATTGCAGTTGAGCCAACTAACTCACCTGTTATTAGCCAAACGCTTGCAGGCGAAGAAGTAAAACCAGGACCACATAAAATTCAAGGTATTGGCGCAGGCTTTATCCCTGGAAACCTTGATTTAAGTGTGATTGATGGTGCTGAGCAAGTATCAAACGAAGATGCTATTGCAATGGCTCATGAGCTAATGAAAAAAGAAGGTATTTTAGTGGGTATTTCATCAGGCGCAGCTGTTGTTGCCGCTAAACGCCTTGCTGAAAAGCCAGAAAACGCTGATAAAAATATTGTGGTGATTTTACCAAGTGCCACAGAGCGTTACCTGTCTAGCCCAATGTTTGCTGAAGAATTTAGCGAGCAAGAATTAGTACAGTAAACTTCTCTCCTTGAGATACTTAAAAGGATGCTTATGGCATCCTTTTTTATTATTTATGATTCAATTTTCTATTTATTCCTCAGTGCTGCTTTACATCTTGTTTAATTAACCACACACTTTAAAAAAACTAATTAAAAACATTCAACATGAAAAAAATAACAGCTTATTTAAGTTTTATCGTATGCTTATTTTTAGCCGCCTGTGGCGATAGCGTACAAACGCTGGGCGACTCACCGGGCGATACAGCCACCGCTTACTTTGATGCATTGTATAATCAAAAAGATTTACAAAAAGCCAGTACAATGGCCACCCCTAACCTCAGCCGAATTATGAAATCCTATGGCACCGCTAAGCAATTTGCCCGAAACTTAGTAAACCTGCAATACGATGAAGTAGTAATTGAAGTCGATATGACCAACATGAGCGTACGCGAACAATATGGCGATAACGCCAAAATAAACCTCATTTTTACAGGCTACTTTAATGGCGATAAAGTCGATGATATGCGCAGCGTTAAAATGCTTCGTAAAAAAGGGAAATGGTATATCGATAAAATAGTTGCAGACCCTTACGCACGCTAACTTATACACCACAAAAAAGGCCTTACACATGTAAGGCCTTTTTGCGTTTAGCGCTTATCTTAAGCGTTATAATTCACCGGGTTTAAAGTTATCAACGGCAATTGCTTGTTTTCTTAGTTTATTGGTATGGTGCATTGCATCGGCATCTGCTTGCGCAAGGAGCTCATTCTCTAGTGCGTAATTTATTGCGCCTTCTATGTCGAGTGTTGCAGGGACCTTACCACTGCGTTGCCAGTGTTTTAATTCTTTAAACTGTGTTTGCATATCGTGCATAGCTAAAAATGCATTTTCCATCACGCCTGTGCCCGCATTTTCATCTACATAACATAAGTGCGTTAAACGGTTTCTAAACACCCCAGGTTGCGTCATATGCTCGCAAATACTTTGGGCTGTTTCATCACTTGGCTTGTGGTAGTGATTCCCCAGCGGAAACACAATGCGTTTAAGTAAAAAGTTAACCACCGGATTTGAAAAGTTTTTGAAAAAACCGTCAAACGCTTGGCCTATCTCATAAAGAGAATTTTCAATAGCGTATTTCACAAAAGGTAAATCAGCCTGTTGGCGCCCTTCATCTTCAAAGCGCTTTAATACAGTAGACGCTAAATATAAATGGCTAAGCACATCACCTAAACGCGCCGAAATCATCTCTTTACGCTTTAGCTCGCCACCAAGTACCAACATGGCTACATCTGTAGTAAAAGCAAGCCCTCGGCTCATTCTGCTTAGCTGTTTGTAATACACAGCGGTTGCACCGCACACGGGCGCTTTTGCCAAACAGCTTCGCGTAAGACCATGCACAAAAGCCATGCCGGCATTACTGGCAGCAAATAAAATGTGCTTCATCAATAAACTATCAAATTGATCAAGTGCTGCATCATCGTCTTCCATTGCGGCAGCTTCCATTTCCTTTAACACAAACGGATGACAACGGGTGGCACCTTGGCCAAAAATCATTAAGTTGCGGGTTAAAATGTTTGCCCCTTCAACGGTAATCGATACCGGGATCCCCATATAACCATGGGCTAAATAGTTATTAGGCCCAACTTGAATACCTTTACCAGAATGAATGTCCATTGCATCGTTCATTACCGTACGCCCCATTTCGGTCATATGGTATTTTGCAATGGCGGTAACAACCGATGGGCTCAGTTTTAAATCTATTGCGCCTGCGGTCATTAAACGCGCAGACTCTAATGTATACGTTAACCCGCCAATACGCGCTAAGGCTTCTTGTACACCTTCAAATTGGCCGATTGATACACCAAACTGTTGGCGTACCACAGAGTAAGCAGAAGTCATTTTAGAGGCTAAATGTCCTGTTGCGGTGCTTAGTGCAGGTAAAGAAATACCGCGCCCAGCACTTAAACACTCAACCAACATGCGCCAGCCTCGTCCTGCGCCCTGCTCACCACCAATAATCCACTCTAGCGGAATAAAAACATCTTTACCGTAGGTAGTCCCGTTCATAAATGCCATGTTTAATGGATAATGGCGCTCACCCGTTTCTACCCCTTCGTGATCTGTAGGAATTAGCGCACAGGTAATACCTAGCTCTTTTTCATCGCCTAATAACCCATCTGGGTCATACATTTTAAAGGCAAGGCCAAGTACAGTTGCAACTGGCGCGAGCGTAATATAACGCTTAGACCAATTTAAACGCAGGCCTATAACTTCTTCACCATTATGCTGCCCTTTACACACTACGCCAGAGTCGGGAATACTGCCCGCATCAGAGCCAGCTTCTGGGCCGGTAAGTGCAAAACACGGCACATCTTTACCACTTGCAAGGCTTGGTAGCCAACGGTCTTGTTGCTCTTTTGTGCCATAATGCAGTAACAGCTCGCCTGGGCCTAAGCTATTAGGCACCATAACAGTAACCGCCGCAGTTAAGCTTTTTGTGGCAATTTTTGACACTATGGTTGAATTAGCAATGGCAGAGAACTCACGTCCACCAAATTTTTCAGGAATGATCAGCGCAAAAAAGCCCTCTGTTTTTAAGTAATCCCAGACTTCTTTTGGTAGGTCTTTGTCTTTTTGTACAATTTGGTAATCATCTAGCATTGCCAGTAGCGTGTTCACCTGATTATCCATAAAGTCATTTTCTTTATCGCTAAGCTCAGGCCTTGGAAAGTTATGCAGTTTTTGCCAATCTGGGTTACCACTAAATAGCTCACCATCCCACCATACATCGCCGGCTTCCATTGCCTCTCGCTCAGTTTGCGAGAGCGGCGGAAGTACCTTTTTAAACATTTTAAACGTAGGACGGCTGATCAGGTTGAGGCGAATATCTTTGACTGCAAAAATAACCACCACCACGACCAGCAATATTATAAATACTGACATGAGCACATTCCTTTTACATTGAATGAAAATAGTAACTTAATTATGACCCATCTTAGTTTAAATACAATCATTGCGCGATGCACCACACGCCTTAACGTATTAATTTTATTGTTTTAAACATCGCTGCTATTATCACTTTCTTAATAACAATAAACCAAAGGAATACAATGAACACGCCACGCTTTAAATTAAGTATGAGCGCCCTCATAGTCGCAAGTACATTAGCGCTAACCGCCTGCGAAGCGGAAATAGCCATAGACACTACCGATTCAGCACAGACCAAGAAGCCCCTTACAAAACAAGATGCCAATGCATTTATTGCCAAAGCCGAGCAAGAACTAAGTGAGCTTTACCTAGAGTCGAGCCGCGCTGAGTGGATTTACGCAAACTTTATAACGCACGACACCTCGGCGTTATCTGCCGAGGTTAATCGTAAAATGACCGAGTCGGTCGTACGTTTAGCCAATCAGGCAGCCCAATTTGACGACTTAGCGCTTGATTACGATGCACGCCGCAAGCTTAATAAACTTAAACTTGCGCTTACTTTACCCGCTCCTCAGGACGCCGAAAAAACAGCCCAACTTTCAACTATTGTGGCAGAGCTTGGGGGTTTATACGGTAAAGGTAAATACTGTAAAGATGATGGCAGCTGTTTAAGCCTTGGTGATATGACCGCAAAAATGGCCACCAGCCGTGATTACAACGAGCTACTTGATTTATGGCAAGGGTGGCGTCAAATTTCAAAGCCAATGCGCCCACTTTACGAGCAGCAAGTAACCCTAACAAACGAAGGGGCTAAAGAGCTAGGTTATGCTGATACCGGCGCAATGTGGCGTAGTAAGTACGATATGCCAGCCGATGACTTTACAACCGAGCTTGACCGCATTTGGGGGCAAGTAAAGCCACTTTATAACTCACTGCATTGCCATGTACGCGCTAAATTAGGCGAAAAATACGGCACCGACAAAGTGGCCCAAGATGAGCCTATTCCTGCGCATTTATTAGGAAACATGTGGGCACAAGCGTGGGGTAACATTTACGATGTGGTCGCGCCAGAAAACGCCGATCCGGGTTACGATGTTACCGAGCTTTTAGCTAAAAATAATTACGACGAGCTAAAAATGGTTAAAGGTGCTGAAACCTTTTTTACCTCAATGGGGTTTGAGCCACTGCCAGAGACTTTTTACGAGCGTTCGTTATTTGTAAAACCAAAAGACAGAGACGTACAGTGTCATGCCTCTGCTTGGAATATAGATAGCAAAGACGATTTACGCATTAAAATGTGTATTCAACGCACAGGCGAAGAATTTTCTGTTATTCACCATGAGCTAGGCCACAACTTTTATCAGCGCGCTTATAATAAACAACCTTTATTTTATCAAGAAAGTGCCAACGATGGTTTTCACGAAGCCATTGGCGACACCATTGCTTTATCGGTTACACCCGGTTACTTAAAAGAAATTGGTTTACTTGAGCAAGTACCTGATGAGTCAAAAGACATTGGCTTACTAATGAAAATGGCGCTAGATAAAGTCGCCTTTGTGCCCTTTAGCTTAATGGTTGATCAATGGCGCTGGCAGGTATTTTCGGGCCAAGTAAAGCCACAAGATTATAATAAAGCGTGGTGGGAGCTACGTGAAAAATACCAAGGTGTGAAAGCGCCTATTGCACGTAGCGAAGATGACTTTGATCCAGGTGCTAAATACCACGTACCAGGCAACACTCCTTATACACGTTACTTTTTAGCGCATATTTTACAGTTTGAATTTCACCGTAGCTTATGTGAAATAGCCGGTAACGATAAAGCCATACACCGCTGCTCTATTTATAATTCAAAAGAAGCAGGAGATAAGCTAAACGCAATGCTAGAAATGGGCTCTTCTCGTCCATGGCAAGAAGCCCTTGAAACCATCACTGGCAAGCCGCAAATGGATGCAACCGCTATGCTTGATTACTTTGCACCGCTGCAACGCTATTTAGATGAGCAGAACAAAGACCGTAAATGCGGCTGGTAAAACTTTTACCACAGTTAATTTAAGTTAAAAACAACAAAGCCCGCTACAGTAGCGGGCTTTTTATGCTTTTAATTAAGTACAGGGCTTAATTAAAACTGAAAACGCATGTTTGCAAAGTATGCATCGTTATCAGAGTCATCTGCATTGTTCTCGTAACCTACTTTAAGACCAATGTTTTTATTGATGAAGTGCTGAGCACCAAAGCTGTATGTATCTTGCTTGTTGTAGTTAGCAAATACCGAGGTTGCTTTTGAGAAGTAGTAGTTAGTTTCTGCTACCCACTGGTTTTCTGCATCTTCAATGCTCTCGTATTTACCTTCAAACGTTAAAAAGTTACCTTGCTGTAAGTCAATAAAGTACTTAGCTGCAACAGCGCGGTAATCAAAGTCGTCATCAGATGTAAGTGTTACACCTACGTAGTCTGTGCTGTTTAGCATGTGATTGTATGCTAAATCAAACAAAGCAAAGTCATCGCCGTCTTTGTTTTCAACAAGCGTTACTTTTGCTAATAAATCAGGGTTAAAGAAGTAGCCACCAGTTAGCTTGTAAAGCTCACCGTTAGAGCCCGAATCTGGGTCAAGGTTTTCGTAAGATGCGCCAACAACAAATTCATTAATAAAGTATTCGCCACCAATGTTAGTAACATCACCAAAGTCGTCATCAGCATAACCGCCGTAAACGTTAGTTTGTTTATTAATGTACTCAAACTGATCGTACGGACCTAATGTTTTTTTAGGAGATAGGTAATAAATAGAGTCTACAGCAACGGTGTCGTTGTTATCGCTATCTTTGTAGCTTAAATTACTGATTGAATTGTAGCTGTCTGCAGCAGCCGCAGTGCTAGATAATAAAATGCTTGAAATAATAACTGCTAATTTTTTCATTGTAAGACTTCCCTTTGTGCATTGCTTTTTATGCTTTAGCTCATTGACTAAAGTGGGGACATGCTAACGCTGAGAAACTGAATGAAAACTTAATTAAGCAGTTGTATTTATTAAGTTAATTGTAAGTAGGTGTAAGAAACTGTAAATTTAAAGTAGTTGCAACATATAGTCAACAACTACTTAAAACATGTTCAGCAAACTAAAGCGCATGCTGACTTATTACACGATAAACTTCGTTAATATTATCGCCCGATTTAAACTCTTTACTAATAGGCGTTGGGTCTGAACCAATCCAAATTTTAAGCTCGGCATCTAAATCAAAGTGCCCTGCACTTTCTTTACTAAACTTAGTAATTTTAGAATAAGCAATACTCACCATTTCCATTTTAGAGCCGGTCATACCTTGCTTATCAATTAAAATTAAACGCTTATTAGTAAAAATAAACATATCGCGAATCACCTTATAGGCTTTTTCTACTTGTTCGCCATCTATTAGGGTATTGGCAAGTACTTTTTCTAAATCAGAATCATCTACTTCGCTTGCATTTCCCATTAAACCACTGAGTAGTCCCCATTAAACCACTGAGTAGTCCCATTATGCTTTCTCCTGTGTAAATATTTGATTTTCTAAGGTGTGACCATTTACTAACTGCCTATATTGCCAGTTTTGTTGATGGCAAAAGTTTAATAAAGCAATATCAAGTGGCTCACCGGTTGGCTGGTACTCAATCACGTATTCTTTATGTTGGCTCATATACACACGGCTTACACCTGCTAACGCCTGCAGTTGCTGCTCCACATTTTGATACGCCTCGTTGAGCATTAAGGTATAAAAGTGAGTATGCGTATTGTTGTCTTTTGTTTGGTGCTCGCTCAAAATGCCCTTATCTAGGTGAAGCACTTGGGAGCATAATCGCTCAAGCTCGGTTAAATCGTGCGAACTTAAAATAAAGGTGGCTTCATCGCTTAAGCTCGATACCAGCTCTCGCACCTCTCTGGCATGAATAGGGTCAAGCCCTGCTGTGGCTTCATCAAGCATCACTATTTTCGGCGAGCCAATCAGCGCTTGCGCTATCGTTACCCGTTTGCGCATACCGTGAGATAAATCGCCCGCACGCTGTTTAGCGACTTCTTTTAAGCCAACCAAATCAAGTACGCGCAGCGCTTCATTGTGGCTTTGTTTAGCACCCATGCCTTGAAGCTTGCCATAAAACGCCAGTTGCTTATCTATATTAAAACGCGGATCTAACTGCGCATCTTGCGGTAATGCACTCACTTGGTTGAACAACGCGGCACTACCAGGCTTATGCCCTAAAATACTGAGCTCACCGTGGCTTGGGTTAATATAGCCGCACAATAAACTAAATAATGTGGTTTTACCGGCGCCATTAGGGCCCACTAACGCCACAGGTGCGCCTTTTTGAATTTCAAAGCTTACGTTGTTAAGTGCTTGCTTTGCGCCATACGATTTACTCAAGCCGCTGGCTTTTATTAATACGCTCATAGCGAACTCCTTGTAAATATTCGATGCGCAATCGCTATAAATACAGCGCTTTGAATAAGCGGCACACCTAAGGCACTCAATAAAGGTAGGTTTTGCCCAGCTAAAAGTTCAGAATTAACCCCTGGGAAAAGGTAATCGAGCGCATTTAAAGCCGGTACTTGCCACGCCAATATACCCACAATAATGCCGCCACCAGCAAAATATAAAATGGCTAATACAATGGCTAAACGCGACGAGCGAGCAAACGTGTTAATCAAACTCATTAATGCCACAAACGGGCTAAGTACCACCACCATTATTATAAATATAGAAACCGCACGGCTTAACCCACCCATTAATAGGCTAGGCTCTCTGTAACCAAGTACGCCAAGGGTTGCCACTAGGGTAATAGCTAATAAACACGCTAACACGCCAAGCTGACCTAAAAAACGGCCAAATAAAATTTCAAACCGTGTAGAGCGCAATGATAAAAACCGTAATGTGCCGCGCGCTCTATCGCCAACGGTTTGATCGCTTGATATAAAAATAGCAAACAGCGGAAAGCTATACAAAGCGACTAGCCAGTACATAGCAAATTCTGCCTCAGGCCAATCAAGCAACTTACTTAAACCAATACTGCCTGAAATATCGCGTGCCATTTGTTCAAAATTGGGGGCACTAATAATGCTGACGGCTTGGCCTATCGGGTAGCGTAAAATAAGTAACCACACAAGGGCAAAGGCGGCCATAGCAATTAAGCCGCGCTTGGTTAAAAACATACGTACTAGCTCAAAACCCGCTATTTGGGTTAATCGCCCTATGTTCAATAATGATGATGTTGCCATTGGCTTTCCTTAATGACGTTGCTCATGCTTTAAAATAAAGCGTAATGTAACAACAGTAAGTGTAAACACCTTGAATTACCAGCAAAAAAAAGCTCACCATACGTGAGCTTTGTAACAAACCGTTTAAATGTAACAGGCCAAACTTTGTTTATTTAGCCTATTTTTATAAATGCTGTTGGTATACCTCAAGTGCTTGGCTTAAGTCATTAATTAAATCATCAATGTCTTCAAGGCCAATATGCAAGCGAATAACAGGGCCTAAATCCCAGCCGGTGTTCGAACGTAAACCTTTCATGGTCAAATTTGCGGTAACTAAACTTTCAAAGCCGCCCCACGAAAAGCCCATTTTAATGTGCTCAAGGCTATCTAAAAACGCATCAATGGCTTTTTGGTTTCCGGTTTTCATTACAAATGAAAACAATCCATTGCTGCCATCAAAGTCGCGCTTAAAAAATTCATGCCCAGGGCAGCTTGCAAATGCAGGATGGCGAATATGATCAACTAACTCATGTTGCTCAAGCCATTTTGCCACCTCTATAGCCGCCTTTTCGTGCTGATTTAAACGCACTGCCATAGTACGTAAGCCTCTAAGCGCTAAATAGGCATCATCTGCGCTGGTGCATTGCCCTAATAAGTACGACTGCTCACGTAGGGTTGGCCAGTACTTTTTATTTGCCACTGCTACACCCATCATTACATCAGAGTGGCCAACAATGTACTTAGTTGCTGCTTGAATACTAATATCTACACCGTGTTCAAGTGGGCGGTAATGCAAGCCATTGCCGTAGGTGTTATCAAGCATGGTCATAATATTATGCTCATTGGCTACTTTAACCATGGCAGGTACATCTTGTATTTCCATGGTTATAGAGCCAGGCGATTCTAAAAACAGCACTTTTGTGTTTGGCTGAATATACGCCTCAATACCTGCGCCAATTGTAGGTGGGTAGTAAGTGGTGGTAACACCTAGCCCCGCTAAAATTTTATCGCAAAAATCACGCGTAGGTTCATACACGTTATCAACCATTAAAATATGATCGCCCGCTTTTACAAACGACAATAACGCTTGGCTTATTGCCGCAGCGCCGCATGGGTAAAGTGCGCAGCCTTCGCCGCCTTCAAGCTCGGTTATCGCTTCTTGCAGTGCAAAATGTGTAGTTGTGCCACGGCGGCCATAAAATAATGTTTTATCTCCGCGGGTTTTAGCGGCTTCTTTTAATTCGGCCACGCTGTCAAATACAATTGTAGAAGCGCGCTGTACTACGGGATTTACCACACCATGGGTGTAGACTTTTTTACGCCCCGTTGATACTAACTGGGTATTTTTATTTTTGCTTGTCGCCATTACCAATCCTTAAGCCTTATTTGAAAGCCATTGTTCAATTAAAAAACGCGAAATTGAATCGACCCGAGGGAGTTTATAATGATCGCCTTCATCGCCCATATTGCCAAACGCCTTAACTTCTTCGCGCGTAAACCATTTGGCATCGTCTAATTCGTCTTTATCTACGTTTATTTGCTCAGTTTTAGCCTGAGCAATAAAACCCAACATAATAGAGGAAGGAAATGGCCAAGGTTGCGAGGCAATATAACGTACATTATCAACGTCAATGCCTGCTTCTTCTTTAACTTCGCGCGCTACAGCTTGCTCTAGTGTTTCACCTGGATCTACAAAGCCTGCCAATGACGAATACATACCTTGTTGCCATATTGCTTGGCGACCCAATAAACAACGCTCTATTCCATCTTCAAATACTTTAGTAACCACCATAATTACTGCAGGGTCAGTGCGTGGAAATGTAGGGTGCTTGCAGTGCTCGTTTTCACATAGGCGTGAATGTCCTGCTTCTACTAATGTATTTTTACTGCCACAACGCCCGCAAAAACTATGCGTTGCATGCCAATAACATAAACCACGTGCAAGTGCGGCTATAGAGCCATCTTGTATATCAACGTGAGGGCCATATTGGCGTATATCAAAAAACTGTGCGTCGCCTATAACGCACTTGAGTTCGTCATCGTGTATGGCTGAAACATCTAACGCAAACACACCCTGTTGCTCAGTATTTGAGCCTAAATAAATAGCGTTTGATAAATCTAAATGGGCAATTTGCTGATACGTTAAGTAGCACACTTGAGCTGCGTCTTTATAAAACAAAGTGTGGTTATTATTCACCAAAAGCCACTTACTTTGTGCCGACATTTGTGCGTTTAACCACGCCGCGTTTTTACGAAAATTAGACCCGCGGTCTAATGGCATGTCGCTGTAATAAAGCATGTGAGTCCTCAATAACATGGTATGGCGTAAAATTACCATAACCGCTGAGTAAACCCAATTTATTACCGCAATAAAAAAAGCCTATAATTAGCTATATAGGCTCTTTATTAAAAACTCTCATGTTGCAGGCACTTAGCCGCTATATTTTATGCTTTAGAGTAGCAAGCTATCATCAATTAAATGAAACTGTTCTGCACTTTGCTTAAGCACCTCTGCGGTTAACTTATCGGCGCCGTACACATCGCACGGTACATTGTATTGATTTTTTAAATGCCCTAGCAATAACGCAAAGTCGCCATCACCAGAGAGCAAAATGACTTTATCGAGGTTTTTGCCTTGCTCTAGCATATCTATCGTTATGCCTACATCCCAATCCCCTTTTGCGCTGCCGTCGCGGCGCTGAATAAACGGCTTTAGTTTTACCTCAAAGCCAATAGCACGCAAAATATTTTGAAACTGGTTTTGTTTTTCATCACCGCGGTGAATGGCATACGCAAATGCACAATCTATAGAATACTGCTGCTTCATGTGCGCCCAAAATGCATTGTAATCAAAGTTTTTACGGTAACTTTCGCGGCACGTGTAATAAATGTTTTGTACATCAACAAAAATACCTACACGTGGCTTACTGATTTGCTGATCGTTTTGTAAAGTCATTTGTTTCCTTAAGTGCTCACAACTCAGCGCAGCTGAAATAAAACGCCATTAACGAGTGAACCTTGCAATTTTGTTTTAAGTAACCTAAATTGGTTACTTAACTAAATGTAACCAAATTTGGTTACCTGATTCTATGTAACTGCATTAAGTTACTTTTTGGATTTTTATGATTGGTGTGATCAGCGGCGATATAATTAAATCGCAAAAAATACCTAAGCAGCAATACGATGCCATGCTTTATCAGCTAGAGCAAAGTTTGCGTGCAATTAGTAATAATACCTCACTGTGGACCATATACCGAGGTGATGCTTTTCAGTTGCAAATAAATCAAAGCGAGCAGTTAATTAAAACCGCTATTATCATTTATTTGCATTTAAAGTCGGCAGGTTACGAGCTACGCCAAAGTATGGCCTTAGGTGAGGTAGACAACCCACGCAGCGATATAAAAACAGCCACCGGCTCGGCCTTTGTGCTCTCAGGGCAAGGCCTTGATAAAATAGCCAATCAGCGCTTTACCTTACAGATAGCAAAGCACACCCTAGATGAAGGCTTTAGTCTTAACCTTGCCTTTGTTGATACCTTGCTTAGCAAAATAACGCAAAAACAAGCCAATGCGCTTTACGTGTATTTAACCCAGGCCGATAACAGCCATGCAGCACTGGCAAAAGAGCTTAACACCAGTCGCGAAAATGTCACTAAATTGCTTAACTTAGCAAATTATCAGCTAATAGAGCGATTTATAGTACACGCTAAACAGGTCATAACAACGATTGCAAAAGGAAGTGAGTAATGGGGTTTTCGTTATTATTAGCGGCATTAATTATAGGCCACCTAGTCAGTGACTTTTTTTTACAACCAATGAGCTGGGTAAACGATAGAAACACCCACCACTTTAAAGCTAAAAAGCTCTACCTGCATGTATTAGTAC
Organism: Pseudoalteromonas sp. 2CM41L; assembly: GCF_023161905.1. Classification (NCBI taxonomy): domain Bacteria; kingdom Pseudomonadati; phylum Pseudomonadota; class Gammaproteobacteria; order Alteromonadales; family Pseudoalteromonadaceae; genus Pseudoalteromonas; species Pseudoalteromonas sp. 2CM41L. Next base: position 18,202 of record NZ_JALNTN010000004.1, read on the forward strand.
ACGGTGTGGTTAGCGCCGTTATTTTAGCGCTTTGGGAATATAGCTATGGCTGGCAACAACTAAGCACCGTGTTACTTTCAACAGCTGCAATTATGCTTAGCCACTACCTAATAGATATTGCTAAGTCGTATTCTAACAAAGGGGTTGTGCCCTTTTTACTCGACCAAATAGCGCATATAGCCGTAATAATAGCGCTGTGTATTTATATAACTGATAACCAAAGTTTAATCGCGTACGTAAGCGCACTTGCCACAAACCCTAAAGTGCTTTGGGTTGTATGCGGATATTTAATTATATTAAGCCCAAGTGCCGTATTTATAAGAATGATGCTTGAAAGGCTCACCGCTAACTTTTCAAGTGAGGGCAGCTTACCGTTGGCCGGACAAAGCATTGGCATGATAGAGCGAGTACTTATGCTCAGCTTTATATTACTTGATCAATTTGCTGGGCTTGGCTTTTTGCTAGCTGCCAAGTCGGTATTTAGGTTTGGCGATTTAAGTGCCAGTAAAGATAAAAAGCTCACCGAGTACGTTATGCTAGGCACCTTACTAAGCGTTAGCGTTACCTTGTTTGTAGGTTTAGGCGTTAATTCGTTGATCAGGTAAGTATAAATTACAGATAATAAAAAACGCGCTACTTCTATTAAAAAGGTAGCGCGTTTTTTTGTATTGGCGTTTAATTAAAGGCCAATACAATCTTTAATAATGATTAATCGTTATTTGGGCGACGACGGCGCTGGCCATTACCACCTACCGATTGGCGCTTTGCCCATGGGCTTTGTGCGTTGTCATCGGTTTTGGCTGCTGGTTTTTTAGAACCACCACGACGAGGGCCTGTACCGCTTCCCCCATTGTTTGGTTTTTTGCTGTTCGGCTTATCAGACTTAGGCTTGTTAAACGGCTGCTTTGCTTTTTTAGGCTTTTTAGGTTTAATTGGGCGAGCATCTAATGCGCGCTCAGGTACTGGGCTAGTTGGTTCAAATCCAGGCTCTTCAGCGCGAGGGATTAGCTCACCAATAAAACGTTCAATACCGTATAAATCAGCGGCATCATCGGCTGTTACAAACGAAATAGCATGCCCTGATGCTCCAGCACGACCGGTACGGCCAATACGGTGAACGTAATCTTCGTATACGTTTGGTAAGTCGTAGTTAACCACATGCGGAAGCTCAACAATATCAAGGCCACGTGCCACAATATCAGTCGCTACTAGTACGCGTACTTCGCCACTTTTAAAGCCATCTAATGCTTTAACACGAGCGCCTTGTGATTTATTACCATGAATAGCGGCGCCTACTATGTCGTCGCGCTCAAGCTGTTTAACTAAACGGTTTGCACCGTGCTTGGTACGGCTAAACACTAATACTTGTTGCCAATCGTTGCTACGAATTAAATGGCTAAGTAATGCGGTTTTACGCGATTTATCAACAGCGTAAACGCTTTGCGTTACGCTTTTAGCAGTGGTGTTTTTTGCCGCAACTGATATTTCAACAGGGTCGTTAATTAACCCTTTTGCTAATGCTCGAATATCATCTGAAAACGTTGCCGAAAACATTAAGTTTTGGCGTTTAGGCGGCATTTTAGCAATCAGGCGTTTAATGTCGTGAATAAAGCCCATATCAAGCATGCGGTCGGCTTCATCAAGTACCAGCACTTCAACATTATCAAATTTAACCGCGTTTTGATTGTGTAAATCGATTAAACGCCCAGGCGTGGCCACTAAAATATCAACCCCTTTACGAAGGCGCTGCATTTGTGGGTTTATTTTTACGCCGCCGTACACTACAAACGAACTTACATCAGAGTGCTTAGCGTATTCTTCAACGTTTTCGCTTACCTGCAAAGCCAGCTCACGCGTAGGCGTTAAAATAAGGGCACGTACGTGGTTACTTTTTGCTTTACTGCCTTTAGATAACAGCTCAATTAGCGGTAACGTAAAACCGGCGGTTTTACCTGTGCCTGTTTGTGCAGCCGCCATCACATCGCGACGTTCAATAATTGCAGGAATTGCTTGAGCCTGAATAGGCGTTGGCGTTTCATAGCCCTTTTCTAAAACCGCGTTAACTAAAGACTGTGATAAACCTAAACCATCAAAACTCATAAAATCTCTCAATAAAATAAAGGCCAAACCGGCCAAGGGCGCATTATACGCAACTAACTTAGAAATGCATGGAAATATTCACTTAGCAAATTAAGTGCTAACCTTAGAGTAGCTAATAACAATACAAATCAACGCTATGACATTAAAAACTAAAGCAAACCAAATAACACTTAAGCAATGCCTAGAAAGTATAGATTCAAAGCGTATTGAAGACACACAGACCTTACTAACCCTGTTTGAAAAAGTCACAGGGGCAAAGCCTGTTGTATGGGGTAAAGATATTATAGGGTATGACCAATACAGCTATAGGTACGACTCCGGCCGCACAGGTGAATGGCCAATCACAGGGTTTTCACCACGCAAAACTAAGCTTTCTATTTATATTATGCCTGGCTTTGATCACCCCAAAATAGCGGCATTATTAAATAAGCTTGGTAAACATAGCCTAGGTAAAAGCTGTTTGTACGTGACAAAATTGGAAAATATCGATTTAGCTATACTTGAGCAAATAATTGCTGAGTCGGTTTTAATAATGAAACAAACTTACCCAAAAAATTAATACCAATCCGCTTAATTAAGTGATCTATTTTGAGAATAGATAAACGTGTTGATAGCTAGACAATAAATTCGTTATTTAGTTGTTCTCGGCAATTGCTCCTGCATTGCTCTACCTTCTGCATCCATATAGTCATAAATGAGAATTTTTTAACGCAGATAGCGACACGTTTAGCCCCTAAAAATGATTCAACATTATTGCGGATTGGTATAACCTTGCTTAAAAACAACAAAAGCGGCTAAAAGCCGCTTTTGGTTTATATTTAACTCAATAAATATAACGTTATTTAACACCTAGCTCGCGTAAACGCTCTTGTAGGTAGCTGTCTGCAGTGTAACGCTCAGAAAGCACAACATCAGGACGTGGGTGTAAAAACAGCGGTAAAGAAATACGCGACTTAGTCGACGCTTTACCCGTTGGGTTAATTACACGGTGAATAGTCGATGGGAAGTACCCGCCCGACGCTTCTTGTAACATGTCACCAATATTAATAATTAAGCTACCAAAGTCACATGGCACATCTAACCAACCGCCATCAGTTTTTTGAACTTGCAGGCCTGGCTCGTTCGATGCAGGTAATACAGTTAATAAGTTAATGTCACCATGTGCTGCAGCGCGAATTGCACCTGGCTCTTCATCACCTGTCATTGGCGGGTAATGTAAAATGCGTAACAATGTTTGCTCAGAATCAGCAATCATGTCTTTTAAATCGATAGAAAACTTAGCACGTACATCGGCTGGTGCCTCTGCTTGAACCCAGCTTAAAAGCGTTGCTGCAAATTCGTTAGCTAAGCGGTAGTACTCACGTACGTCGGCTTCAAGCTCAGCAGGCACGCGACCTTTAGGGTAAACATGAAAGTACTCTTTAATGTCTTTTACTGTAAAGCCTTTAGCTACCTCAGATACAGAAGGCGGGAAATAACCGTCTTGCGTTTCTTTAGAAAATAAAAAGTCGTGCTTTTGCTCTGAATTAAAAAAGTCTTGCCATTTTTCGTAAATAGACTCAACTAAAGATTGCGGGATTGGGTGATTTTTTAATACACCAAAACCGGTGTTTCTTAACGATTCAACAAAGTGAGCAGCCGCATCGGGAGCTTTATAATCAACAGTAGGTAATTGCATTGTACGTTCCAGTGAATAGGTTGTTAGAAGTGAGCTGCTTTAAAATATAGCTAATTAGCCAATATAAAGTAGCAAAACCTTCATTATAGCGCTGTGCGAGGATAGACAAACCACCCAAAAAACATAAGGACAAATGTCCTCACGATGAAATAGTAAGCAGTTTACTTGATCAAGATCAAAGCATAATAAACATTGAAATTACACTAGTTAGTGCTTATATCTTATCTATTATTGTAACGTATTTTAATGAAACACTAAGGCTCTTCTATGCGACAAAAAGTATCTTTTAAAAGCGGCGATTTAGAACTTGCAGGCCAGCTTGAACGCCCAGCCGGCGATGTAAAGTTTTATGCTTTATTTGCACACTGCTTTACCTGTGGTAAAGATATTGCTGCCGCTACGCGCATAAGCCGCGCCCTTACCCAACAGGGTATTGCCGTACTGCGCTTTGACTTTACCGGCCTTGGCAATAGCGACGGCGACTTTGCAAACAGTAACTTCTCATCAAATATTCAAGATTTAGTGGCCGCAGCCGATCACCTGCGTACTTACTTTGATGCGCCGCAGTTATTAATTGGCCACAGCTTAGGCGGCGCTGCCGTACTGGCTGCTGCAGAGCATATTCCTGAGGTATCGGCTATTACAACAATTGGCGCTCCTTCAGATGCGCAACACGTTGCACATAACTTTGAAGCCCATTTAGACGAAATAAACGCCGCAGGTGAAGCTAAAGTTAGCTTAGCTGGGCGCGAATTTACCATAAAAAAACAATTTGTAGAGGACATCGCAAAGTACGACCGTAGCCATATAGGTAAATTAAAACGCGCACTTTTAGTTATGCATTCCCCTGTTGATGCCACGGTTAATATTTCAGAAGCCGAGAAAATTTATGCATCAGCCAAACACCCAAAAAGCTTTATTAGCCTCGATAACGCCGACCACTTACTGAGTAATAAAAACGATGCCGAGTACGCTGCTACGCTTATTGCTAATTGGGCAAACCGCTACGTTAAATATGAGCAAAGCAACTACAGCGCAAAATTAGAAAACGGCAAAGTACTGGTTGAAGAAAAAGATCATATATTTACTCAGCACGTAAGTACTAAAGATCATACATGGCTTGCCGATGAGCCGTTAAAGGTAGGTGGCAGTAATTTAGGCCCCGATCCTTACGACCATATACTCGCAGGCCTAGGCGCGTGTACCTCAATGACACTGCGTATGTATGCAACCTTAAAAAAGCTGCCGCTTGATCATATAAAAGTAGAACTTGAACACACCCGCGACTATTACAAAGATTGCGACAACGGCGAATGCACCCAAAACCTAGAGGCCATTACCCGTAAAATTACCCTACGCGGCGACTTAACCGAAGCACAGCGCCAACGCCTGCTAGAAATAGCCGACAAATGCCCAGTGCATAAAACCCTGCATAACAGCCCAATTGTAGTAAGTGAATTAGTTGAGTAACTAAAACAAAAATAGCGCAGCTGTGGCTGCGCTATTTACTAGGGCCTGTTTACCTTTCGAGGTTGAATTTGCAGCAGTCTGTTTGGTATTTAGGCAAGGCAGAGCATATGTAGTGTGGTTGTTCCCCCATAAATAGGCGATAACGACGTATAAATGCCAAACAGGCGCTGCCCAAAGGGTTCTGCCTAGGGGCCATTTACTCTTTGTTACTCGGTTTTTACTTATTCTTACAGGGATGTAAGTCATTAGAATAACGCAGGAGCAGTTATCGAGCCCACTAGGTTACAAACCTCGCGCCGTGATTAAATGGCCCCTAGATTGAACAAATTATAACCCTGAAAGGTCAACAGGCCCTAAAATAAAGCTCTACAAATTTTTGTTAATTTAAAAACGCCTGCATTTCTTTACTTATTCTCTGTACCAGCCATTTTGGCCCGCCGTCGTACATATCGTTATGGCGCGATTTTTCAATCATTACTTGGCTAACAGGGAAGTTTTTTAGCTCTGTTTCATTTAATAAAACATTCGCATCGGCTGGGTAATCGCTACCACGCAGTGTAAGCACGCGTATGTTTTTATTACGTGGGATCAACATGCGTCGGTGATCGAGGGTAATTAGTTGGCTTACTTCATTTGGGTAAATTGAAGCATATAAAGCAGATATATCGCCGCCGTTTGAGTGGCCAAATAACGTGAGCTGAGAAAAGTTATACTCAGGGTATTGAGCACTTAGCTGATTAACTAAAAATTTAAGGGTAACTACACCGCGATGCCAGTTTTCCATGCGGGTGGTTAAATAAGGCTGTATGCGATTAAGCGCAGGGTCGGTTTTTAGCTCATGTGCGACTGCAATGCTTAAATAACCCTGTGCATTAAATAGCTTACTCGCAAACGTGTAGTCATTGTGGCTAATGCCGTAGCCTGCATTTACAAATGCTACAGGGCACTTTGCGTGTACGCTGCATTGATTACTCTCATTGGGGTATGTGATATTTATAGGGATGGTCCGATTGCGGCTTTGATCCACTATTACATCATCAGCAAAGCTTAATGGTGATATTAAACTCGCGGTTAGGCTAAATGCACTTAATGTTAGTAACTTTTTTATTGTTTTATGCATGTTTTAACTTATATAAATTATTGTTTTTAAATAAAAATAACTTTTACTATAAAGGTTAGCGCGCGCCATTGCTAATGTATGCGATAATACGGCTATTATTTTTAGTTAATTTAGAAAAGTACCCCATGAAATCATACAGCACTATTGAACAACGTATCGACATTTTGCAAAGTCGAATAGAAGCCTATAAAGAAGAAATTGCCGTGTTACAGGCCGAGCCAAAAAGTAACAACGAGCGTATTATTTTTAAATTTATTGAAACAGGCAGCACAGGTAAAACAAAAGACTTTGTGCGCGAACTTGGTATCAAGTCGCCGCGCGATAGCTTATATTCATCAGGCGATGTAACCAAATTAATCAAAGACGGCGCTTATGACATCACCCCTGCACTGCTTGAAATTGCCCGCACATTGGCAAACGCACGTAATAAAAATGGCCCTAGCTGTTAATACCAAGCTACAGGCCACTGTTTAATCTTATTAAAGGTTATTCATTGTTTAGAGGCTTGCAATATGCAGCTTCTAAACGCTCCTCACATATTAATCGCAAAGCTCAATATTAAGGCTTGTAAGTAAATTAAGAGCTTCAAAGCGCTCAAACTTAGCACCCGCTAACGCATTACTGTTTAAATCTATATTAAATTCTGTAGCCCCTACAAAGTCACACTCAGTTAAAGTGGTTTGAAAAAATTCACTATCGCGAAAATTACTTCCTGTAAATGTACTTTGCTTTAAATTGGCATGTCTAAAATCAACATTTTTTGCAAAGCAGTGAATTAATTTTAGTGATTTTAAAGTTAATTCATAAAAAGAGCAGTTACTAAGCTCACAGCTATTAAAGCTCACCGGCGCATTTATACTTAGGGCTCCCCAATCAGCATTGCTCCATTGCACGCTGTTTAACTTACAATGGCTAAAGCTTACATTTTCAAGCGAGCTGTATCCCCATTCAATGCTCGATAAATTGCAATGCTCAAAGCTGCACTCTATAAATCGACACGCTTTAAATTGCCCCTGAGATAAGTCGCAATCTATAAACGTACACGCTTCAAACTCTGTGTTTTCGAGTGTGTGTTTTGCTAGCTGTAAGGCACTAAATTGCTGATCGCAATAATAGTTATTATTAGAAATTGGCACTGTGACTACGTGTCCGTATTTAGGGTTGTTTAATGGGCATAAGGGCTGGTTTTTGGCAAGTCTTGTTTAAGCGCTAATAAGGCGATAAAAATTAAGCCAAAGAGCGGAAATACCGCTAAGCATCCGCCCACAAAAGCTAAAACGCCCGGCATGGTGCTTTTGCGTTTACCTATTTTATAGCTAATCAGCGCAAAAATTGGAATGCAAAACAAAATAAAAAAAGCTAAAAATTCACCAAATAATGTGAGATTAAACGACATAAGAACTCCCTCTCTATTGAATAATATTTGATACCAAGCAACTTGAATATTTAACTATTCTAGCGTGCTAAATAGACTAATAACTTAACACGATTGATATGAACTGCTTTAAATTTAACCATAAAAAAACCCCTAGGCATACTCCTAAGGGTTTTTAAATCTAGCTAAGCGCATTTGTTGCGCGCGGTATTACTCTTCGCTAGGAATTGCTTTTTCTACCACACTGATTGCAAGCTCAGTTAACGAGTCGCTATTAGCTTTGCTAGGTGCATCGGTTAATAAGCACGATGCTTGAGTGGTTTTAGGGAATGCAATAACGTCACGAATGTTATCGGTACCACATAAAAGCATAACTAAACGGTCAAGACCAAAGGCTAAACCAGCATGTGGTGGTGTGCCGTATTTAAGGGCATCAAGTAAAAAGCCAAACTTATCTTGTTGTTCTTGCGCATCAATACCTAAAATTCTAAATGCTGCTTCTTGCATATCAGCATTATGAATACGTACCGAACCGCCACCTACTTCGTAGCCGTTTAATACCATATCGTAAGCATCTGAAATAGCCGCTGCTGGGTTTGCTTCAAGCTCTTCTGCGCTAATATCTTTTGGTGCTGTGAATGGATGATGCACAGCATGTAACGTGCCTTCGTCATCTTCTTCAAACATTGGGAAGTCAACAACCCAAAGTGGCGCCCAGCTATCAAGGTTAGTGATTTCTAAATCAACACCAATCTTCAAGCGAAGCGCGCCCATTGCTTCGTTTACAACGTTGCGTTTATCGGCACCGAATAAAATAATGTCGCCCGTTTGTGCGTTAGTGCGTTCAAGTAACTGGGTAATTACCTCTTCGTTTAAAAACTTAGCCACTGGAGATTGAACGCCTTCAGCGCCTGCATCGCGGTCGTTTACTTTCATCCACGCCATACCTTTAGCGCCGTAAATGCCAATAAACTTAGTGTAATCGTCAAGTTGCTTACGCGAAAGCTTAGCGCCACCCGGTACTGTTAATACAGCAACGCGGCCTTTTTCGTCATTAGCTGGGCCTGAAAATACGTTAAACTCTACGTCTTTTACTAAATCAGCTACATCAACAAGCTTCATTGGGTTACGTAAGTCTGGCTTATCAGAACCGTAAAGGCTCATTGCTTCGCTGTAAGGCATAATTGGGAAATCGCCTAAATCAACGTTTAATAATGATTGCCACATTTCACGGATCATTTTTTCAGTCATACCACGTACTTGATCAGAGCTCATGAACGAGGTTTCTAAATCTATTTGGGTAAATTCAGGTTGGCGATCGGCACGTAAATCTTCATCACGGAAACATTTAACAATTTGGTAGTAACGGTCAAAACCCGACATCATCAACAATTGCTTAAACAACTGTGGTGACTGTGGTAATGCATAAAAGCTACCTTTATGAACACGGCTTGGTACTAAGTAATCGCGTGCACCTTCTGGTGTTGCTTTTGTAAGTACAGGTGTTTCAATGTCTAAAAAGCCATTGTCATCTAAAAAGCGACGAACAAAGCTGCTTGCTTTAGCGCGCAGTTTAATACGGTCGCTCATTTCAAGGCGGCGTAAATCTAAGTAGCGGTACTTTAAGCGGCGCTCTTCTGAATTGGTTTGATTAAAATCAAGCGGTAGCGGCTCAGAGCGATTAATAATAGTTAGCTCGGTACCTAAAATTTCCACTTCGCCTGTTGCCATGTCTTTATTTACTTGGCTTTCTGGGCGCGCACGTACAACCCCTTTTAACTGCACACAAAACTCTTGGCGAAGTTTGTTAGCGTTATCCATTAGTCCTTCAACCTCTGGATCGAATACAACTTGTACTAACCCTTCTCTATCGCGTAAATCGACAAAGATAAGTCCACCAAGGTCACGTCGTTTGTTGATCCAGCCACATAGTTCAACTTCTTGATCTACGTGAGTTTTATTTAGCTGTCCGCAATATATAGAGCGCATAGTTTTCCTGTCAGATAAAAGGCTTAAACGGTTATATTTATTTGTTTTAAGGCGTGTGATTTAAAAAACTGGTCACCACAATACAAATAAAGCCGCTAGCAATCTAAAAATAATCAAATTAAGCCCTGCATTATACCCAAGTAGTATCAAGATGCTAGGGCATGTTGAACGTTGGTGGTTGAATTTGCAGCAAGCACCGTATGTATTTGGTACACTTACGCCACGAAGTCATTAAGCCACCCTTTTTATGTTATATATTGGATGCCCTCAGTGGTCGAGCAGCGCCTGGAAAGGCAACTTATTTACCCGCCAATGTAAAAATGCCGATATGCTAAGCCAATATGCCCAGCATTTTAACTCAGTTGAAGGCAATACCAGCTTTTACGCAGACCCAGCGCCAAGCACTGTTTTACGCTGGGCTCAAAGCGTACCCGAGGACTTTAAATTTACGTTTAAGTTTCATCGTCGCTTTAGCCACGAGCTTGCGCTTAGTAATGTTCAAACAGAACTTAATGACTGGCTTACGTTATTTACCCCAATACTTGAAAAAACAGGGCAAATAATGCTGCAATTACCCAAAGCGTTTGGTCCAAACGATTTACCTAAATTAACGCAATTTATTAGCTTGCTCCCCAAAGAGCTAAATTACGGCGTAGAAGTACGCCATAGTGATTTTTTTAAAAAAGGTGAGGCCGAGATTGCTCTTAATCAGCTATTAATGGCAAATAATATAAACCGTATTTCTATGGATACCCGTGCGCTTTTTGCAGTAAAGCCCACCACCGAGGCTTTAATAGATGCACAACAAAAAAAGCCCCACTTACCGGTACATGCAATAGCTACTGGCTCGCAGCCGATGGCGCGCTTTGTAATAGCCGATTTACAAAACGACTATAAACCCTTTTATAAACCCTGGCTCAATAAAGTAAAACAATGGCTTGATGAGGGTAAATCCCCGTATGTGTTTTTTCATACTGCCGATAACCGTGAATCTCCACTCCTTGCTAGGCAGTTTTGTGAAGACCTAGGGTATAATCACCCGGTATTAAATCCATTCAGTGGCGAAAAAGAAGCCCACCAGCCAACGCTTTTTTAAATAGAGAACAAAAATGAGTGAATACGCACGTTACTTTACCGGCTACCCAGCTAACATTGTTGAGCAAGTATTAAGCCTTATAAATAACAACAAGGTATGTGACTACTTACTTAAAAAATACCCACATACGCACACCATCACCACCGACAAACTACTTTACAGCTACGCCACTGATTTAAAAAAGCAGTATTTAAAAAACGCCCCACCGTTTGGCCGCGCTGCATTTAAAAAACAAGGGGATATGGTAACCAACGCACTCGGTACTCACACCTACCGCATGCAAGGTAAAACCCGTAAGCACGATTTAGCCATAAACAGCGATTTACTGCGCGCACCTGAGCCACTGTTAAAAGCGCTAGTCGTACACGAACTCGCCCACTTTAAAGAAAAAGACCACAACAAGAGCTTTTATAAATTGTGCTGCCATATGGAGCCGCAATACCATCAGTTAGAGTTAGATTTGAGGATTTTTTGTGTGGTGGTGGCAATGGGAGAGAATCCTTATGTTTAGCTGATTTTAGCTGTGACAAATATCTATCTATTAAGTAGTATAAGTTACACATTAAAAAAGGAATTATCTAATGCCCCCTAGTTACTCTCTTAGAATAGATTTTGCTCGTAATGTAAGCAACCCCGAAAGAGTCTTCAACTCTATGGGTTTACTTGTTGAAGGTTTTGATAAACTACACTCAACGATACTACTAGGCTTTGGCACAAAAATAGAGTTTAGTTCCGCACTTTCAGAAACACGGAAAGGATCTGTAATTGCCGATATCAAACATAACGTCATTGATAAAGTCAGGGGGGTCAACTTTGAATCTATCTGCGATGCAATTTATAGAGGCCTCGAAGAAGAAATTGCAGTAGCAAAAAAGATTGACTCTGAATCTGACGTTAAATTATTTGCTGAGAAAATTTATTCTCAAATAGCCGCTAATGGACTTGATTTAGAAGAGTTTACTTGTGAATCAAATCTAAATTTATTCGAAATCGCTGAAGCTCTCCACAAAATAGATAACGCGTTGAATCTACTCTCTGAAGAGGATAAAGCACAGTTTGGGAAAATGAAGAAATTTGTTGATATTTCAGATGATTTTTCATGTCCTCGACCTGCATCACAGATTTTCGAAAATGTAGAAATGACTTTACCATGTCGAGAGGTTGTAGTTATTCGACGCCCTTCTTATGTTTTTGGTCTAAATTGGGACTTAGAAAGTAATTCAAGAAAACCTAAAAAGTTTTCAGCTAAAATGACGGATGAGGTTTGGTTCGAAAGCTGGAGGAATCATGATAAAGATGCACAACTTTGGCCTGGCGATGGACTTTTAGCCGATATTAAAACTACTAAGAAAGTCAATAATCACCGACAAACGACATCTATCGAATGTGAAATTATTAAAGTTATACGAGTAATACCACAAGAAGAAGTTAAACAAACTGAATTGGATTTAAGTGATGGGTAAGATAAATTATGAGAGTGCAAAAAAGGAAGCTTTATTTATAGCTTTACCATTTTTTGTGCTTTTATTACTTAAAGTACTCCAAGGCGATTTCATTGGTTTTATTAAACTTTCGGATTTTGCTTTAGCAACGTCAATACTATGGGGGCAATTGCTAGCAAAAACATTTGATGTACCAGATAAAAACAAAAACAAAGATAAATTCAGCACTAAACAAGTACAAATTTTCATCTTTTCGTTTTTATCTTTAACTCTTTATATCGGGCTTAATTTTTTAAATGATATTAGCGAAATCGTATATTGGGCTCAACTCACTTGGTATGGATTTTCAATCCTTTATTACATCCCAATATCAACGTTAATGAGTGATTTAACAAAGAGGTGATAAGCTGAATTTATTAAATAAAAAACGCGATACTAAATCGCGTTTTTTAATAACTCACTGATAGCTTAAAACTGACAGCTCAAAAGCACGTTGGGTTTCGCTTCGCTCAACCCAACCTACATTACAGCCCTAGCTCAGCCATAAAGTCATCATCGGCATCATCTTGTTCTGCTTCTTTTGACTTAGCTTTTGCTTTTTCGGCCTTTTGCTTAGCTTCGTTTTCGATAATGTCATCAGGGTCTATCGCTTCTACAATGTCAAAGTCATGTAGTTTAATAAACTCTGTTTTATCCATTGCCAGCTCTAGGTAAAAAATATTTTGGTTGCGCGTAGTAAAGGTTACGCGGCGTGCTTGTGGGCGATCCATAGTGGTATCAACCGATATTTGCACTTGTTTATTAATCGCCATCATTTTTGGCTGGTTTTGCGTAATAGAGGTATGTAACTGCTCACGCACTTTAGAAGTGAAGTCACCAACAATTTGGTTCATCAGCTCGCCCATTACATTTGAAACGTCATCCGATAAATGACTGTGGGCAATTTCTTCTTCAGGCATGCCCATATTGCGCATGTAATCGCCGTAAATTTCCATTGCCGCTTGCGCTGTAAAATTAGTGACTACCAGCCCTGTAAAGCCACCATCAAATAATACAAAACAGCCAATGTCTGGACGCATACAGGTGCGCGTTATTTTTTGCACCATAGCCGAGTAGCTAATTTCGTTACCGCTGGCTGATGACAGAACACCCGTCACTGAATGACATAGGGTTGCTAATATATCGTCTGTGCTAATTACCTTACTTTTGCTCATTTAACGTTCTCTTTTATACTTATTATTCATAATTCTAGCCAAGCTACTGAATTTATCACTGACTATCCAGTATAAAATGTTAAAATAGTGCCATTATTTTTAAAGAGACTGCCTTAGTGAGTATAAAAGACAGTATTTACGCCTCTGAGCAACAAGTAAAAGATTTTAGCTTTGACCAAAATGTGGTTGAGGTTTTTCCGGATATGATCCAGCGCTCTGTGCCTGGGTACGCCACCATTGTAAGCACTATGGGTAAATTGGCCGGTGAATATGCGCAAAGTAATTCAAACCTTTACGATTTAGGCTGCTCGCTTGGTGCGGTTACCCTAAGCATGCGCCGTAATATTCGCACCGATAACTGCCACATTATTGCTGTAGATAACTCACAAGCTATGGTTGAGCGTTGTAAGGTTCATTTACAAGGCTTTAAGTCAGACGTGCCTGTTACAGTAACTTTAGGCGATATTAACGAGCTTGAGATTCAAAATGCGTCGGTAGTGGCCATGAATTTTACCTTGCAATTTATTCCGCCATTACAGCGCCAAGCCGTGCTTGAAAAAATTTACGCTAACTTAAAACCCGGTGGCGTACTGCTCCTTAGCGAAAAAATTAAAGCCGAAAACGAGCAGTGCGATAATTTATTAATTGATTTGCACCACGACTTTAAACGCCACAATGGCTACTCAGAGCTTGAAATAAGCCAAAAACGTACTGCCATTGAAAACGTGATGCGCCCCGATACGCTAAGCACTCACTTTAATCGTTTAAGCGACATTGGTTTTAGCCAAACGCAGGTGTGGTATCAATGTTTTAATTTTTGCTCAATGGTAGCAATTAAATAAAGAGAGTGACTTATGTCTCAATGGTTTAACCAATTTTACGCAGCAATTGCACAAAGCCCGCTTAGCCACTGGCTAGAAACCCTGCCCGCTCAATTAAAGCATTGGCAAAACGAGGCAAGCCATGGCGATTTACCAAAATGGCAAAAAGTACTTAAAAATTTGCCAGAAGTAAAAACAACCCACGTTGATATCGCCACTAAAGTAGAAATTGGCGCACCGGGGGAGATGAGCGAAGGCGAGCAAAAACAAGCCACGCATTTATTAAAACGCATGATGCCATGGCGCAAAGGCCCCTTTACTGTACACGGTATTGAAATAAACACTGAGTGGCGCAGCGATTGGAAGTGGGACCGCCTACTTCCTCATATTGAGCCATTAAAAGGCCGCACAGTATTAGATATAGGCTGTGGCTCTGGCTATCACTTATGGCGTATGCGCGGTGAAGGCGCTGAATTTGTAGTGGGTATTGACCCTTCTGATTTATTTTTGTGTCAATTTCAGGCCATTAAACATTACAACCCAGACGAAAACGTGCATTTATTACCATTAGGTGTAGAAGCACTACCCGAGCTTAAAGCGTTTGATACGGTGTTTTCTATGGGGGTGCTGTATCACCGCCGCTCGCCTATCGATTTTTTAGCGCAGTTAAAAGCGCAGCTTCGCCCAGGTGGCGAACTCGTACTAGAAACGTTAGTAATTGAAGGCGATGAAAACACCGTACTGGTACCTACCGACCGCTACGCAAAAATGCGCAACGTTTGGTTTATTCCAAGTACTGCTGCACTAAAACTGTGGATGGAGCGCGTTGGCTTTAAAGATGTGCAAATAAAAGATTGCGCAATTACCACGCTTGATGAGCAACGCAGGACCGACTGGATGGAAAACGAATCGTTAGTTGATTTTTTAGACCCAAACGATACCAGTAAAACCATTGAAGGTTACCCTGCACCACTTAGAGCTATTTTAACTGCAAAAGCATAGCTGTTAATTTAACGACTTTAATTACTAAAAAAACGCCTGCGGGCGTTTTTTTGTTTATTTAAACAACAGACAGCGGACAAGTGTCCTTGTTAATTATTTCAAAACTATATTTGAGCTAGCCGCGCAGTTGCAATTGTTGTAAAATACGCGCGTTTCTAAGCTATCGAAAAGCAACCCCAAGCAATTATTTGAGGAAAACCTGTGAGCGAACAAAAACAGTCATTAAGCTATAAAGATGCGGGCGTAGATATCGACGCTGGTAATGCACTTGTTGAGCGTATTAAAGGCGTAGTTAAAAAAACGCGTCGTCCAGAAGTAATGGGCGGAATTGGTGGTTTTGGCGCTCTTTGCGAAATTCCAGAAGGTTACAAACAGCCAGTACTAGTAGCAGGTACTGACGGTGTAGGTACTAAACTACGTTTAGCTATCGACTTAAAAAAACACGACACTGTAGGTATTGACTTAGTTGCAATGTGTGTAAACGATTTAATAGTACAAGGCGCTGAACCCCTGTTTTTTCTAGATTACTATGCAACAGGTAAACTAGATGTAGACACAGCGGCCGATGTAGTAACCGGTATTGGTAAAGGCTGTGAGATTTCTGGCTGTGCCCTGATTGGCGGCGAAACAGCTGAAATGCCAGGTATGTACGATGGTGAAGACTACGACATGGCCGGTTTTTGTACCGGTGTAGTAGAAAAATCTAAAATTATTGATGGCACAAAAGTAGCAGCCGGCGATCAACTTATTGCCCTTGCCTCTAGCGGTCCGCACTCAAACGGCTTTTCTTTAATTCGTAAAGTGCTTGAAGTATCAAACGCCGATACGAACCAAGTTATTGACGGCAAAACACTAGGCGAGCACTTACTAGAGCCAACCCGTATTTACGTTAAACCTTTACTTGAGCTATTTAAGCAAGTAGACGTGCATGCCCTATCGCATATTACTGGCGGCGGCTTTTGGGAAAACATTCCGCGTGTATTACCTGATTCTGCAAAAGCAGTAGTTAAAGGCGATAGCTGGCAGTGGCCAACCGTTTTTAACTGGTTACAAGAAAACGGCAATATTACTACGCACGAAATGTACCGTACATTTAACTGTGGTGTAGGCATGGTATTAGTAGTACCAGGCGATGCGCTAGAGCAAAGCTTAAGCATTTTAAAAGAGCTTGGCGAAAACGCATGGCACCTTGGTGAAATTCAAGATGCTGTTGCCGGCGAAGAGCAAGTAGAAATTGTAGGTGGTGCTAAGTAATGGCACCCATTCGCTTAGTGGTATTAATATCGGGTAGTGGTTCTAATTTACAAGCCATTATTGATGCCTGCGAACGCGGCGAAATAAACGGACACATAGCGGCTGTTATAAGTAACAAAGCAGACGCTTACGGCCTTGAGCGTGCAAAACAAGCAGGTATTGCTACAAAAGTGCTCAGTCACAAAGATTTTGACTCGCGCGAGGCCTATGATGCGCAATTAATGAACGTTATTGACTCTTTTATGCCAAATCTAGTTGTATTAGCTGGGTTTATGCGTATTCTTACTCCTAGCTTAGTGCAAAAATATGTTGGAAAAATGTTGAACATTCATCCATCTTTGTTGCCTAAGTATCAGGGGCTGAATACCCACCAAAGAGCAATTGATGCAAAAGACGATGTTCATGGCGTAAGTGTTCATTTTGTAACTGAAGAGTTAGACGGCGGTCCCGTTATTCTTCAGGCGCAAATACCTGTACTCAAGGATGATACAGCAGAAACATTAGCTAAACGCGTGCACGAACAAGAGCATATAATTTATCCTTTGGTGGTCAAGTGGTTCAGTGAACACAGACTTACTATGGAAGCAGATTATGCAGTTCTTGACGAAAAACAACTTCCTGCACACGGCGCGCACTACCCACAATAAAAAAATAAGTGCCCTGCTGTTATGTGTGGGCGCTTTACTTCCTACTAGCCTAATTGCAGGCGAACTAACAGAGTATCAAGCCAGCTACGATATTTTACGCAAAGGTAAAAATCATGGCGAGGCAGTACGCGAACTTAAAAAAGTTGGCGAGCAAACATATCAACTTACTTATCACAGCAATATTGAGTGGATGATTTTCTCTGACAAGCGAGAAGAAACCTCAGTATTTACTTTTTTAGATAACAAAGTCACTCCTCATCATTACAATATGGTGCGTACCGGCACCGGCCCAGATAAAGATTATAAAATAGACTTTGATACACAAAATAAAGTGGTCACCAGTAGTACTAGCGAATACCCGCTAAAGTGCGAATGGACTGACGAATTTCAAGATGCTATTTCGTATCAAGTACAAGTACGCGAAGGCTTAAAAAAAGGCGAAACTTATTTTTCGTTTCCGCTTATTGATAAAAAAGGCAATCGCCGCGACTACAACTTTGAAGTGGTTGGCAAAGAAATGATTTCGCTGCCAATTGGTAACGTAGAAGCTATAAAAGTAAAACGTTTATACGATAACGATAAACGCCAAGCCCTTGCCTGGTTTGCACCAGAAATGGACTACATGCTTGTACGTATGTGGAAAGGCGAAAAAGGCATGGAGCAGTTTGAAGTACAAATGAATTCATTTACCGTTACCCAGCCTGTTTCTACTCCAGTAAGTGAGAGCAGCGAAGTAAGATCAGAAGCGCCGTAAACACGGTGATAGCAAACACAAAAACGCGATTTTATATCGCGTTTTTTTGTGTTTGCTTTTAGGCTATTTAACTAAATTAGTTCGCCCATTTTAAATAACGCAAACTCCCCTGGCTGCATTTTTTGCCAGCGTTCGTCGTTGGTTAATGGCCGTGTAGCTATTACTGTTACTACATCGTTTGGGGTGGTTTCTTCGTTAAAATCAACTACCATATCGGCATCAATTAACGTTGCTTTACCAAATGGTGCTCGGCGGGTTATGTAGTGTAAGTTATTCGTGCAGTACGCCAATACAAATACGCCATCGGTCAATAACATATTAAATACGCCCTTTTCACGTAGCGTATGCGAAAGCTTAGCCGCGTATCTAAATACAGAGGCCATATTAGAGGGGCGTTTTGGGTATTTTTCACGAATTTTATCTAGCAACCAACAAAACGCCAGCTCACTGTCGGTGTTGCCCACAGGGCGATAATATTGTGGTTTTAAATCGTGATAGTTAGATAACTGGCCATTATGTGCATAGGTAATTTCGCGTCCCCAAAGCTCACGGGTAAACGGATGGGTATTTTCAAGGCACACTCGGCCACGGTTTCCTTGGCGAATATGGCTAATTACCGACACACTTTTAATGGGGTAGGCTTTTACTAGCTTGGCGATTTCTGATTGATAGCTTGGCTCAGGATCTTTAAAGGTTCTACACCCTTTACCCTCGTAAAACGTGATACCCCAGCCATCTTTATGCGGGCCAGTATTACCACCGCGCTCTAATAAACCTGAAAAACTAAAACAAATATCCGTAGGTACGTTGGCTGACATGCCAAGTAATTCACACATTAATAAACTAACCCTTAAAAAATACGTATAAATAGCGCTGTACTTTGCTGTGCGCTACAACAGACATACTTACTTAAAAAAACTTTTTTGGCTAGCTGATTTACTGATTTTTAGCGCTTAAATAATCGCTGTGATTGAATTAAACACAGCAGTGATGCATGCTCGTTCCTTATAAAGGGAATAATGATAAGCATAATAGCTAGTTTGTCGTTAATTTAACGCTGTAATGTACTTGAAACTTACGCTCACTAGCGCTACTCTAACTAAGGTGGTCTGACCTCTATTAAGGAATAAGCAATGACACTCATATTTACACTCGGTTTAATCGCACTGCTCAGCATCGCGGTTTACCACAGAGCGAGTTGGAACACAGCACTTGGTGTTTCTGCCGCAACATTATTAATTGGTACCTTTGCAGGTGCTTTTGGTTTAATTAGCTGGTTGATCTTTTTGATCATCGCAGTTCCTCTTTCTGTTACTGGCATTCGTCAGCAATATATAATCAAGCCGATTTTTACTACCTTTAAAAAAGTAACGCCAAACATGTCTGACACTGAAAAGTCAGCAATCGATGCCGGTACTACGTGGTGGGAAGCTGATTTATTTTGTGGTAACCCAGATTGGAAAAAGCTACACCAATACCCAGTACCAAAGCTGACTATTGAAGAGCAAGCCTTTATTGATGGCCCTGTAGAAGTAGTATGTAGCATGCTAGATGATTGGGAAGCAACACACGAGCTTACCGATTTACCGCAAGATGTATGGCAATATCTAAAAGATAATAAATTCTTTGCCATGATCATCAAAAAAGAATACGGCGGTTTAGAGTTTTCTGCGTTTGCACAATCATGTGTTCTGCAAAAGTTAACCAGTAAATCGACCTTGCTATCGTCAATTGTAGGTGTACCTAACTCGTTAGGCCCAGGTGAATTACTACAGCACTACGGTACTGAAGATCAAAAAAATCATTATTTACCGCGCTTAGCCCAAGGCCAAGAAATTCCATGTTTTGCATTAACTTCGCCAGAAGCAGGCTCTGACGCAAGCTCAATTCCTGATTACGGTGTTGTGTGTAAAGGGCAATGGAACGGTGAAGAAGTAGTAGGTATCAGCCTTACCTGGAACAAGCGTTACATTACTCTTGCACCAGTGGCTACAGTACTTGGTCTTGCCTTTAAACTACAAGATCCAGATGGTTTACTAAGCGACAACAAAGAGCCAGGCATTACCTGTGCACTTATTCCAACTAACACGCCAGGTGTTGAAATTGGTCGTCGCCACTTCCCGCTTAACGTACCATTTCAAAATGGCCCGACTCGCGGTAAAGATATTTTTGTACCCCTTGATTACATTATTGGTGGCCCAGAAATGGCTGGCCAAGGCTGGCGCATGCTGGTTGAATGTTTATCGGTTGGCCGTGCAATTACATTGCCATCAAACTCTGCCGGTGGCATTAAAACAATTGCCGTAGCAACAGGTGCATACAGCCGTATTCGTCGTCAGTTCCGTTTACCAATTGGTAAAATGGAAGGTGTTGAAGAGTCACTGGCTAAACTTGCAGGTTACGCTTACAGCTCAGATGCAGCAGTTAGTATGTCAACGGGTGCGGTAGATTTAGGTGAAAAGCCATCGGTTGTTTCAGCTATTATTAAATACCACCTTACCGAGCAAATGCGCGAGTCGACCATTCATGCAATGGACGTACTTGGCGGTAAAGGGATTATGCTTGGGCCAAATAACTATTTAGGTCGTGGCTATCAAGGTGCCCCTATTGCTATAACAGTAGAAGGTGCCAACATCTTGACCCGTAATATGATTATTTATGGTCAAGGTGCAATTCGCTGTCATCCATTTGTACTAACCGAGCTTGGTGCTTGTGAAATTGAAGACCGCGAAGAAGCGCTTAACGTATTTGATAAAGCGCTAATGGGCCACATTGGCTTTACAATGTCGAACCTTGTACGTACTAAGTGGCTTGCGCTTAGTGGTGCACGTTTTACTAGCGTACCGTACAAAGACGACACCGCAGAGTTTTACCGTATAGCATCACGCTTTAGTGCATCGCTTGCGCTTATGTCTGACATTAGCATGGCGGTATTTGGTGGCTCGCTTAAACGTAAAGAACGTATTTCAGCACGTTTAGGTGACTTACTAAGCTACTTATATTTAGTGTCTGCAACGCTTAAGCGTTATAACGATGAAGGCCGTAAACAAGAAGATTTAGCCCTAGTAAAATGGAGCTGTCAGGATCATCTTTACCACTGCCAACGTGCCCTTGCTGATTTAATCAATAACATGCCCTCTGCCCCATTACGTGGCGTATTAAAAGTATTGTTATTCCCGTTTGGTCGCCCGGTTCGTAAACCTACCGACAAACTTGAGCATAAACTAGCACAACTACTTCAAGTACCTAGCGAAACGCGTAACCGTTTAGCAAGCTATGTTTACTTAAAAGATGAGCCACTAAACCTAGTTGGCCGTCAAGAGCAAACACTTAAAGACGTACTGGCTGTAGAGCCGTTATTTGAACGAGTATGTAAAGAAAAAGGCCTTAAACTGCCATTCTTCCAACTTGATAAAGTAGCGCAAATGGGCCTTGAAGCTGGCATATTAAGCCAAGCAGAAGCTGATAAATTAGCCGCTGTTGAAAAAGCCCGCTTAGATGTGATTAACGTTGATGACTTTGACCCAGCTGATTTATTAGCAGGCAAAGCCGCACGTAAAAGTGAAGACAGCAAAGCAGATGCAGCTTAACCCGTTAGGTTAACGCAGCCAACAGTCCGCCTGTTGTGATCATCCAAACCAGCGCGTAATGCGCTGGTTTTTTTTGCACGATAGCTTGTTGGAGTGCGCACCAAATAATGCCAGTTAATAGCAACAAGCCACTTGCTTGGTTGAATAAAGCAAAAAAACCAATAAGCGAAAGTAAGAGCACAATTAAACTAGGAACAAATTGGCCAATAAAAAATGCTGTTTGCTTATTCTGCATTTTAAAAAACACACTATATTGTTGATGTAGATGACTACAATCAAATTGTAATGAACTACTAAACAACACCACAAAAGCAAGTGACAAAATACTGAATATATCAGCTAAATTAGCGCGCTCTTGTAGTAGTACCTCAAATGCCATAAATACGCACAACAATAAAGCACCTCGCCAAATCAAAGTCCAGCTGTTGTGTATAAAAAACATTAGCCAAAAGCCTGTAAGTGAGCTTAGCTCTAACTTAGCTGCAAAATTAAAAGGTACCATTAAGGTGCTTAAGGTAAATAACAGCACAAAGCCACACTGATAAGTCAGTGGACTTACATCAAACGGTAACATTAGCCACATTGCAGATAACAAAAATCCATAAACAAGCGCTATTGGCTTGTATAAGCATAAAATGCCGAGCGTAAATTGTAATAGTAAAAACACCAAAAAATGCGGCACCCTAAGCCACTGGTTTATGCTCAGGTCAATTGTAATAACAAGGCTTGCAATCAACCAGCCATTACTTAACAGCAAAAGCTTTATATCCATCAAACCAAGCCAATACCGCTTTACCAATGTCTGTTGAAACGCTCGTTGGGCTGAGTTTTTTATTGCAGTCTTCATTGCGCTTAACATTACACTTTGTAGCAGCAAATACAGCCAAGCCATTTGCGCACCATATTGAGGTGCATCACTACTATCAATAATTTTTCCAAGCCCTAAAAAAAGTAGCAATATCAAACCCAACACTGACGAGCCCAACACCACTAAAAATAACACCCCAAAGCTTTTCAGTTGTAATAATAATTGTGTAAGTTCAGTCTTGTATGCCAGAAAACGATAATCCATAAAAGAGCGGTATTGGCCAATTGATTGTTTTAAATTTGCAATCATAAAGGCATACACTCAAAGCCATGCAGTAAAAAAGGCTCGGGCTCGTGACAAGTGATAATTATTTGACCTTGTGGCTTATTTACTAAATATTCATCAAGTAAAATTAATAAATACTCAATACTCGCTTGATCAAGCGCTGCACTGGGTTCATCTAACAGTAAATACGGTGCATCACGCATAAGTGCTAAAATTAACTGGCACTTCTTTTGGTTACCTGATGATAGAGCGTCAAAGCGTGTATTTAGAAATTCATTAAAATTAAACCCATCGACTATAGCTGTTGGCCAACAACAGCAAAATGTATTTGAGGATAAGTTAATTATTTGCTTTGCTGTTAAAAAGTCGGGTAAAGCAATACTGTCAGAGGCTATAGCAACTTGCTTATGTGGTTCGGTTAACGCGTTTCCAGAAAACAAAAACTCACCACTTTCGTAAGTTTCAAGCCCCGCTAACATCATCAATAGAGTTGTTTTCCCTTGGCCATTAGGTGCTTCGATGCATATTTTTTGGCTGCTAAACACTTTATTGTAATCACGATAAACCACGTTGGTAACAAACTGCTTATTTAAGCCAATCACTTCAATCATAAAATATCCCTATAAGTAAGCGTGATATTATAGGTAAACTTTTATGAGAAACAAAACCCATCACCACAGCTTTAAAACAACACTAACGGGAAAGTAACGTCGCTTTCTAATAGCGATAAATCTTTTAGCAAAGTGCAACAGTATCAGAAGCCCTGAAAAAGCCTGTGTCATCAACAGCGTCCCTCTCTAACACTTCACTATAAAGATAAGCTTTTTACATCTGCGGCGCTATGACTTATCCTCAAGCCATATAAACTACTTTAAAGGACAATTTGAATTCTGATAACACGTAAAGCTATGAACTAAACTAAAAATTAAGCTATGAGTTTTTAATTCAAATCTACTACGGTTTACGTGTAAATTATGACTGATAGCTGATAGCTGATAGCTGATAGCTGATAGCTGATAGCTGATAGCTGATAGCCAAAGGGTAATTTATAAAATTATTTAACCAAGGATTTTATAAGCTTGCTATTGAGGAAATAACAAGTGGCGGAGTGGACGGGACTCGAACCCGCGACCCCCGGCGTGACAGGCCGGTATTCTAACCAACTGAACTACCACTCC